>JBHJNU010000147.1:0-16759 GCA_050330515.1 Flavobacteriaceae bacterium | reverse complement strand
AGGTTTCTCAACAGGTATTTATAGATTCTGTGCAGCTCTCCCTTTCCTTTCTTGGAGGTGTTGGGCTTCGGGCCAGTGGCCGATATGCCCATAAGCCTGTACAACCGCTCAATGCGCTTCTTGTTGATGCAGTACCCCATGTCACGGTTGAGCCAGGTAACCATACGGGGGACGCCGAGCCAAGGGTGCAACATGTGCTTTTCATCGATCCGGCGCATCAGTTCCAGATTCAGGTCGGTCTCCTGTTTTGGACGGTAATACGCCCCACTGCGGTGGATCTCCAAAAGCTCGCACTGGCGTGTTATGCTCAGCTTGGAATTCCTATCTACCAGTTCCCTTCTTTGCTTTAAGGACTTACTCATGATGAGGCCTTCTTTAAAAAATCGATTTCCATTTTCTGTTGCCCGATGGTCTTGAGGAAACGCTCCTCCCTTTCCTCGGCCTCGGTCTTGGAATCCTTTGCCTTATTGTCAAAAACGCCCTCACCGTTCTTTAAGAACTGGGTCTTCCAAGTCGTTATCTGTGCCGGGTGGATATCATACTTCCTGCCCAACTCTTGGATGGTAAAACGTTCCGATAGCGCCTCCAGCACCACCTTGAACTTGAATTTCGATGTGTGTTTCCTTCGTGTCATAATACAGTAAATTTAGATTAAAAATTAAACTTAACTTACTGTCCTATTTTTGGGGGGAATTATAGCTAGGGGTTTACCCGATGATTTAGACGCTCCGCCGGTAGTTTCGAAATCAGATGCCGATGCGGATCGAATTTTATCCATGACGGTGCAAAGTGATGGTAAAAACATTCTAGAACTATCCGATTATGCAGAGAATGTTATCGGTCAGCGCATTGAAACCATACCAGGTGTTAGCAGCATTCAGATTTGGGGGCAACGCCGCTATGCCATGCGTTTATGGATAGACCCCCTGAAATTAGCTTCGTACGGTCTAACGGTGGCAGATGTACGTACGGCCTTGCTCGCGCAGAACGTAGAACTTCCGTCAGGCAAGCTTACGGGAGACAATACCGAACTAACGGTGAAAACCATTGGCAACCTCAATACCGAGGACGACTTCAATAACATCATTATTCTGGCCGAAGACGAAAAACTGGTACGACTAAGCGATATCGGCAACGCCTCTTTGGAGGGCGAGAACATGGAGACCAAAATGAGCGATTCAGGCCAACCTATGGTCGCCATTGCAGTGGTGCCCCAACCAGGCAGTAATTATTTGGAAATTGCCGATGCCTTTTACCTTGAATACGAAAGGCTAAAAAAAGATTTACCTGAGGGGTTTAAGCTGAATTTGGTCATTGATGACACGGTTTTTGTTCGAAAAGCCGTTACCGAAGTAGCAGAAACCTTATTGATATCGATCATTTTGGTGATCCTTGTCATCTTCCTTTTCTTTAGAAACTGGTCTATGGCACTTCGACCCTTGATCGACATCCCGGTATCATTGATAGCCACCTTTTTTATCATGTGGATGTTCGGATATTCGATAAATGTTCTAACACTTTTGGCCATCGTCTTGGCCACGGGCCTAGTGGTTGATGATGGTATCGTAGTGACCGAGAATATTTATAAAAAGGTTGAAGAAGGTATGAACCCTATTGAGGCCGCTATCAAAGGCTCTCAAGAGATTTTCTTTGCCGTCATTTCCATCTCCGTTACCCTTGCCGCGGTATTTTTACCGGTAATATTCCTTGAAGGTTTTGTCGGCAGGCTGTTTAGGGAGTTTGGGGTTGTTCTCGGGGGGGCGGTTCTGGTATCCGCTTTCGTGTCATTGACGTTGACCCCAATGTTGAATGCCTATTTGATTCGGCCGGGAAAACAGAAACAATCGAAATTCTATCATTTGACTGAAAAGTATTTTTTGAAAATGAACGAATCGTACGCGACCTCCCTTCGGGTCTTTATGAATCGAAAATGGCTGAGTTTTCCCATCTTATTGGCTTGCATCGGTCTTATCGTTCTTTTTTACAACTTGCTTCAAAAAGAAACGGCACCCTATGATGACCGAAGTTTTGTTCGCCTGAACGTTTCTGCCCCCGAAGGTTCTTCGTACGATTATATGGATCGCTTAATGACCGACTTGACGGAGCTGATCAATGATTCGGTTCCTGAGAAAAAAGTTAGTTTGGTTCTAACCTCACCAGGGTTCGGTAGCTCATCGGTCAACAGCGGTCGCGCAAATATAGCTTTGGTAGACCCTAGCGAAAGGGACAGGAGTCAGAAGGAAATCGCGAATGACCTTGGCCGATGGGCCAAGGCCTATGTTGGGGGTAAATCGAACGTTTCTGAAAAGCCCACAATATCGGTAGACCGCAGGGGAGGTCCGCCTATTCAATTCATCATACAGGCCCAGAATTTCCAAAAACTCGAAGAAAAGATTCCACTTTTTATGCAAGAGGCCGAAAAGGATCCTACTTTTTCGTTCGTTGATGTCAACTTGAAATTCGACAAGCCCGAACTCTATGTTACCATTGATCGGGAAAAAGCGGAAAGCCTGGGGGTATCCGTATTGGATGTCGCCCAGACCCTGCAACTCTCTTTAAGCGGTCAACGTTTTGGATACTTTTTAATGAATGGAAAACAGTACCAGGTAATTGGCCAGTTTGACAAGTCCGATAGAAATGCCCCAGCGGATCTTACCTCCATTTTCGTGAAAAACAAAGATGGTCTTCTCATTCAACTTGACAATCTTGTGCAAACCACAGAGCACAGTAGTCCCCCTCAACTTTTTCACAATAACCGTTACATGTCGGCCACCGTTTCCGCTAATCTTGCGCCGGGCAAAAGTATGGGTGATGGCATAGACGCCATGGAAGCGATTAAAGAAAAGGTTCTTGATGAGACCTTTACTACCGATTTAGGTGGAGAGTCTCGCGATTTTGTTGAAAGTAGTTCAAATACCCTGTTCGCCTTCGGTCTCGCATTACTGCTGATCTTTTTGATCTTGGCAGCACAGTTCGAAAGTTTTATTGATCCGTTCATTATCATTTTAACCGTACCCATGGCCGTAGCCGGGGCCATGTTCTCGTTATGGTTATTCGGGCAAACCTGGAACATCTTCAGCCAGATCGGCACCATTATGCTTATAGGCCTAGTGACCAAAAATGGCATATTGATCGTAGAATTTGCCAATCAACTAAGGGAACAAGGCTGGTCAAAATCGGAATCGATCTTAATGGCCTCGGAGTCTCGCTTACGCCCCATTTTAATGACCAGTTTAACCATAGCACTAGGTGCCCTGCCGATTGCCCTGTCTTTGGGTGCGGCTTCTACTAGTCGAATAGGCATGGGTGTTGTGATTATAGGAGGAACCTTATTCTCACTAGTACTTACTCTATTCATCATTCCGGCCCTTTACGTACTTTGGTCTAGGGAAAAAGTGCAGCGGCCAGAGTTTAAAGTTCTTGAAACGAATTAGTATGAACCTACAAATTTACATTGGCGTTCTTGCTGGTTTTTTACTTTCATCAAAAATCGGTTTCGCGCAAGAAGTGCTTACGGTAGAAAAGGCCGTGGAAACTGCCATGGAGAACAATTACCAAATTCGAATGGCAGCGAACGACCTTAAAATCGATGCGCTTTCCGCCAATGCCGCAAATGCAGGTATGCTACCCATTTTAGAGGCCCGCATTACCGACGACAATAGTATTCAAAATCTATCGCAGATACGTTCTGACGGCTCAGAGGTAGAACGCAATAATGCGCGTAACAATAGTTTGAACTACGGTGTTGCCCTAGACTGGACTATTTTTGATGGATTTCGCATGTTCGCCAATTTTGATCAACTAAAGGAAACCAAAAAATTAGGAGAAGCAGAACTGAAGCAGGTTATTCTGAACACCGTAGGCGAGGTCATGATCACCTATTATGACCTGGTACAGCAACAACAGCAGCTGGCCGCATTGGATAGCACCATTTTCCTTTCACAACAACGTGTTGAACTGGCGCAAAACAGATTTACCATTGGTAAGGCCTCCAAATTGGAGGTGTTGAATGCCCAGGTAGATCTGAATACCGACCTCACCCTCATGCAACGGCAACAAGAACTGTATGCCAATACCAAGATCCAGCTGAACGAACTTTTGGCGCGTGACCTAAAAACCGATTTTGAAGTGGCCCTCGAGATTTTTGTGGACAAAAAGTTGCTCTTGCCAGAGCTAGAGACCCAGGTAGCGATTGAAAACCCCTTGTTGCAGGCCGAACAGATCAGCAAAAAAATTAGCGAACTGCAATTAAAACAGATCAAAGCGGCACGTTACCCAACGGTTTTCGCCACAACAGGATATAATTTAGGACAAACAGAGTCAGACCTTGGTTTTGCGACCAGATCAAGCTCAAGTGGGTTCAATTACGGTTTTGGGGCGACCTTGAACCTATTCAGTGGCTTCAATCAGAATAGAAATGAGAAAATGGGAAAAATAGCAGTGGAAAATGCCGAAGTCGCCATTGCAGTGCAAGAACAAGAGATCATGTCATTGGTAGGCACCACGTACCAAACGTATTTAACCAACATCAGTCTTATCGAATTAGAAGGAAACAACGAACTGATCGCCAAAGAGAATCTAGATATTACCGTAGAAAAATATAGGATAGGCACCATCCCTACCATCGAGTTCAGAACCGCCCAACTCAATTACATCAATGCCAAAGTGCGCCACAGCAATGCTAACTTTCAAGCCAAGCTTTCAGAGATCATTTTAAAACAACTTGCCGGTAGTTTGGTTTTGTAGCATTTCTATTTCAAAAGACGGCGAGGCGATCTTCCTTATTTCCCTGCAATGATTATGACGCTTTATGTCTGTTCGCCATTCACAGGCCATGAAACACAGTAATAGAATCAATACATCCCTTGATCAATTTGCGGAAATCAAACTAAATCGTTAATCGATCAATATTTCCAAAATCTGTATTGCGGCATCACTGATCTTTGATCCGGGCCCGAAAATGGCTACCGCCCCAGCATCGAACAAATATTGATAATCTTGTTTAGGAATCACACCGCCCACGATAACCATAATATCTTCCCGGCCATAATTCTTGAGTGCTTCGATTACTTTTGGCACAAGTGTCTTGTGCCCCGCTGCTAACGATGAGACCCCCAAAATATGCACATCATTTTCAACCGCCTGCTTGGCAGCCTCTTCCGGGGTTTGGAAAAGCGGACCAATATCTACATCAAAGCCTAGATCGGCATAACCGGTAGCAACAACTTTGGCCCCACGGTCGTGCCCATCTTGGCCCATTTTTGCGATCATAATGCGCGGTCTACGCCCATCTTGTTCAGCAAAGATATCGGCCAGTTCCCTTGCCTTTTTAAAACTCTCGTCGTCCTTTATTTCCTTGGAATACACTCCTGTAAACGATTTTATTTCCGCTTTGTGGCGCCCGAAGGCTGTTTCAAGTGCAGCACTGATCTCGCCCAATGTTGCCCTTAATTTAGCTGCTTCTACGGCTAAAGCTAATAAATTATATTCATCCTGATAACCCGAACGTGGCTTTTCGCCGTTTGTGAAGGCCATTTTTTGTTTAGCCGCCTGCGTCAACCGATCTAATGCCGCCTTCAAGGAATTTGCATTTCTGCCTTTCTTGATAGCGACCAGCCGCTCCAATTGTTGTTTTCGCACCTGCTGGTTGTCTATTTCTAAAATGTGAAGTTCATCTTCCTGGTCTAAACGGTATTTGTTGACCCCGACAATAACATCTTGCATACTGTCTATACGTGCCTGTTTTTTGGCCGCGGCCTGTTCGATCCGCATTTTCGGAATTCCCGCCTCAATGGCTTTGGTCATGCCGCCCAAGGCCTCTACCTCTTCGATTAAACCCCAAGCTTTCTGGGCAAGTTCATGGGTCAAATGTTCTACATAGTAGCTGCCCGCCCAAGGATCGACCGTCTTGGTTATTTTCGTTTCCTCTTGAAGAAACAATTGGGTTTCACGAGCTATTCGCGCCGAAAAATCTGTAGGTAACGCTATGGCCTCGTCCAAGGCATTGGTATGCAGGCTTTGCGTACCGCCAAAAACAGCGGCGGCCGCCTCTATGGTTGTCCGTGCGACATTATTGAAGGGGTCCTGCTCGGTCAGGCTCCAGCCACTGGTTTGACAATGCGCTCGCAGCGCCAGTGATTTTTCGTTTTTGGGTTCGAACTGCTTGACCAGTTTTGCCCATAACATACGGGCGGCACGCATTTTAGATATTTCCATGAAATGGTTCATCCCTATGCCCCAAAAAAAAGAGACACGGGGCGCGAAATCGTCTATATTCAATCCGGCATTTAAACCGGTTCGCAGGTACTCCAAACCGTCGGCCAAGGTGTAGGCTAGCTCAATATCGGCAGTGGCGCCAGCTTCGTGCATGTGATATCCTGAGATACTGATACTATTGAATTTGGGCATATACCTGCTGGTAAACTCAAAAATATCGGAGACGATCTGCATCGATGGTTTTGGCGGATAGATATACGTATTCCGAACCATGAACTCCTTCAAAATATCGTTTTGGATGGTACCCGATAACTGTTCTAGGGTAACGCCTTGTTCTTGGGCGGCAACAATATAGAATGCCATAATAGGAAGTACCGCACCGTTCATAGTCATGGAAACAGACATTTCATCTAGCGGAATACCATCGAACAACAGCTTCATATCTTCCACTGAATCGATCGCCACCCCCGCCTTGCCCACATCACCGATCACCCTCTCATGGTCACTGTCATACCCTCGATGGGTGGGTAGATCAAATGCTACGGACAACCCTTTTTGGCCGCCTTTGAGATTTCTGCGATAAAAGGCATTGCTTTCCTCGGCGGTTGAAAAACCGGCATATTGCCGAATCGTCCACGGCTGTATCACGTACATGGTCGAATAAGGACCACGCAGATAGGGCGCTATACCGGCCGCAAAATTCAAATGTTCGGCATCATCGATATCGGCTTGGCGATAATACGATCTCAAGCTTATTCCTTCACCCGTTACATAGGTCTCCACAGGGTTCGCGGCCACGTTGAAACCTTCAGAAGAAACAGCCGACTTCGCCTTTTGGGCATCGATGCCCAAACTTATGTTTTGAAGATCTTTTCTACTCATTATCCAAACGTTTTTGCTCCATGGCCTCTGCCAAGCGTTTTTCAATAATAGGCTCTAGCAAGGTTTTTCGGCCTTTTGTTTTCACAAATGGATAAAGCTCAAGATCATCTTTCATTTTATCGGTCCGGTTTTCATATTTATTTGTCCCTACCAATATCTCTTTGCCCGAGTCGAACCTTTCTTGCTCTTTTTGCGCACTCTCCTTAATCTTCTTCTGAATGGTATGGTCTTTAAGCTGTTTTAAAAAACCCCCAGCTTTTTCTATTTCTTTAAACAATTGCAGTGCCTTTTCCGCCAATTGCCGCGTGAGGGTCTCGAGATAAAACGCTCCATCGGCGGCATTGCCCACTCTGTCTAAATAACTTTCGTTCTTTAGCACCAAGAGTTGGTTTACCGCTATACGATCCCCGAACTCATTGGTTTTGTGATACATGGCGTCATAGGGCAGATTAAAGACCACATCGGCACCACCTAAAACTGCTGACATGCATTCCGTTGTTGTGCGTAGCATATTCGTATTGTAATCGTACAGCGTCTTGTTTCTTGCGGTGGGGTGTGCCATGATATGACAATGGGCCGAAAATCCGTATTCAGCAGCCAATGTTTTCCATAACAGACGTAACGCCCTCAATTTTGCGATTTCAAAAAAATAGTTGCTCCCCACCGAAACCTTGAAGCAAATGGCCAAGCTCCGCTGCGTTTTAACCTCAACCATGTTTTCAAAACGGTTCAGGTATTCGTTCGCATGTGCCAAGGCGTACGCCAATTGCTGCACCATGTTGGCCCCTGCATTTTGGTAAAGTGATGTATCGACCTTCAAACTATGGGAAAAACCGAACCGTAAAATATCCCATACCGTTTCATGGTCTTTTTCTAGGTTGTGGAACCAATTTCCTGATTTTGCCAGATTTCCCACGATATCAATGTTCAAATGGATACGTTCGCTATTTTTTTGAGAATAGTCGAAAATGCTTTTTATGTAGTTTGACGATAAGAATTGAAGTTCAAAATAGACCGGTACAAGTTCAATATCGATTCCCTTTAAAAGTGTAGCGATTTCAATCTCTTCAGACGGTACAATAAATAGTATGGCCTCAACGCCCCTTTTCAGAAACTCCCTTGCCCTAGCGTTCGCCATAGTGGCGTTGCCCGCGAAAATAGTGTGTCCGATTTTCCAACTGCCTACCATTTTTGAAGACGAAACATCTGCTCCTACAAGATCCTCATGGTTGTAAAAAGGTTTTACCTTGATCCCTTCTGGCGATTCCCAAACCAAGGTCTGGTTATAATCCGCGCCCTTTAGATCCACCTGTATTTTCTGCTTCCATGCTTTGCTGGAAACCTCTTGAAACTCACTGAATAATTTTTTGTTCGACATGTACTGTTCCATTTTACGAACCAACTGAACCGGGTTTACCTTTACTTGAACCCGTATAACATCAGTTTGTTCGGTTCTTTTGCATCACCCAGGGGCATCGTCATGGGCTTAAATACTATCTGAATTTTACAGGGGAATATTACCGTGTTTCTTCTTCGGCAAGTTAGCCACTTTATTTTCAAGCAGGCTGAAAGCCTTGATCAATTTTCGACGGGTATTCTTAGGGAGGATGACCTCATCAATGAAACCCCGTTCTGCTGCACTATAGGGGTTCGCAAATTTCTCGGCGTAGGCTGCTTCCTTTTCCTGTAATTTGGCAACAGGGTCAGTAGCGCTATCGATCTCTTTTTTAAAGATGATCTCACTTGCGCCTTTGGCGCCCATCACCGCAATTTCAGCCCCCGGCCAAGCAAAGTTCAAATCGGCACCAATGTGTTTGGAGTTCATGACATCATAGGCTCCGCCATAAGCCTTTCTGGTAATTACGGTCACCTTTGGCACCGTCGCCTCGCTCAAAGCGTACAGTAACTTTGCCCCGTTAGAAATGATTCCGTTCCATTCTTGATCCGTACCGGGCAAGAACCCGGGTACATCTACCAATACTAAGAGGGGAATGTTGAAACAATCGCAAAAACGGGTAAATCGGGCCGCTTTTCTCGAAGCATTTACATCCAATACCCCCGCAAGGCTCATGGGCTGATTGGCAACGATACCGATACTTCTGCCACCCAAACGGGCAAAACCTACCACAATGTTATCGGCATAATACTTATGGATCTCGAAAAAGGAATCGGGGTCGATGATACCGTTAATGACCAAACGCATGTCATAGGGTTGGTTAGCATTCTCAGGCACCAGGGTTTCCAACACGTCGCGCACCTCATCGGCCATTTCAAAAGGCATCATTTCAGGAACGTCTTCACAGTTCTGCGGCATATAGCTTATCAGTTTTTTGATTTGCGCTATACATTCCATATCGTTCGCAGCAATCAAATGGGTAACTCCCGATTTAGTGGCATGGGTCATTGCGCCGCCCAGCTCTTCTGAAGTCACCGTTTCATTGGTCACCGTTTTTACAACGTTTGGACCGGTCACGAACATGTAACTGGAGTTTTCGACCATCAAGGTGAAATCGGTCATGGCGGGCGAATAGACGGCGCCACCCGCACAAGGCCCCATAATGGCGGAAATCTGTGGTATCACCCCCGACGACATCACGTTTCTATGAAAAATATCGGCATAGCCGCCTAAAGACCGAACCCCCTCCTGTATGCGTGCCCCACCACTATCGTTCAATCCGATTACGGGAACCCCGATCTTCATGGCCATATCCATGATCTTGCAGATTTTTTCGGCATGGGTTTCAGAAAGTGCCCCACCGAATACCGTAAAATCTTGGGCGAAAACACATATTTTTTTTCCGTTGACCGTTCCGTATCCTGTAACCACACCATCACCGTAAAAAATTTGGTTTTCCATTCCGAAATCAGTACATCTATGGGTAACCAAAGCCCCGACCTCTTCGAAAGAGCCTTCATCCAGAAGAAAATGAACTCGCTCGCGAGCGGTCAATTTTCCTTTAGCATGCTGCTTGTCAATACGATCTTGACCACCGCCCAAAAGCGATCTTTCTAATTTGTCTTCAAGTATGTCTTTCTTGTTCTTCATGAGCTTCAACGTCATAAGTTGCGAAAAAATCAGGCTCTGTTAATCCTCCAATTGGTCGTATTTGCGCGTGCCGTTTTTAAGACATCCCTGTTCTCCAAGTACAATTTTAAGCCGATCATGGCCGCAATCTCCTTCTCTTTGCCGTATTCTTCCAATAGTTTTTCCGTAGCGTAAAAGTTCTTGACGAAGTGGGTATCGAAATTACCAGATCGAAAAGCCTCATGTTCACAAACAAATTTACCGAACGGCAAGGTGGTAGAAATACCCTCTATTTTATAGGCTGCAATCGCTTTGATCATAAGCTGGATGGCTTCCATACGATCTTTACCGTAGGTAATCAGTTTTGCCAACATGGGGTCGTAATAAATAGGAACGGTCATGCCCTCCTCAAAACCATCATCAACACGAATACCTTCACCCTTAGGAATGCTATAGGTAGTCAACGTGCCGATACTCGGCATGAAATTATCTAAAGAATCTTCCGCATACACCCTTACCTCTAGCGCATGCCCCTTTATATGTAGGTCTTCTTGCCCGAAGGCCAATTTTTCGTTTCGGGCGACCTTTATCTGTTGCTCCACCAAATCAAGACCCGTAATCATTTCTGTTACCGGATGCTCGACCTGTAGGCGCGTATTCATTTCCAAGAAGTAGAAATTCAAATTCTCGTCCAAAAGGAATTCTACCGTACCTGCACCAACATAGTCGCACGCACGGGCGACCTTTACGGCAGCTTCGCCCATTGTCTTTCGGATCTCAGGGGTCAAAACAGCCGACGGTGCTTCCTCCACCACTTTCTGGTGTCTTCGCTGCACACTACAGTCACGCTCAAAAAGATGCACGACATTACCATGATTGTCGGCAAGCACCTGTATTTCAATATGACGGGGTGAGCCCACATATTTTTCAATGAAAACCGAACCATCGCCAAAAGCGGCCGTAGCCTCGCCTATGGCTCGATCCATTTGTTCTGGCAATTCTTCTACACTATGTACTACACGCATCCCCTTTCCCCCGCCGCCCGCGGCGGCCTTGATCAAAATGGGAAATCCTATGCCAATGGCGATTTCCTTGGCCAAGGCAACATCGGTAATGGCCTCTTCGATGCCGGGCACCATAGGAATATGATATGCCCTTACCGCTTCCTTTGCCGCCAACTTATTGCCCATTATCGCTATGGCATGTGGTCTTGGACCAATAAAAATCATTCCATTATCGGCAACCATTTGGGCAAAAACAGCATTCTCGCTTAGAAAGCCGTAACCGGGATGTATGCCATCGGCACCCGTCACCTTGGCGGCACTAATGACCCTTTGCATATGAAGATAGGATTCCGATGATGGTGCAGGCCCCAATAAAACGGCTTCATCGGCAAATTTTACATGCGGGGCACAGCGATCAACCTCTGAATAGACGGCCACGGTCTTGATGCCCATTTTTTGGGCCGTACGCATTACACGAAGAGCGATCTCACCTCTGTTCGCCACTAGTATTTTCCTCATCACGTATATTCTTTTTTAAGGTTCGCTTCCTTCGGAACTACCTGCAGAGACCTACCACTGGAATCTTACTTATTCCATTTCAACGATAATCTGACCCTTATCTACAGTGTCTTCCTTAGCAACCATCACAGATTTTATGGTTCCATCCGCAGGGGCCAAAAGTATATTTTCCATTTTCATTGCCGATAGTACGATCAGCGGCGTTCCCTCCGAAATTTCCTGTCCCTCTTTAACCAGCACATCGACTATTAGTCCGGGCATCGGGGCTTTAACATCCTTTATCTTTTGGGAGGCGATGGACAATAATCCCATCTGCTTGACCATTTGATCATGGCTATCTTCAATTTTCATGGAATACCTATTGCCATTCACAGCTACCGTCATTTTCTTATTGTGATGATCGGTATGCAGCACGTGTACATCGTATGCTTTATTATCTTTCAATACATGAAAACCGGCATCGGCAGTAGGTACGATATCGAACCTTTTCAAATCGTCTTTATCCAAAATAAATTCTAACTCCCCTAAAGTTATGGTATAGGTGGTCATGTGTGCATCTTTTGGTTTGATCAATCCCTTCAAAACTATTTTTTCGTACTAAAGATACTAAGATTAGTTGTCTATTTAAATGCCTGTAATGATGCTGGCCGCAGCGCACACTTTTTTGAAATCCATTTTTGGTCGCAGGTAACATATACAAATTGTTATGGCAAAAGGCGCCTATTTTCAAAAGATCCAGATACCCTGCATACCCAAGCTCACCTATAAGTTTAGGCTTAGAAGTATTGCGGAGATCTCAACATCACAAAACACACCCGGTACCTTGCTCCGTTTCGTATAAAATAAGGTGCCGATACTACGAAGATTAGTTTTGGTCATTCGAACATGAGGCTAATGAATTCCGCAACGCATGCAGGTTTTTCCGATCCTTCAATTTCAACCGTAAGGTTCCATGTAATCTTTACCCCAGTGCCGCCATAGTCTTCGATAGTAGCGATACTTCCGGTCAGTCGTAAATTGCTATTCACCACTACCGGACTCGGAAAACGAACCTTGTTCAAGCCGTAGTTCACCCCCATCTTCGCTGATTTTACGCGAATCATTCCTTCCAACATTTTTGATAGCAATGAAAGTGACATAAAACCGTGTGCCACTGGTTTTTTAAAAGGGGAATATTTAGTCGCCCTGGCCACATCAACATGGATCCACTGAAAATCCATAGTAGCCTTTGCGAAATCATTTATCATTTCTTGGGTCACGGTAGTCCATTGCCCTACGGGAAGTTGTTTTCCTTCCCATAACCGAAGCGCTCTTAAATCTTCTACTTCCAGTGGTGCCATTTACAACCCTATTTATCGTGAAGTACCCCCATCAATGGTCAAACAAATGCCCGACACAAAACGTGCCTCATCGGAAGCCAAGTATAGATATCCGTAGGCTATATCAATGGGCTGGGCCACAATCTGTAATGGGATGCCCGCTTTTATGGTTTCAAAATGCACCGCGGGAATTTTATCGGTCATATCGGTCATGGTAAACCCGGGTGCAACGGCATTCGCGGTAATACCATACTTGCCCAATTCAACCGTCCAAGTTTTAGACATCGCTATAACGCCCGCTTTTGTGGCAGCATAGTTTGTCTGGCCAAAATTGCCCCTAAGACCAACGTTAGAAGCGGCACTGACGATTCTACCGTATTTCATCTGCTTCATGTAGGGCACCACCGCTTGGGTGCATAGGAACACCCCTTTCAGGTTAACATCGATTACCGCATCCCATTCATCCTCGCTCATTTTTTCGAGGGTCTTATCTCGCGTGATACCTGCATTATTGATAAGGATGTCGATTTTGCCATACCGCTCGTTCACCATTTTAAACACCTCTTCTACCGCTGCTTTATCCGTAACCGATATGCTATGGAATTCGGCAGAACCCCCTATTGCATTGATCCCTTCGGCAACCGTCCGGCCTTGCGGAAGCAGATCAACGATGATCACTATGGCTCCTTCTTTGGCGAAGAGTTCCGATATTGCCTGGCCTATACCCCGGGATCCCCCTGTTACGATCGCTACCTTATCTTTTAGTCTCATTTTAAGAATTTTTATTGTTTATTGTATCGTCTGCTTATGCATGTCTTAACGGAACCCTAAATGTCCACCACCAACTTCCCCATGACCTTTCGACCCATCATCTCTTCAAGGGCTATCGCCGTTTCATGTATCGGATAAATTCTATCGATATGCGGCTTCAATTTACCCTTGGCATACCATTGTATCAAAGTCGTTGTATTCTCCATATTCGCCTGTGGTTCTTTCATCGCAAACCCGCCCCAGAATACGCCGACTATGGAAGCTCCTTTCAACAAGGGAAGGTTCAATGCAATTTTAGGAATGACCCCGGCCGCAAAACCTATTACCAAGAATCGGCCGTTCCAAGCGATGGCCCGCAGGGCCGCCTCTGTATATTCACCTCCTACAGGATCATATACTACATCTATGCCTTTGCCCCGGGTCATTTCCTTAAGTATGGTTTTCAGATCTTGTGTGCTATAATTGATGGTTTCATCGGCGCCGTATGCCTTGCACAACTTCAATTTTTCATCGGTAGATGCTGCGGCAATAACTTTCGCCCCCATTAGTTTGCCCAATTCCACGGCAGCTAGACCCACACCGCCAGATGCACCCATGACCAATAAGGTTTCCCCTTGCCTTAAGTGGGCTCGATCTTTCAAGGCATGGTAGGAGGTGCCATAGGCCATTAGAAAAGACGCCGCCACGGGAAATTCCATTTGTGAAGGTTTTGAGAAACAGGCGTTTGAAGGAACAATGACTTCTTCTGCCAAACCTCCGTAGGGCACAAATCCAAAAACTTCTTGCCCTACTTTTAGGTGTGACACCCCTTCACCTACCTCTTTTACGATGCCCGCAATATCGCTACCCGGTGTGAAGGGCAGTTCTGGTTTCAATTGGTACAACCCCTGAATTATAAGCGTATCGGGAAAATTTAGTCCGCATGCCTTCACCTGCACCACCACTTCTTTTGGACCTGCTTTAAGGGCATCGATTTCTTCGAGTACCAAACCCGAGGGTGGGCCATAGCTCTTACATCTGATCGCTTTCATTGGTCTTTCTTTACAAACTGATTTAGATTTTTCCTTGAGCCTAAAAATTGGCCCGCTGCCGCTTTTTTTTGTAAAAGGATTTATCGGCAACATAAATTGTCTTGCTCACTTCGCAGTATACTTTCGTTCTATCCTTATTGGTTAAGGAAGTCTTCTTTACAATTTCAATTTCATTCGCTTCACGAACTCTTTCTTTGATGGTTTCAAGCTCATCCATCGTAAAGGTAAAATCTGCATAGAGATGTTCTCTAGCCGGCCGCTTAAATGCTATTTCTGCGGATTTATCCCAAACTATAAAATTGTCACCGATCAAATTCATCAATTGAACCATAGGTATCGGGTCAACAGCTGCGAACATACTTCCCCCAAAAATGGAATTCACGTAGTTCTTGTTCCTATAACTGATCGGCAGTCTGATGCCGACCTCAAGCAAATCTGGAGAAACATTGATAATCTTGGCCGTACTTCGCCCGTACATCGGTGAAAGGTTAAATCCATACTTGAACAGTTTAGGCCTTCCGATGAATTTCGAACCTATTGTTGCTATTTTTTGATACATGGATATCATGGTTATTGCTATTTCAGGAATGTTCCATTGGTTCGAATTTCGGCAAAATCAATAAGCCTCCTCCATTGGGCAAGCGTTGAATTCGATAGGTTAATAGTTAACATATTCATCATATTCATGTGGTCTGAACCGCGGTCAAAACGATGGTTTAAAATGTATTCTGCATCTTGCGCATTTCATTCTTCCATAACTTTCAATACGAGTTTCCCTAATTTCTCCCCAGAAAAAAGCCGGTTATAGGTTTCTGGGAAGTTAGCTATACCCTCATAGATGTCTTCGCGACTTTTTAATTTTCCCTCTGCCATCCAACCCCCTAAAATCTGGGCTCCCTCGGCGTAGCGGGAAGCGTAATCAAATACCACCATCCCTGTCATTGAAGCACGGTTTACCAACAATGAAAGATAGTTACTTGGCCCTTTTACGGCGGTTTTGTTATTGTATTGAGAAATTGCGCCACAGATCACGATACGCGCGTTTCTTCGTAACCTTGTCAATGCAATATCCAAGAGTTCACCGCCCACATTGTCAAAATAAATATCAATGCCATTGGGACACTCCTCTTTGAACCGGGTAGCGACATTTTCATTTTTATAATCAATGCAGGCATCAAAACCTAGTTCTTCAACTACATACTTACATTTATCGGCACCACCCGCAATGCCCACTACGGTGCACCCTTTTATCTTTGCCACCTGACCAACAATACTACCCACCGCGCCGGCCGCACCCGAAACCAAAACCACATCACCCTGCTTAACCTTGGCGACATCGGTTATACCGAAATAGGCCGTCATACCCGGCATGCCCAATGTACCTATATACATTGGCAAGGGCGCAATATTGGGATCTACTTGATAAAAGCCCTTGCCGTCGCTTACCGCATACTGTTGCACACCTCCGGTACCCACCACATATTGCCCAACCTGAAACTTCGAATGCTTGGAAGCAACCACCTCACCAACCGAACCGGCACGCATGACCGACCCGATCTCCATGGGCTCTATGTACGATTTACCCTCGTTCATCCAACCGCGCATAGCGGGGTCTAAAGAAACATAATGTTGTTTTACAAGAATCTGACCCTGCACAATTTCAGGAATCGGGTTGGTTACCAGTGACCACGTGGAAGCATCGGCGGCACCTTGGGGTCTTTTTACAAATAAGAGCTGTTTGTTCATAAATAGTTCGTTTTATTAATTCTACCGCCAGTACCGCCCAAAATTGGCTTGTTATAATAGCAGCGGTATTTGGTTTCTATAAATTATTTTTTGCCTGTAAAACTCTCTACATAGGCCTTCATTTTGACCCTTATTTCCGGTTTCCACCAAAGAACGGCTGCTTCTTTTAACGAATTTTCGGCATGTAGATCCAATTTATCCAACAGATGCTTTCGTAATTTTCTCTTTGTACCTATCAAAATTTCC
>JBHJNU010000146.1:0-27983 GCA_050330515.1 Flavobacteriaceae bacterium | reverse complement strand
CCATCAGGCCTAATCGGAAATTTGAAAGAAATCCAGGGAAATATCGATCAAGAATAAAGCCTAAAGTAACTAAAAACCAAAAAGATGGAGTTTAAAAAAACCTTAACTTAATGACATTGGACTAGCGGGAGCGGGGGGAAGTATACTCATTATTGGTTCAGCGGCAGGTGTGGCAGCCATGGGGATTTTGAAAATTGATTTTATTTGGTTTTTAAAGCATATGTCATGGTTAGCCCTTGTTGGATATTTAGCGGGCATTTTAGTTTATCTCTTGTTTCATTAAAGGATTTAGTTGATCAGAAATGTTTCTGAATCATCCAGAGGTTTCAAACGTTATGATAAGCATCGTTGTTGGGGCTAAAACAGAATAAATATGCTAATCCCTATGTGGTTTCCTCTTTTTTTTTTTAATTTAATGGTTTGTAATGTAACCAACCTGAAAATTATGAATCTGACCATCAGCAATCTGTCCAAGACTTACCCTAATGGGGTCAAAGCACTTAACAATATTTCGCTTACCATTCCGCAGGGGATGTTTGGTTTGCTTGGTCCTAATGGAGCCGGCAAATCTACTTTAATGCGTACCCTTGCCACCCTTCAGGACCCGGATGAAGGCACTTTACTATTAAATGATATCGACATAATTAAGAATAAGCAGGCGGTTAGGGAAAGGTTGGGTTATTTACCTCAGGATTTTGGTTTGTACCCACGGATAAATGCAGAAACCATGTTAGATCATATTGCGCAAATGAAAGGTGTAGGCAATAGTAAAGATCGTAAGTATTTGGTGCAAAGTTTATTGGAGAAAGTAAATTTATATGACCATCGCAAGAAGGCTCTTGGCACTTATTCAGGCGGTATGAGACAACGTTTTGGTATTGCACAGGCATTAGCGGGAGATCCTTCTTTAATTATAGTTGATGAACCTACTGCCGGGTTGGACCCATCTGAAAGGAATCGATTCTACAATTTATTAAGCGAACTTGGAGAAAATACCATTGTCATACTATCTACACACATTGTGGAAGATGTAAGCACACTTTGTTCCAATATGGCCATTATCTGCAATGGGGAGCTATTAATGCAAGGAAAGCCAAAAGAGGGAATTGCCCAACTAAAGGATAAAATTTATAAAAAGGCCATTGTAAAAGACGATCTTTTAAGGTACAAGGAGGAATACAATGTTATTTCTACAAAATTGATCGAGGGAAGTTTAAGTTTGAGAATAGAAAGTGAAACTCCTCCCGGTAATGGATTTGAGTCAGCCTCTCCGGATCTGGAAGATGTTTACTTTAGCCATATTGCCAGAAAAGTTGATCCTGTCACTCTTTAATCAGCGGCTATGTTTTACAGTATATTTAAGTTTGAACTAAACTATCGCTTTTCCAGACCTGCAACCTACATCTATTTTGGTGTCTTAGTGCTTATCTCTTTTCTATTAATAGCAAGTGGCAGTACTCCAGCCTCCGAAAAGGTATATCATAATGCCCCTGTAGTTATTGCTGAACTACAATTATTGATTTCCATATTTGGTATTCTTATTGCCTCGGCGGTTATGGGCGTACCACTTTACAGAGATTTGGAACACAAAACAGGAAACTTCCTTTTTAGCTATCCCATAAGCAAAACAGCCTATTTTATGGGCCGATTTTGGGGTTCCTTTGTCACGCTCGCTTTTATCTCTACTGGCGCGCTACTTGGTATTTATTTGGGCAGTATCATTGGTCCTGCAACGGGTTGGACAGAAGCCATGCGCTACGGCCCCAATGAGCTAATGAATTATTTGCAACCATGGCTTGTCCTCGTTCTTCCAAATTTATGGATGGCAGGAACACTGTTTTTTGCTCTTATTATTTTTACTAAAAATATAAAATCTATTTATTCCGGTGGCATTGTTATTTTTATTGGCTACCTCTTGGCAAATTTCCTTGCTCAAGACATCGAAAACAAGGATTTGGTGCAGTTGATTGACCCTTTTGGTTTAAATTCTTTTGATATACAGGCCAGGTACTTAACTCCTTTTGAGAAGAATAATTTCTTGCTGCAAATAAATGGCAATTTACTAGCGAACAGGATTTTGTGGTTTGGTGTTGGAACGCTGTTTTTTATTGCTGCCTATTTTCGATTTAGTTTTAAACGATTCTTTCTTACTCCGCAATCGAAGAACATAAAAGGAAAAGATAAAAAGGTTATCGGAAAATTGTCTCCCAGGACCATTCTTCCCGGTTTTTCTGGGAAATACCAATGGAAAAGTCTTTGGTCCCTAACAAGAATTGAAATTAATAATGTTACAAAAGATATTTATTTTAAGTCAATTCTTTTAGGTGGACTAATCTTTTTAGTACTGGATTTTTGGATTGGCAATAGAATCCTTAGCGTTTCTTCTTTCCCTTCCACCTCGATTTTGCTGGAATACAAAGGGTTTGATTATGTTCTATTTGTATTTATTATCATTGTTTTTTTTACAGGGGAAGCTTTGCACCGTGATAAAGGTACAGGTTACTCTAGTATTAATGACACCTTTCCGGTAAATAACGGGGTGGTTATAGGTTCCAAATTTTTAGGAATGGCCTTTATAGCCTTCATCTTGGCGATAATTCCCATCCTAGTTGGGATGGTCGTTCAGACACTAAAAGGATATTTCAATTATGAGATTTCAGCATATTTAATAGATTCGTTATTAATTACCTTCCCCGATTATCTGCAGATGATACTCCTGGTATTTGCAGTACACCTTTTGGTCAATAACAAATTTGCAGGCCATGCAGTAAGCATCGGTATTTGGCTGATTATGTTTATTTTAAGAGTGTTTGCCGATTATGATTTTAATCTCTTCTTTTATTCATACAAACCAGGCTTCATTTGGTCCGATATGAATGGTCTTGGACATTTTGGTGAACCGCTTTTATGGTATAACCTGTATTGGACTGCGTTTGGGCTTTTCCTTATCTTATTCTTTAGTATTTTTTATAGCCGTGGAACTGAATCCGGTTTTAAGAATCGATGGAAAACGGCAAAAAGTAAATTGCTTGAAAAATCCACATTACTTTCTTATTTCTTTTTAGCGATATCCTTGTTTATCGGAGCCTACATATATAAAGAGGTTGTTTACGATAATGCTTATCTTACAGTAAAAGAACAGGAAAAAAGACAGGCAGATTATGAAAAACAGTTAAAACAGTACGAGTTTATTGCGCAACCCAAAGTGATATCAATAAATTTGAATGCCGATATTTATCCGGATGACCGCTCTCTTTTTGTAAATGCCGACGTAAAAATGGTTAATAAAACCGCAGATCAAATAGACAGTTTACATTTGAACAGTCAGCAATTAACAGATTTTAGTGTACTAGTCAATAGCGATACCCTGAGCTATCGTTTTCCATTAAAACTGGACACCCCCAAATTCCAAATCTTTGGGAAGAAAAAAGAAAAAGAATGGTATCGGATTTATGCGTTGCCTAACCCTTTAATGCCCGGAGACACTCTAAACTTAAAAATAGTAAGCAGCCTTGTAAACAAAGGTTTTGTAAACAGCGGCTACAATAGGGAAATAGTCTATAACGGTACCTTTGTGGGTGGAGGATTACCGGAAATAGGGTACAATGACCAATTGGAATTGGAAAGTGATGAAAAGCGTAGGAAATATAATTTACCCGAAAAAGATTTCGAACTGCCTCCGCACGATGATCCATACGGCTTGCGGACTTTGCTCTTTTCTGATGACGGCGACTTTATACAATTTGAAGCTACCTTAAGCACTACCGCTGATCAGATAGCAATAGCTCCGGGCTATTTGCAGAAAGAGTGGCTGGAAGGAGATCGGCGATATTTTCACTATGTGCAGGATACACCGATAGACAATTTTTTCAATATTGTATCTGCGCGCTATGAGGTAAAAACGGATCAAGTAACCCTTCCCAATGGAGAAAAGGTAAATTTGGAGCTATTTTATCATCCACATCATGATTACAATCTGGACCGTTTTATGGCGGCTTACAAAGATGGACTCGACTATTTCTCAAAATCATACAGTAATTTTCAATTTCGGCAGATGCGTCTAATGGAATTTCCCAGATATGCAGGCTTTGCTCAATCTTTCCCCAATACCGTACCTTTCTCAGAAAGCTTTGGTTGGCTTGCAGATTTTAAGGACCCCAATGATTTTGATTATACCTATTACATAACGGCACACGAATTGGCCCACCAATGGTGGGGACACCAAGTGGTACCCAACCGTACCCGAGGTTCCAATTTAATTTCTGAGGCACTCGCCGAATATTCCGCCTTAATCCTTACCGAAAACAAGTACGGTAAAGACAATATGAAACGTTTCTTAAAAGATGAATTGGATAAATATCTTTTGGGAAGATCTAACGAAGGGAAAAAGGAAAACACATTTATCGACTGCAATCGCGCTTACCAATGGTATAATAAAGGCAGTCTAATTTTATATGGTTTACGTGATTTTATTGGAGAGGATGCCATGGTGAGCGCCTTAAAGAATTTCACAGAGGAGTTTGGTTTAAAACCCGAGCCACCTTTTCCCGGAAGTCATGACTTGTACCGTCATTTACTGGCCAAAACCCCGGATAGCCTGCACTATTATCTTGAGGATACCTGGAAGAAAATTACCCTTTATGAAAATAGGGCTAAGGCTGCAAAACTAGAAAAAATCAATGAAGAAGAATATTGGGTAACGGTGGATATTGCCACACAAAAGGTATATGCTGATAGCGCAGGAATGGAATCACCTGCTAAATATAACGGCGATTATATAGATATTGGCATTTTTGCAGTAGATGATACCGATAGCAATGGTAGAACACGCACCAACCCTTTATACCTCAAGAAACATAAACTGACAGCCGGTGAGCACAAGCTTAAAATAAAAGTGAAAGGAATACCTGTTAAGGCAGGCATCGACCCGTACAACAAGCTAATTGATAGAATACCGGATGATAATAGTATTGCAGTAGAATAGGATAAGATAGCTATTGAGGTTACGAGATCAGTAATACAGATTTATACTTTCAATTATTGAATTTTATCATTTATCTTTTTGCAGAGATTCGCCTTAATAGCGTGACTGCAAAAGGAATTAAGGTGATGATAATAAGTAGGAGAAAAATTAGTCCATAATTATTTTTAACCCAGGGAATTTCTCCCAAAAAATATCCGGAAAGAAGGAATAATGAAACCCACACTATAGCACCTATAAATGTGTATTTTACAAAAAGGGCAAATCGCATTTTTACTAATCCTGCCAAAAAAGGGATATAAGTTCTTATAATGGGAAAAAACCGGCCAATAACAATAGCCGTACTTCCATGCTTATGATAGGGTCTGCTGAAAAACCCCCATCATCAGTGTTTATAGGCAATTACTGCTATATTTATGACATCAAGTGCAAGGTTATATGACAAAACATAAAAAAAGTCGTGCATCTCGGCCGAAATTCGTGAGCCAGAACCAGCTGGTTTTGGCAGAATTTGAGAGTCCTTTTGAGCGACATTTGAATCCAGAGAACCGCTGGGTCAAGCTATCCAATTTATTACCTTGGGATGAATTGGTTTCGGTCTATCGCAAGTATCTTCCTGAAAAATGGACAGGTCGCCCAGATTTGGACCCACGGCTCGTTTTAGGCGCGATCATCATCAAACACATGTGTGATCTGGATGATCGTGAAACGGTCGATCAGATTTCGGAGAACATTTATATGCAGTACTTTTTGGGGTATTCTTCTTTTTGTGACACCCCTCCATTTGACCCTTCCCTTTTTGTAGAGTTCAGAAAAAAGCTTGGTCTAGAGCAGATCAACGCGATCAATGATCGCATATCGAAGATCAAACAAGATGCCCAAAAGCGTAAAGAGTTGTCCAAATCCTCCGATAAGGAAGATAATCCTCCACGGAATGAAAATCAGAGTAAAACACACGCAGGATCACTGATCGTTGATGCCACGGCCTGTCCACAGGACATTGCTTATCCAACGGACTTGAACATACTCAATGACGCACGTAAAAAATCGGAGGAGTTGCTGGACTTTGTGTACGGGTTCTCCCCGATGCGTACCAAACCTAGGAATTATAGGGAAAATGCACGTAAGGATTACCTAAGAACAGCGCAAAAGAAAAGGAAGACAAGAAAAGAAATCCGAAGCGCCATCCGAAAGCAGCTCGGTTACTTGGGCAGAAATATAAAATCCATAAACCTTGCCTTGGATCACTGCGAATCCATCCCGTTCGATAAACACCGGTACAAATATTGGTTGGTTTTACAGCAAGTGTACGACCAACAAAAATATATGTTCGATGCGAAAACACATAGTGTTGAGCATCGAACCGTAAGTATCCATCAACCACATGTGAGACCTATTGTCAGAGGTAAATCGAATGCAAACGTAGAATTCGGGGCAAAGATAAATGTCGCCCTGGTCGATGGGTCCTCTTTTTTGGACGACATGAGTTGGGACGCATACAATGAAGGAACTCGCCTAAAAGACTGTGTAGAGAAGTACAAACAACGTTTTGGGTTTTACCCTCAAAACGTCATGGTCGACAAGATATATTGTAACCGTGACAACCGGGCCTACCTGAAAGAAAGAGAAATTAATCTCAAAGCCAAACCACTCGGCAGACCATCCAAACAGGCCTTGTCAAATCAAGTAAGCCCTGGAGAACGCAATCCGATCGAAGGAAAATTTGGACAGGCCAAAGCCGCTTATGGTCTTGACCGAATAAAAGCCAGACTTTCTAACACAAGTGAATCTTGGATTGCAAGTATCATCTTAGTGCTCAACTTGGTCCATTTGGCCGAGGTGGCACTATGTTGCCCATATTTTAAAATTAAAAAATGGATAGAACTCAAATTGGTCAGAAACGATGTCAAATATTCAATTCCCTTGCAAAATGTTGCTTGAGTTTTTCAGCAGACCCTAAATATGTTCTGCATGATAGCCATCTTGCCAAAATTTATATTGCTGTTCTCTGCAAGATTTTCAAGCTGGCTGTCATCTATTTTCCAGGGCAACGGTAATAGGCCACCCCTCGAACTGTTGGGCATCAGCTTTGGTCACATCGACTGTTCGGGGCCAGCACTCGAAGGTTACCTCCTTGGCCGACTTATTGAACCGGGCCAAGCCGTAGCCACCTCCCTTCGATGGACTTTCTGGGTTCACATAGGCCATCATGCTTATTTTGTTGTTGAAACCATCTAGGTAATCGCCTGTCCAGGGTAGCGTGGTATTCATATTCGGCCTGCTGCCGGCCTTTTCATCGGCGGGCCACCACCAACGGCTGTAGTAATCGTTGACAATGGCGGGCACGACAAAGGCCCATGGGCCATCGCCAAAGTTGTCGATTCCGTGTTTGATAACCGTTGCCAGGTGCTGGTCGCCCGCAATATGTACGGCCCCCGCTTTTTGAATAAGTGCCAAGGCTTTTTTGCGCCCGGCTTGCGGCCATCCATTGCTGTCTAGATCGGCATGTAGCCGATTGTCAAGGCTGCCATGAATATGTGCCCCACCACAAAAACCAGTTTGCGAGAGCACCACTTTTAGGTGGTCTTTGTTCGAATTGCCCCATGCCTCTAAAAAAGACAGTTGCCGGTCGCCCAAAAGCTGAAGTCCGGGTAGGTCAATGGAAGCTGGATCATATTCCGGGTTGCGAATGTGGTCCGGTCTTGGGCCTTGTCGGGGAATTTTTCCTTCGGGGCCAGATTTGAACTTGCGGTCTTCGATAATGGCGAAATCAACCCCGCCCAATAGCAAATTTGTGTAATAGACACCAATACCTTGTTCTATCGGGGTAGCGTCGTACGGGTCGGGCAAGTGCGCGGTCTGGCAACGTTCTACCATTTTCACGTATTCAGGATGGTAGCGGTATCCGCCATCAGGACTCCCTTCGCTTACCGAAACCTTGCCATTTTCGCCCCACAGGTTTCCTTGGCCTATATCATGGTCGTCTGGTATGGTAATACAGGGCCTGTTGCGAAAGGTCTCGCGAAATTGTAGGCCGAACTTTAACCAAGCGGCCGTATGTTCGGTATGGTCATAGGACTGGTCACCGGCGAAAAATACAAGGTCAGGATCCTGATGGTTGATATTGCGCACATAGTTTTCACGCATGCCCCTATCTTGATTAGAGTTGCAAGATAGTGCCGCAATAGAAATCTCGTTCTGCCCATCTGGATCTTTGCGCACCATACCTTCATAATGGGCTTTTTCACCATGACTGATGCGGTAGTTGACGTTCTTTGAATCATCCCAATTTTCAACTCTGAACAGCGCTGACCAACCCAGTTCATGTACTTGTTGTCTTTGAATTTCTTTCCAAGCCCCACTTTCTTCGATTTCCAACCGAACTTCTCTTGATTCATCGGGGTAAAGCGGGTACAGTTGGGCACTAAGTTTAAGGGTGTTGTTGGCTACGGTATAGATTCCGAAAGCGATAACACTATCACGGCCTACTTTTAGGTTTATTATCGGATTATCACCACGGTTCCACCAATCGTTTATAGCCAAGGTATCTATAGTAGAAAAAGGTGCCGCTAGGTACGTTTGCTGCTTTTGTGTTTTTTGGGTGCAGCTCCAGATCATGAGCAGTAAAATGAAGCTGGGGATCATATTTTTCATCGGTATTGAATTTAATGTGGGGAAGCTTGTAAGTATTAGCTGCAATCGCTGACCTACTTAGCCTGATAAATATAAAAAAATAATACGTCGTATGCGAAACGATATGCCTCGAAAACTGATCTTCATCTACAATGCCGACTCTGGCTTGCGCAATGCGATCTTAGATAGTGCCCATAAAATCTTTCGCCCCGAAACCTATGACTGTAAACTCTGCGATATTACCTATGGCGTGTTCTCGGAAAATGCGGTTTGGAAAAAGTTCAGGACAGAGACGGTTATTCCAATGGAATTTTTGCACAAAGATGAATTCGCAAAGGCGTACAAATCGAAATTTGGACATAAGTTTACATTTCCGATAGTTTTAGCGGAAGGCAATGGGGGATTGGAAGTTTTAGTGCATACAGGGGAGTTGAATCTTCTTCAAGCTGCCGAAGAATTGGTTGAACTCATTGAAAAACGCATGTGCTAAAGTTCAAGTGCCAAATTCACATCTTGCGTTGCTCTAGAAAAAATCCTTCGTTGACACCCTCGATAAAAGACAATACTTCTTCGCGCCCGGCCCCATCGGAAGATGAGGTTATAAAATAGGTGGGGGCCTCTTCCCAAATGGTTTCCAGTAATGTATTGATATAGGCCTTCACGTTGCGATCGATTGCTTTGGGTTTCAATTTATCGGCCTTGGTGAAAACGATACAGAACGGAATACCGCTTTCGCCCATCCATTCCATGAATTCCAGGTCTATTTTTTGGGGTTCATGACGAATATCGACCAGCACAAAAGAGCACAAGAGTTGTTCACGTTGTAAAAAGTAATTGGTGATATATTTCTGAAACGTGTTCTTGTCCTTTTTTGAAACTTTGGCGTAGCCATAACCGGGCAGATCCACCAAAAACCAGTTGCCATTCACCTTGAAGTGGTTGATGAGCTGTGTTTTTCCTGGTTTTCCCGAAGTTTTTGCCAAGTTCTTCCGCTCCATCAACATATTGATCAACGAAGATTTGCCCACATTGGATCGCCCTATGAACGCATATTCCGGCAGAGGTTCGGTCGGACATTTGGTAACATCTGAATTACTGATAACAAAGTCTGCCGTTTTTATTTTCAAAATAAAGTATAATTAGCTTTAACAGGGGGTGGGGCGATTTTATCTTGAAACATAAAGCCACACCGGTTAAGATGCCCAGTCTGATTTTTTAGTTTTAAACCCTAAACCTTCAGAATCCGCGCTTATCAAGCCATTCACTAAGAATGCTATTGAATTCTTCCGGATGCTCCATCATCGGGGCATGGCCGCATTTTTTTATCCAGAACAAGTCAGAGTCGGGTAATAGTTCATGAAAAAGTTCGGCGACATCAGGGGGCGTAACGGCATCGTTTTCTCCCCAAATGATGCAAGTTGGGGTTTTCATTTGAGGTAGGTCTTGGGCCATATTATGTCTGATGGCACTCTTGGCGATAGCAAGGGTCTTCACTAGTTTTAAGCGGTCGTTCACGGTGGCGAAAACTTCATCTACAATTTCTTTTGTGGCTACCTCAGGGTCGTAAAAAACGTCTTGTGCCTTCTTTTTGATGAACTCATAGTCGCCCCTTTTAGGATATCCATCGCCCATAGCACTTTCATAAAGCCCCGAGCTTCCGGTAATGACAAGGGCCTTTACCATTTTAGGGTACAATTTCGTGTGCAACAGGCCAATATGGCCGCCAAGCGAATTTCCAAGAAGGATAACATCTTTGAGCCCTTTGAATTCAATGAATTTCTGAACGAACTTTGCGAATTGCTTCACGTTGGTTTTAAGCAACGGCATTTCGTAAATAGGTAGTTGGGGAATCAATACGTTATAGCCTTTCTCAGGAAAATGGGCAGATACCCCTTGAAAGTTGCTTAATCCGCCCATAAGACCATGTAATATGATAATGGGGGTACCTTCCCCAAATTCGATATACTTGAATTTTCCTTCAGTGATCAGTTGTTCTTCCATGTAGGTTGCTTACGCTCGTCTCGACAAATATAGACTTTTTACAATAATTAAGATTTTATTCTCAAATGCTCTTTTTGTAAGAATCGATAGCACCATTTGCCGCTGTCATTTTTGGCCGCTGCATTTGCTTGGGCACGGCGTGTTCGAACGCGTTAGGGCGCATTTCGACCAAAAAGTGGAAATTTTATTCACAAAGTGGTAAAATGTGGTATTAAGTGGTAATAATATTTATATATTTGAGTTATTAAAAGCAAAACCAGCCCTCTAAGTGATCAATTTTAACGGTACATATGATTGTAAGGCTGACACCAAAGGTAGGATAATGTTACCGGTGTCGCTGAAAAACACCTTGTTGCCGGTCATGAATGATGGTTTTGTTATCAAGCGATCGGTAAGCGGGGCCTGTTTGGAACTTTGGCCCATGGCAGAGTGGAATAAGATGATGTTGAAGATCAGCAAGTTGAATCGGTTTGTGAAAAAGAACAATGACTTCATCCGCATTTTTATGGCGGGCGTGAAAGAGATAGAGATCGATAGCACAGGTAGGTTGCTGATACCGAAGAACCTGGTTACGGTGGCAGGCATTACGAAAGATATTACGCTGAGTCCCGCACTGAACATCATCGAGATTTGGGACAAGGACAGTTATGAGAAGGTGATCGACGTCACCGCTGAGGACTTTGCCGCTTTGGCGGAAGATGTTATGGGTAACGAAGGAGAGGATATGCCCGATGTATCATAATCCGGTCTTGTTAAAGGAGTCTGTAGACGGACTCAATATTAAAGAGAATGGAATTTATGTGGATATAACCTTCGGTGGTGGGGGGCATTCGAAAGAAATATTGAAACGGCTGGGCACAGGTGGCCAGTTGTTCGCATTCGATCAAGATGAAGATGCACTGAAAAATGCGTTGGGCGACCCAAGGTTCACCCTGATCAACGAGAATTTCAGATATATCAGGCAGTTTCTAAAGTTCTATGGCATACGGAAGGTAGATGGGATCTTGGCCGATTTCGGAGTTTCCTCGCATCAATTCGATGTAGCGGAACGTGGTTTTTCGACCCGTTTCGATGCAGACCTTGATATGCGCATGAGCAAGAAAAATACGGTTACCGCCTATGTTGTGATCAATAAATATGACTATGACGCGCTGCGAAAGGTTCTGTTCGATTTTGGAGATCTGCGAAATGCCAATGCGATGGCAAAAGCGATCATCGCCGCGAGGGAAGAGAATTCTCTAAAAACAACAGAGCAGTTAAAAGAGGCCCTTCAACCGTTTTTACCCAAGTCGAAAGAGCATAAGATCTTGGCGCAGATCTATCAGGCGATACGCATCGAGGTCAACCAAGAGATTGAGGTGATTCAAGAGTTTTTAAAGCAGACGTCAGAGCTGCTCGATACCGGGGGAAGGTTGAGTTTGATCAGTTATCACTCATTGGAAGACCGTTTGGTAAAACGCTTTATAAGATCAGGCCAATTTGAAGGTGAACCTGAAAAGGATTTTTACGGGAATATTGACTTTCCGTTTAAAAAAGTGGGCGGAATGATTGTTCCCTCCAAAGCAGAAATTAAAGAAAATAATAGGGCGAGAAGTGCAAAGTTGCGGATCGCCGAAAAAAATTGAATTAAGGTAAAGAGCGCCGCTGATTTGAAGGTGGTGCGAATATAAAGTAGCATGAAAAAAGGATTTTTAGACATTTTGAAAGGAAAGTTCCTGGTTAGTGATGAGGCGCCGAAGAACTGGTTGTTCATCATCTTCGCCTCTTTCTTGGCCACCATCATGATTGGTAGCTCACATAGTGCCGATACCAAGGTACACCAAATAGCGGCCTTGAACGAGCAGGTAAAAGAGTTGCGCAGTGAGTTCGTAGATGTGCGATCTGACGTGCAAAAGTTGCGGTTAGAGTCAAAGATTACCCAAATGTTAGAGAAAGATGAATTGTACCCATCAGATGTACCGCCGAAAAAAATAAAGGTAATGTCGAATAAAGAGTAGTAGTGGCCGTAAGTGATAAGAACATATTGACCCGATTGTACGTGGTGGCAGGTTGCCTCTTCCTGTTCGCGTGCGCCGTACTTTTCAAGTTGGTAAGCATACAACTTGTTGACGGGGACAAATATCGTGAACTGGCCGAGGAACGCACCTCGAAAATGTTCACGATCGCCCCGAACCGTGGCGACCTGATATCCGACGACGGTAGTTTGCTGGCTACTTCCGTGTCGCGCTACACCATTCGCTTTGATGCGGTTACCGTGAGCGACGTGGACTTTGTCAAGCACTCAAAACCCCTTTCGGCAAAGTTGGCCGAGTTACTGGGCGATACAGAATCGCACTATTTACAGGTTTTAAGAAAGGCCAAAGAAAATAGGAACCGTTACACCCTTATTGCCAGAGATCTAGATTATTCTGACTATATGCGATTGAGGCAGTTCCCCCTTTTCAATAAGGGACCCTACAAAGGAGGGTTGATCGTTGAACAAAAAACCGTTCGCGAACACCCCTTGGGTAAAATCGCAGAACGCAGTGTGGGCTATGAACGGGTAGATGAAAATGGGTACCGAACCCGGGTAGGATTAGAAGGTGCTTTCAGTGATTATTTACGGGGTAAGGAGGGCAAACGTCTCAAACAGAAAATCGCCAAGGGACAATGGAAACCTTTGGGCCAAGATAATATCGTAGAACCGAAAGACGGTTACGATGTCATTTCTACCATTGATATCAATATACAAGATATCGCCCACCATGCTTTGTTGAAACAGTTGGAAAAGTACAACGCGGATCACGGCTGTGTTATCGTAATGGAAACTGAAACTGGTGAGATCAAAGCGATATCGAATCTTGGTAAGGCCACTGAAGGTATGTACTATGAGCGTTTGAACTATGCCATAGGCGAATCGCATGAGCCGGGATCGACCTTTAAATTGATGAGTTTGGTGGCTGCCCTAGAAGATAAAGTAATCGATACAAGTTCGGTGATCGACACTGAAAAAGGAACTTGGACCCTTTATCGAAGAACCGTCCGCGATTCAAAACATGGGGGTTATGGCAAAGTATCCATGGCCAAGGCGTTTGAAGTATCATCGAACACCGCTTTTGCCAAAATGATCCACAACGGTTATAAGGACAAGCCTTCAAAATATGTGAACCGTTTGATGAGTATGAACCTCGGAAAAGAATTAGGGATGCCCATTAAAGGTGAAGGTAAGCCTCTGATCCGTTTCCCCGGCGATAAAGGTTGGTCTGGTATTTCTTTGGCTTGGATGTCGCACGGATATGAGGTTTCAATGACCCCGATGCAAACACTTACCTTCTATAATGCCATTGCCAATGACGGGGAAATGGTTAAACCGCGCTTGATCAAGGAGGTCAAAGAATTGAACCGCACTATTTTCAAGTTCGAGAAAGAAGTGATCAATCCTTCAATTTGCTCTCAAGAAACTATAGATAAGGTGCGCGATTTATTGAAGAACGTGGTGGAAAAGAAACATGGTACCGGTCACGGTATGTATTCCCCTAATTTTTCTATGGCAGGAAAAACAGGTACGGCACAAAAGAATTACGTTGGTAAGGATCCGAACGTGATGAAATATATTTCCACGTTCGCAGGGTACTTCCCAGCTGAGAAGCCCAAGTATTCATGCATTGTGGTTATTCACGAACCGGACAAGACGGTGGGTTATTATGGTGCCGACGTGTCGGGTCCCGTATTTAAATCCATAGCACAAAAAATATATGCGAACAATCCGTTGATCGATGAGGTTGATATGCAACACGTTGAAGGCAAGAATCTTGACATAGAATATGAAAAGTACTATGCCGAGGTTCAAAAGAACCATAACACCGTGCCCAATGTTAAGGGCATGAGCGGTATGGATGCCGTATCCATTTTAGAAAACCTGGGTATACAGGTTGAGGTCAAGGGCAACGGAAAGGTAAAGAAACAATCGATATCACAAGGCACCGCAATTTCTAAGGTAACTAAAATCGTACTCGAGCTCTCATGAATCTGCTAAAAGACATCTTATATGGGGTAGGGCTTACAGCAGTAAGTGGCTCGACCAGTGTTTTGGTGAACGCGGTTCAGTTCGATTCGCGCAAGGTTGCCATGGATGATGTTTTTGTGGCCGTTAGAGGTACCGTTACCGATGGCCATGAATATATTGAAACAGCCATAAATGCAGGGGCCAAGGCGATAATTTGTGAAGCACTTCCTAAGCAGATGGTCAATGAGATTACCTATGTTGAAGTAAAGGATGGTAATGCCGCTTTGGCGATCATGGCGTCCAACTTTTATGGTAATCCCTCTAAAAACCTAAGACTGGTAGGTGTAACTGGCACCAACGGAAAGACCACCGTAAGCACCTTGCTCTATCAACTCTTCAAAAAGGCAGGTTTCAAGGTCGGATTGATCTCCACCATTAAAATAATGGTAGATGATATAGAATATAAAACCAGTCATACCACGCCCGATGCGCTGACCATCAATTATCACATGCATTTGATGAACGAGGCTGGTGTTGAACATTGTTTTATGGAGGTCAGCTCACATGGCCTCCACCAAAAACGTACTGAAGGTCTTGTATTCGAGGGGGCTATTTTTACCAATCTCTCGCACGATCATTTAGACTATCATAAGACCTTCGCCGAGTACCGCGATACCAAAAAAATCTTGTTCGACAACCTGTCGAAAAAAGCTTTTGCACTGACCAATATCGATGATAAGAACGGCTTGGTGATGTTACAGAATACCAAGGCAAGAAAGCTAACCTATGCCCTGAGGTCATACGCCGACTATCGCGCCCAGATTCTAGAGAATCAATTCGACGGACAGTTGTTGAAAATAAATGAGCATGAGCTCTGGTCGAAACTCATCGGCCATTTCAATGCCTACAATATGTTGGCGATCTATGCGGCAGCTGATTTATTGGGATTGGAAAAATTAGAAACCCTTCGCCTACTGAGCGAACTGGAAAACGTCGACGGGCGCTTTCAATATTTTATCTCGAAAGAGAAAATTACCGCTATAGTTGATTATGCCCATACACCGGATGCGCTAAAGAATGTGCTTGAAACTATCAACACATTGAGAACTGGAAATGAAAACGTCATCACCGTTGTGGGGTGTGGTGGCGATAGAGACAGATCTAAGCGCCCGGTTATGGGTCATATCGCCTCAGAGATGAGTAGTAAGGCCATTTTCACATCGGATAACCCGCGGTCTGAATCACCTGCTGCGATTATCGAAGAGATGGAAAAAGGGGTAGAGGCCCATAACATAAAGAAAGTATTGTCCATAGAAAACAGAGCACAGGCGATCAAGACCGCTTGTCAATTGGCAGCGGCGAATGATATCATCCTGGTTGCTGGTAAAGGGCATGAAACCTATCAAGAAACCAATGGAGAACGAATCGATTTCGATGATTATAAAATCGTAAAGGACCTATTGAACCAAATGAACAAATAACACTGTTCGGGGGCGGAGTAAACCCGATGAATACTTAAAAAAACAAGAAATAGAAACTCGAAAATGCTGTATTACCTCTTTGATTATTTAGAAAAACAATACCAAGTGCCTGGGGCAAGTCTCTTCCAGTTCAGCACCTTTCGTGCGGGCATGGCGATATTGCTTTCATTGATAATCGCCACTTCATATGGTAAACGGATTATTGTTTTTCTACAAAAGAAGCAAGTAGGTGAAACCATTCGCGACCTTGGCCTCGCAGGGCAAAATCAAAAAGCGGGTACCCCCACTATGGGCGGTATCATTATTATTTTGGCTACGCTGGTACCGGTACTGTTGTTCGCAAAGTTGGATAACATTTACATTTTGTTGCTGATTTTCACCACAGTTTGGATGGGCGTCATTGGTTTCGCCGACGATTATATCAAGGTGTTCAAAAAAAACAAGGAAGGGCTTAAGGGCAGGTTCAAAGTAATCGGTCAAGTGGTTTTAGGCCTAATCGTTGGCGCGGTGCTGTATTTTCACCCGGAGGTGACCATGCGCGATCACGACCAAACCATTATTACCGAACGTTTTACCGTTGAGGAGGTGCAAGGCCAAGAAATAAAATCGACCATGACCACGGTGCCTTTTTTTAAGAACAATGAATTCGATTATGGGAATTTAATCGCCTGGACAGGCGAAAATTTCAAAGATTACATTTGGTTGATTTTCATCCCGATCATCATATTAATAGTTACGGCCGTATCCAACGGGGCAAATTTGACCGATGGTATCGATGGCCTTGCGGCCGGTACATCGGCCATCATCGTATTCACATTGGGGGTGTTCGCTTTGGTTTCAGGTAACGTAATATTTTCTGATTACTTAGATATTATGTACATCCCTGGATCGGGTGAACTGCTTGTATTTATTACGGCTTTCGTGGGGTCCCTTGTCGGATTTCTGTGGTACAACACTTTTCCTGCCCAGGTTTTTATGGGCGATACTGGCAGTTTGACCATCGGAGGTGTAATCGCCGTAATAGCGATAATTGTTCGAAAAGAATTATTGATTCCCGTACTCTGTGGTATTTTTTTCGCCGAGTCGCTCTCGGTCATGCTACAAGTCGGGTATTTCAAGTATACGAAAAAAAGAACGGGCGAGGGCAAGCGTATTTTTTTGATGTCTCCGTTGCACCACCATTATCAGAAAAAGGGATATCACGAGAGTAAGATCGTAACCCGATTCTGGATTGTGGGCATCATGCTGGCGATCGTGTCTATAGTGACTTTGAAGATCCGCTAATATGAAGCGATTGGTAATTCTCGGAGGAGGCGAAAGTGGCGTAGGAACGGCCATTTTAGGAATCAAAAAAGGATACGACGTCTTTGTATCGGATAAAGGGAAAATTAAAGAAAAGTACAAAAAAGTTCTTGAACATTTTGAGATTGATTGGGAAGAGGAGCAGCATACCGAAGCCAAGATTCTGAACGCCGATGTCGTCATGAAGAGTCCGGGTATACCTGACAAGGTGCCATTGGTCAAAACATTGGTATCGAAGGGCATTCCTGTCATATCGGAGATAGAATTCGCTTCGAAATATACCGATGCCACCATTATCGGAATCACCGGAAGCAACGGCAAGACCACCACTACCATGTTAACGAACCACATTCTGAAAAAAGCTGGTCTGAACGTGGGCATGGCAGGCAATATTGGAGATAGTTATGCGAAAATGGTCGCCGACGAGAATTTCGATTACTACGTTTTGGAAATCAGCAGCTTTCAATTAGATGGTATTGAAACGTTCAAGCCGCATATCGCGATTTTGACCAATATAACGCCAGATCATTTGGATCGCTACGAGTATACGTTCGATAACTATATCGCCTCCAAGTTCCGCATTGCGATGAACCAGACCGAAGAGGACTATTTCATATATGATGCCGATGATCAGGTGATCAGCGACTGGCTTGAAAAACATCCTGTAAAATCCCAATTATTGCCTTTTTCCATCTTTAAAGATGTTGAAGAAGGCGCTTGTCTCGAGAGCAATAAGATTAAAATAACAACTAACAAGAAAACCATAGTAATGCAAACAGACGCACTAGCCCTTGAAGGAAAGCATAATTTGAAGAACACCATGGCGGCGGCCACCGCGTCGAAATTGGTTAATATTCGAAAGGAAACGATACGCCAGAGTATCGAGAACTTTCAGGGTGCGCCCCATAGGTTGGAGAAGGTGTTGAAAATTGGCCATGTTCAATACATCAATGACTCTAAGGCGACCAATGTGAACGCTACCTATTTTGCATTAGATAGTATGAGTGCCCCCACAGTATGGATAGTCGGTGGGGTAGATAAGGGTAACGATTATAAAGAATTGATGCCATTGGTGCGAGAAAAAGTAAAGGCCATTATTTGTTTGGGTCTTGATAATGAAAAAATAAAGGACGCTTTTGGTAATGTGGTCGATTTAATGGTAGAAACGTTCGCGATGTCCGAAGCGGTCAAGGTAGCCTATAAAATTGCGGAACGTGGTGATACCGTACTACTGTCTCCCGCCTGTGCAAGTTTCGATCTGTTCACGAATTATGAGGATCGTGGAAACCAGTTTAAGGAGGCGATTAAAAGTTTATGAACATGTTGAACCTAATAAAGAACATACAAGGCGATAAAGCCATTTGGGCCGTAGTGGCACTTTTGGCCCTGTTCTCTTTTCTGCCGGTCTACAGTGCCAGTAGCAACTTGGTGTATGTGATTGGTACGGGGTCTACCTTTGGCATTTTGCTAAGGCACGCCATGCTTTTGATCTTGGGTTTCGGTATCATTTACGGCGTACATAAGATTCCCGCCCATTTCTTTAAGGGTCTTTCACTGATCGCAATGCCGATTGTCATCACCCTTTTAATTTTTACCCTAGCAAAAGGTACCACTATGGATGGTGCCAATGCCAGTCGTTGGATCAACGTACCCTTGGTGGGGTCGTTTCAACCCTCTAATTTGGCGGCCGTGGTCTTAATGATCTATGTGGCTCGATACCTAACAAAAATAAAGGATCTCACCATTACTTTTAAAAAGAGCATCGTGCCATTATGGATTCCGGTTTTCTTGGTCATAATTTTAATCTTACCGGCCAATTTTTCAACGGCTGCCATAATTTTTGCCATGGTGCTCATGCTATGTTTTCTGGGGGGTTATCCCATGAAATACATTTTAGGTATTGTCGGGGCAGGCCTGTTATCGCTTGCCTTGTTCGTACTGGCTGCGAAAGCGGTACCTGATGCTTTTTCTAATCGGGTAGATACTTGGCAGAACCGAATCGAGAGTTTTATGAACGGTGAGGATACCGAAGCCGACTACCAGAGCCAAATGGCCAAAATCGCCATTGCCAGTGGTGGCATTATGGGTAAGGGCGCGGGAAAAAGTGTCCAGAAGAATTTTTTGCCCCAAAGCGAATCTGATTTTATTTATGCGATCATCATCGAGGAGTATGGCTTATTGGGCGGATTTGCGATCATGTTCTTTTACCTTTTGCTGCTTTTTAGGATAATCGTTGTTGCCAATGGAAGTGAGTCGATTTTTGGGACTTTGTTGGTGCTGGGGGTAGGACTGCCGATCGTGTTTCAGGCGATGATTAATATGGCGGTCGCGGTGGAGCTTTTTCCCGTTACGGGGCAGAATTTGCCTCTGATCAGTAGGGGTGGCACCTCAAGCTGGATGACCTGTTTGGCCATAGGGATCATTTTGAGTGTAAGCAATAAGAACAACAAGAAGAAAAAAGAGGGAGATTTTAGTGCGGACAACCCATTAGAGATCTTAAGTGCACAGCTATAGGTTCATACTGTCCGGTGGGGGCACGGGCGGTCATATTTACCCCGCTATCGCCATAGCGAACGAGCTGAAAAAGAGACATCCTGATGCCGAATTTTTGTTCGTTGGCGCGAAGGGTCGAATGGAGATGGAAAAAGTACCCCAGGCCGGATATGAGATTGAAGGCTTGTGGATCACAGGGTTACAACGGAAACTGACCCTTAAAAATTTGATGTTTCCCTTTAAATTGATCAGTAGTTTGATGAAAGCTAGTAGCATCGTATCGAGATTTAAACCTGACGCCGTAGTAGGTACGGGCGGTTTTGCCAGTGGTCCGTTATTACAGGTGGCCGCCGGTAGGGGTATACCTTGTGTAGTGCAGGAACAGAATTCGTACGCTGGTATCACCAATAAGCTTTTAAAGGATAAGGTCGCCAAAATATTTGTGGCCTATGACGGCATGGAAAAGTTCTTCCCCGCCGATAAGATCGTAAAGACCGGCAATCCGGTTCGGGGGGATCTGGTAGAGGTAACGAAAGATAGGAAAGAGGCCGCACAGTTTTTCGGATTGTCGCCAGATAAACCCACCCTGTTGATTTTGGGCGGTAGCCTAGGTGCGCGGAGAATCAACCAGTTGATCGAACAGAAAATCGGCTTTTTTGAAACCTTGGGGCTTCAGCTCATATGGCAATGCGGAAAATTGTACCTGGAAGAATATCAAAAGTATGGCTCGGACCGTATTAAAGTGTTCGATTTTTTAAACGGCATGGCCTTCGCCTATGCCGCTGCCGATATGATCATATCACGGGCGGGTGCTGGCTCCGTTTCCGAGTTGTGCATTGTCGGGAAGCCTACGGTTTTTATTCCTTCGCCGAACGTGGCCGAAGACCATCAGACCAAGAACGCGCAAGCTTTGGTCGATGTGGAGGCTGCCCTGATGATCAAAGAAACCGCTTTGGATTCACAGTTTGAGTCGGTTTTTACCGAAGTTTTCAGATCGGAAGAGAAGCAAGAACGCCTAAAGGCCAATATCAAGAAACTGGCCATGCCCAATGCCACCAAAGATATTGTTGACCAAATAGAGAAATTGTTGAATTGATATGAACTTGAATACCATTCATAACGTCTACTTTATAGGTATCGGAGGTATCGGTATGTCTGCCTTGGTGCGCTATTTCAAGTTCTTGAACAAAAACGTGGCCGGGTACGACAGAACAGCATCCCCCTTGACCGCCGAGTTAGCTACTTTGTGCATCGACATTCACTATGACGATAATCCTGATTTGGTCAAAGGTTACGATTATGATGTCGCCAGCACCCTTGTCGTTTACACACCTGCCGTACCCAATGACCACATGGAGTACCAGTATTTTTTGAACCATGGTTTTGATATCAAAAAACGTTCGGAGGTACTGGGTTTGATCACCAAGGATACCTTTTGTCTGGCGGTGGCCGGCACGCACGGTAAAACGACGACCTCGAGCATTTTGGCACATCTACTTAAAGAGACCCAAATACCGTTTTCCGCATTCTTGGGAGGAATTTCGGAGGATTTCAACAGCAACTTTTTCTATAGCGGCAATGATTATTCCGTAGTTGAGGCCGATGAGTTCGACCGCTCCTTTTTGCGGTTATCGCCCAATGTTGCCTGTATTACCTCTATGGATGCCGATCATTTGGATATTTATGGTAACGCTGAGGAACTGCGCAGGTCATTTCGAGATTTCGCGGGAAGATTGAAACCGGGCGGAAAACTGTTCGTTCGCAATGGACTTCCTTTAGAGGGCATTACCTATGGCATAGAAGACGATTCAGATTATTGTATCCGAAATATAAAGATTGAACATGGCACCTACATATTCGACCTGAACACTCCTGTAACAACCCTAACGGGAGTTAAGTTCAGTAAGCCGGGCAGGCACAACCTGCTCAATGGCCTGGTAGCTTTTGCAATGGCGGTGGAAACAGGTTCCCCGATCCACCGCCTAGCTGAAGCACTTGAAACGTTTAAAGGGGTACAGCGAAGGTTCTCTTATCAAGTAAGGTCTGATGACTTTGTGTTCATTGATGATTACGCGCATCATCCGACCGAGATCGATGCCGTTTTCGATGCGATATCGGAGATGCATCCGAATAAAAAAGTGTTGGCCGTTTTTCAGCCGCACCTGTTTTCAAGAACCAAAGATTTTGCCGATGATTTTGCCGCAAGTCTCTCAAGGTTCGACAGTGTTTTGTTATTGGACATCTATCCCGCAAGGGAAAAACCCATGGCGGGGGTTACCTCTGATTGGTTGCTCGGAAAAATGGAGAACCCGAATAAAAAAAGAATAGAAAAAACAGCATTAGTACAAGAAATTAGAAACCAAAACCCTCAAGTTCTGGTCACCATGGGAGCAGGGGATATTGGTTTGGAAATATCGAGGATCAAAAAAGAATTTGAATATGCAAATTAATTGGAACTACTTTAAGATAATTGCGCTCTTAGCAGTGGTTACGGGGCTTTACGCCTTTTCGAATGAGCGCAGTAGAATGAGAAAAATCGACGACATCGAGATAGAATTCGTTGGGGATCAGACACTTTACATAACCGAAGACGTGGTTAATAAATTGTTAATACAAAATTATGGGAGCCTCACCAATGTGCCCAAAGAAAAATTAGTTTTGAATACTATAGAAAAGGTTATTGAGGCCAATAAAATGGTAAAAAACGCTGAAGTTTACCTGACCGTAAACGGTAAACTTGCGACGAAGATCACACAGCGTAAACCAATCGGACGCATAGAGGGGAATTCAAAGTTTTATCTTGATGACGAAGGTAAGCAAATGCCTTTTTCAGTGAGCCATTCCGCGCGGGTGCCAATCATTACCGGTAACATCACGGGCAAGAGCTTAGAGGATGTCTATGAGATCCTGACCTATATCAATGAAGATGAGTTTCTTCGTAAAAATGTGATCGGGATCCATATTGAAGCGGATGACAAGTACCAGTTAAAGTTCAGGATGGAGCAGTTTGTAGTGAACTTGGGAGACATCGACAACCTTGAGGAAAAGTTCAATAATTTCAAGGCATTTTATGCCAAAGCGAACAAAGACAAATCATTGGAAGAGTACAACATCGTCAGCCTAGAGTTCAACAATCAAGTAGTGTGCACAAAAATTTAAATCAATCAAATGGAAGCAGTAAAATATTCAGTCGGTCTAGATATCGGTACCACCAAGATCGTAGCCATAATCGGTAAGGAGAACGAATATGGTAAAATCGAGATTCTGGGTATTGGTAAATCGAAAAGTTTAGGGGTACATCGTGGGGTGGTCAACAACATTACCCAAACCATAAAGTCGATCCAGCAAGCTGTGGAAGAGGCAGAACTCAATTCAGGCTTGAAGATCGGTACGGTGGTGGTCGGTATAGCCGGACAGCACATTAGGAGTCTGCACCATAGCGATTACATTACCAGGGTCGATTCTGAAGAGGTTATCAATGAAGATGATTTAGATAGGCTGTGCAATCAGGTGTACAAACTGGTCATGCTTCCCGGTGAAGAGATCATTCATGTACTGCCCCAAGAATATAAGGTAGACGGCCAGGCCGAGATCAAGCAGCCGATCGGTATGTACGGTGGCCGTTTAGAAGCGAATTTCCATGTAGTTGTTGGCCAGGTAACCTCCATAAAGAACGTTGGTAGATGCATCAAGAGTGCAGGACTTGACCTGGGTAATATTACCTTGGAGCCCCTTGCTTCTTCTGATGCGGTCTTGAGCCAAGAAGAAAAGGAAGCCGGTGTTGCGTTGATCGATATAGGAGGTGGTACCACCGATCTGGCGATTTTCAAAGATGGCATCATTCGCCATACCGCTGTAATTCCGTTTGGGGGCGGAGTGATTACAGAAGATATTAAAGAGGGCTGCTCTATCATAGAAAAGCAGGCCGAGCAGTTGAAAGTGAAGTTCGGTTCGGCATGGCCGGGAGAGAATAAGGATAATGAGATTGTTTCCATTCCCGGGTTAAGAGGAAGGGAGCCCAAGGAAATAACCCTTAAGAACCTATCCAAGATCATACACGCCAGGGTAGTGGAAATTATTGAGCAGGTATATGTTGAGATCAAGAACTACGGTCACGAAGAGCAAAAGAAGAAGTTGATCGCGGGTATTGTATTGACCGGAGGCGGAAGCCAATTGAAGCATTTGAAGCAATTGGTGGAGTACATTACAGGCATGGATACCAGAATCGGATACCCGAACGAGCACTTGGCCGGTGACTCGGATGTCGAAATTGCCAGTCCGCTTTACGCCACCGCTGTGGGTCTTTTGATGAACGCGGTCAAGAATAAGCGAAGGGTGAATCAAGAAAAAACCGAAGTGGAGAAGACGGTTGAAAATGCGGTTCCAGAACCGGTATTCGCAGGGCATGAACATGAGGCCCAAACCATGAATCAGGGCATGAGAGAACGAAAATCGGTTTTTGACAAATGGTCGGAAAAGTTGAAAGATTTTTTAGACAACGCAGAATAAAGGAACCACTAGAAAAAAGAACACCATAAACCAGTAATTACAATAGTATGAGCAACAACACTGAATTTGAAGGAATTGCATTTGATCTTCCAAAACATCAAAGCAACGTTATAAAGGTCATCGGAGTAGGCGGTGGTGGCAGTAATGCGATCAACCATATGTTCCGGGCAGGGATAAACGGAGTCGATTTTGTAATATTGAACACTGATTCGCAGGCACTTAACAACAGTTCGGTGCCCAATAAGATTCAACTTGGGGTGTCACTTACTGAGGGTATGGGCGCAGGTGCAAACCCTGAAGTGGGTGAGCAAGCTGCCCTTGAAAGTATGCAAGAAATCAAGGAAATGTTGGACACGACCACCAAAATGGTGTTTATTACCGCAGGTATGGGCGGGGGAACAGGTACTGGTGCTGCTCCCGTCATCGCCAAACAGGCAAAGGAGATGGATATTCTTACCGTGGGCATCGTGACCATGCCTTTCGAGTTCGAGGGTAAGATGCGCTGCCAACAAGCTCAATTGGGTATTGAAAAACTTCGTGCGAACGTAGATTCGCTCATCGTTATCAATAACAACAAACTGCGCCAAGTTTATGGCAACCTAGGGTTCAAGGCCGGTTTTTCCAAAGCTGACGAGGTCTTGGCCACCGCGGCACGCGGTATAGCCGAGGTCATCACCCATCACTACACACAGAATATCGATCTGCGAGATGCGAAGACCGTACTTTCCAATAGTGGAACGGCGATCATGGGGTCTTCCATCGCCTCGGGATCGGGCCGTGCCAATGAGGCCATAATGAAGGCATTAGATTCGCCCCTGTTGAACGACAATAAAATTACCGGTGCCAAGAACGTGTTGTTGTTGATCGTTTCGGGCTCTCAAGAGATCACGATCGATGAAATTGGAGAGATCAATGACCATATTCAGGGCGAGGCCGGCCATGGGGCCAACATTATTATGGGGGTTGGCGAAGACGAGAGTTTAGGGGAAGCCATAGCCGTTACCGTAATCGCAACAGGTTTCAACATTGAACAACAAGATGATATTGTCAATACCGAGGCGAAGAAAATAATCCATACCCTTGAGGAAGAGCAGCGCGCCGTTCACAACCTGACCCCAAAACCGGTTTTATATCAATTGGTGGAAGAGGAAACCGATGATGAGGGGCTCGTGATCAAACATGCGTTGCAAGATGATTTTGACGATTTTGACTTGATTCCTACCACCAATTATATCAAGAATTTCAATGTTTTTTATGAAGAGGTGATCGCGGAAAACGTTTCGGAAGATGATTTTATCATTATCGATTCGACCGAAAGGCTTCGAAATATCGAAGTGGTAGACCTTGAGGTGGTACCTTCCAGGAAAAAAGAAGACGATCAGATGGCCATCAGTTTTGATTTGCCAATGGTCACTGCCAAGGAAGAGGACGAAGAGCATGAACATAGCATTATGTTTAGTTTGGATGAGGAAGTGGGTGAAATTCAGGTTAAGGATCACATAGAGGTCATTCCCGTGTTGGAGTACAATAGAAATGGGGAGACCCGCTACAGTTTGGACGATTATATGGAGTTGGAGGAAAAACTGACCGGGGCCAAATCAAAATCGGAAGAATACGAACCCAAAATAGTGGAGGACGAATTGGTATTCGAACGAAAGACGATAGTACGAAGCGAGGTTGGGAAGACGGCAAAAGTTGATATGGAAATTGACCCTATGGAAACTTCACTAGAAGATCTGCTCAAAGAAAGGGCAGATGAACGAAGAAGGAAATTAAAGGATTTCAACTACAAATTTCAAAATAGCCTTAACAATATTGACGAAATAGAGAAGGAACCTGCTTATCGTAGACAAGGTATCGAATTGAGCGATAACCGAAATGAGAACAGAATTTCGCGAACTACTTTGAGTGAAGATAGCAATGATGAGATTCAATTTCGTTCTAATAACTCTTTTCTGCATGACAATGTAGACTAGCTCAAACTTCACTTTACCAACTAAACCCGAAAATTGAGTTTATTTTCGGGTTTATTTTTTATCTTCGCAATCCGAAAATTAAGTTAAGGATGGGCTTACAAGATCAAGTGATGGAACAGATGAAGGCCGCGATGAAGGCCAAGGACAAAATTGCCTTGGAATCGCTGCGCGCCATCAAGTCCGCGCTACTCTTGGCCCAGACAGAAACTGGTTCAGGTGCCGAGATGAGTACAGAAGATGAAGTAAGGCTGGTTCAAAAGTTGGTCAAGCAACGGAAGGACAGTGCTGCCATTTTCATTCAACAGGGTAGGCAGGATCTTGCCGATCCAGAATTGGCCCAGATTGCCATAATCGAACAGTTTTTACCGGAACAGCTTTCTGAAGAAGCGATTGAGAAAGTGGTTTTACAGACCATTGCCGAAACCGGGGCGTCGGGCATGAAGGATATGGGCAGGGTAATGGGTATGGTCTCAACGGCATTGGCGGGTAAAGCTGACGGAAAGACCATTTCAACAATAGTAAAGCGTAAATTGACATAATTACCGGTAGGTGGTAGCGGTCGTCGGTTTTTCTGACCCTGCGAACTACCAACCGTATATTGAAAAGGCCGCGTGGCGCAACTGAATAGCGCATCAGATTTCGGCTCTGAGGGTTGGGGGTTTGAATCCCTCCGCGGTCACGGATAAACAAAAAAGTTGCACGTCAAATCAAGCTTGCTTGGTTTTGTAAGTGCAGCTTTTTTGTTTTCAAAGCGGAGCTACAGGGGAAAAACGAAGGTAGTGAAGTTAGTCCCTCCGCGGTCACTGGGTGGTACACCATCCGATATCAGATCTCTGCTAATCGTATGATTGGCAGGGATTTATTTTTTTGGGGGGAAAGCATTTGAAATGGGTTAAAATGGTCACCAATCGCCAGCATTTTTACAAAAGTCCAAAAAAAAATAGGGGACACTTTTTTAACAGGTTTCACAATTTTGTCCAGGATGCTTAGCCATTGGGCCAAAGCCATTGTTGTAGCGGAAAAAAGCACGTGCAAGTTTACCCAAAAAGGCAAGTGCTTATTGGTATCCAAAAAATCTTGATTTTAAAAAAAGATCGTTTATTCCTCATTTTGGCGGTATATACGCCATAATTTGATGTATTTTTCTTCAAAAACCTCTTGATGAGGGTCGCATTTTATCCAATTTGGCTTTGACCTAGGGCAGATTGTCAAGATCGAGGCCTTGCCCGATCCGAGCCTCAATTACCAAAAAGGAGAAAAGTGTTGTTTTAATGGACTTAAAACCGGTTTTTGAACAGCAAACCCGAGAACGGAGCAAATCAGCACGAAACATTATCGGTCTAGTTAACTCCAGTGATGGGGTTACGAATAAAATTTGTACCCCTACCCTGCGGCACCCTTTTGCCACCCATATGTTGGAGAGTGGGGTAGAATTGCGTTACCTACACGTTTCATTGGGGCATGGCAGCAGCAAGACCACTGAGATTTACACGCACGCGACCAGTAAGGCCATGCACGATATAAAAGTCCGTTGGACGGCTTACGCCTGACCTGATTTTTCGTACATTGGCGGTAGGTATGCCGGGGCCAATTTTCTTAAAAAACGATTTTTCTAGATGCAC
>JBHJNU010000145.1:0-20447 GCA_050330515.1 Flavobacteriaceae bacterium | reverse complement strand
CCTTTAATACGGAGTCTTGCTGAGCTTTGGTTAAACCATTAGGTAAATTTTTAAATGGCGAATAGTAATAACTATCTTGAAAATCAGCGACGATATGGTCGTTATAGGTGCTTTCATATCCCTCGAAAATAACCTTGGGTTGCGAGACCCCTTTTTTAAGCCCCTCCCGTAAATTAACAAAATGCTGATCCACAAATTCGGGAAGCGCGTTGAGTTTGTTCAAATATTTTTTTACCTGATCGTAAGTTAAGAGGGGTCGCACGTGGTACGTTAAACTGCTGTGAAAACCGGAATCTGACAACAACGGATTTAAATAACGTTCGAATTCATAAAAATCGATTTGATCCCTTAGCTCAAAATCAAGAAGTTCGTACGAAATCATATCGTTCTCACTTAATTTTTCAATGCTGACATCGGCAAGGGCCTTTCGCAATGATCTTGCAAAATCGGCCTCTTTACTATAATATTCCTTTGTGTACAGGCCTAAAGGGTACTGATTTTTATCGTATCCTTCGTGGTCCTGATAGGTTGCGATAATGTTTTTAAGAACCGCTGTTGGATTGCTCAACTCGCCTTGGCCATGGCAACAAAAAGAGAACAAGGCTAAAACACCTATCGAATACATTATTTTCATACCTAAAAATTGATTTAAATTGAAGCCTTCGTCAAATCATTGTTAACCAACCTTGTAATGCCGAGCGGATTGCTATTCTTCAGCTCATCGGGTAAATACGCGTCAGGCCAATCTTGGTAACTGAAAGGGCGGATCCATCGCTTGATCGAATGGATGCCAACTGCAGTAAATCTACTATCGCTCGATGCGGGATAAGGCCCCCCATGGTTCATAGAAGGGCAAACTTCAACCCCGGTAGGTACACCGTTAAAAATAATGCGCCCTACCCTATTTTGCAATGCCACTAACACCTTCGGATAGTCGCCTAATTCATTTTCATCTGAAATTATAGTACCTGTCAACTGACCTTCCAATTCAGAAATGACCTTTTCCAGTATGGCGGCGTTCTCACATTGCACGACCATCGAAAAGGGTCCGAAAACTTCTTGGTGAAGTTTTGTGTTCTTTAGAAAAGTAGCTCCATCGACCGTCGTTACGGCTTGCCTTGCATAATTTACCGCTACTTCTGCACCATAATCGGCCGCTACCAATAAGCCCTCTTGACCAAAGGCTGACTGTTTGTTTTTCTCGTAGGCACCAATAATATTCGGGTGCAACATGCAAGAAGGTTCTATTTTCACGATTTCTTGTGCAAGTAAATCGATAAAAGACGTCAGTTCATCCCCTTTGATACCGAGAATCAATCCGGGATTGGTACAGAACTGACCAGCCCCCAAAGTAATCGAACCCGCATAGGTCTTTGCAAGTTCATCCTTCCTATTCTTCAAAGCTTTAGGAAGCATTATAACAGGATTGATACTGCCCATTTCGGCAAATACAGGAATCGGTTCTTCGCGTTGTGATGCCAAATCGAAGAGTGCGCGTCCTCCTCTGATACTTCCTGTAAAACCGACCGCCTTAACTTCACGATGCTGCACCAACTGGACCCCGACCTCGATACCACTACTGTTCAAATTAGAGAAAACACCATTGGGCATGCCTGTTTTGTTCATCGCCTTAATAATTGCAGATGCCACCAATTCACCGGTGCCCGCATGCATTGGGTGCGATTTTACGATTACCGGGCAACCGGCGGCCAATGCCGCAGCCGTATCGCCCCCCGCAGTAGAATAGGCCAAAGGAAAATTGCTGGCACCAAAAACCACTACGGGCCCCAGGGGTACCATCATCTTACGAACATCTGGCTTCGCAAGGGGAGTTCTTTCGGGATCGGCGGTATCAATACTAGCTTCGACCCACGAACCTTCCGCGACTAAATCGGCAAAAGACCTTAGCTGTCCGACCGTTCTTCCGCGTTCACCTTTTGCCCTACCTTCGGGCAATCCGGTTTCCGAACAATAGGTTTTGATCAATTGATCGTCAAGTGCTAAGATTTCATCAGCGATGGTGTTTAGAAACTCGGCCTTCTGTTTGCCCGATTTTCTATTATACTGAATGAAGGCCGCCTTGGCCAAAGCCGTAGCTTCTTCTATTTCGTCTGCGCTGGCCTCCACAAACTCCGTTTCATTTTCAAGGTTCAATATTGGATTGAAGGTTTTGAAGGTTTTGTTGCCCTTTGCGGAAGGTGTATTGCCGATATAGTTTTTTCCTGTCATCATTTTCAATTGTTCTATTACTATGCACAAACCAGTTATCTGGATTGCGAACTACTTTTATTGGAGGCAGTAATGACCACCGTTTTTTAACTGTATCATCTGACCTTTGATGTGAATAAAATTGCATTCAAGGTAAGCTTTACACACCACATTTTGAAGATAAGTTGAACCTTAGGTTCATTCAAAAGTACAAATCATTGCCTCATTACCGTCACATAGTAAATTTTAATGCCTTCGTTTTACATCCAATTCTGGTCTTTAGTTTACACTAAAGATTTATAATCAGGTAATATCGGTCTTGTTCTTAATCCTTCTTCAATTATTTTTTGTACCCTGATGCGTTCTTCGCCCTGTAAAGGTAGTCTCGGTTCACGCACGTATTCAGAACCTAAACCTGTACCTACTTCCGCTAACTTGATATTTTGAACCAATTGCGGACTAATATCCAATTCGAGCAGGGGCATGAACCATCTATATATTTTCAATGATTCTTCAATTCGACCCGCCTTTACCAAGTTACAAATGGCCACTGTTTCAGCAGGGAAGGCGCAGACCAGGCCAGCCACCCATCCATCAGCGCCCGCCACCATACTTTCCAGGGCCAGTGTATCGACCCCACAAAGTATGGCCAATCGATCACCAAAGCGATTTCTGATGCGTGTAACATTCGATATATCCCTTGTTGATTCTTTGACTGCCTTAATATTCTCATGAGACAATAACTCTTCGAACATATCTAAGGTTACCTCAATTTTATAATCGATCGGGTTATTGTAGATCATAATGGGCAGGTCGGTTGAACTCGCTACCGTTTTAAAATACTTCATGGTCTCGAAATCTGTAGCCTTGTAGCGCATTGGAGGTAACATCATCAAGCCTTGTGCCCCGTACTTTTCAGCTTTATGGGCCGCGGCCACGGCACCAGAAGTAGTTTGCTCGGCAATATTAATTACCACCGGTACTTTTGATTGTACCATACTTACGGTTTCTTCGATCAATGTGCGTTTTTCAGCATCGGTCAAAGTGCTCGCTTCACCGAGTGTACCTCCCAATATGATTCCGTTTACCCCAGCCTCTAGCTGGGCGGCTATGTTCAATTCGAACATTTTCATATCTAATTCATCGTTAGCGGTGAACTTTGTAGTTACTGCGGGCATTACGCCCTTCCATTCTATATTCATGTGATTGTATCTAAGTTAAGCATCAAAAGTAACTTCTAATTTACAGATGCTGTTACTTCGATTTTATCCGTTGATGAGATTATTTTACCCATTTTAAAGTAGTTTTGTAATAAATAGTAGTGATATTAGCTTACCTATTAATAACACCGTAAATGAAGGTCTATCCTTTTCAAATCGCAAAGCCACTTAATGAAAATCTCATTGTTCAAGTAGATTGCGCTGAGCAGTTTTATACCCAATTGCACCAACATACTGAAATTCAACTTAGTTTAATTGTAAAAGGGCACGGAAAGTTATTCGTGGGCGACGGCATACACACATTTTCAAGTGGTGATATTTTTGTACTTGGCCCAAATAGTCCGCATCTTTTCAAGACAGAAAACACCTTGGATAATGTGGAGATGGTTTCTTTGTTCTTTACAGATGCTACTTTTGGCCCCAATTTTTTCGAGCTACCCGATCTAGAGGAAATACATCCTTTTTTCCACCAAGCCCAAAACGGATTTCAACTTCTTTCACATCAACCGGCCGTAACAGAACTTCTGAAACGACTCGTCCATTTAGATAAACTAAGTCGTTTTATTTCTTTTTTAAAGCTGCTGCGACTGGTATGTGCAGGTGAAAAAAGGCCTTTGACCAATTTCTTATATCCGAAAAAAATAAGTGATCAAGAAGGCGAGCGCATGCAATCTATTTTCGAATTCGCCATCGGTAATTTTCAAACTGACATTACCCTTGAAAGTGCGGCCAGATTGGTACATATGACCCCAAACGCGTTTTGTCGTTTTTTTAAAAAGCGTACAAATAAAACATTTTTTCAGTTCTTGATCGAACTAAGAATTGAACACGCCTGTCAATTATTGAGAACAAAAACCGATGCCACTATTGCCGATATTGCAGAGCAATCGGGTTTTTGTTCGATTTCCAATTTCAATCGAACGTTCAAAGTTCAAAAAGGGGTTGTTCCATCGGGCTATTTAGCAAAAGTTAACAGGACCGGCCTAGATTAGCAAGATGCACCTTCCTAATCTACCGATACACCGAATTTATAAACACATGATGATCTATAGGTTTCACCAGGCTTTAACAATGTAGTCGGAAACTGCGGTTTATTGGGCGAATCAGGAAAATGCTGTGTTTCAAAACAAAAAGAACCACGACGCAAATAAGGTTTTCCAGCTTTGCCAATGTCAGAACCGTTCAAAAAATTACCCGTATAAAATTGAACTCCCGGTTCATTGGTATAGACCTCCATGGTTCGGCCGCTCGCGGGTTCTGTCACCCGAGCTGCAAGAACTAGGCCGTCTTCATTTTTAGGTACTTTGTTCAGTACAAAATTATGGTCATAGCCCCCGCCTATTTTCAATTGTTCGAAGTCTGTTTCGATATCTTTCCCTATTTCCTTCGGACTGGTAAAGTCGAATGGTGTTCCCGCTACTTTATCCAATTCCCCTGTAGGTATTAACCCTTGATCAACAGGAGTGTATGCGTCTGCATTTATCATCACAACATGGTCGGCTATATCGCCATTGCCCTCTCCCTTTAAGTTAAAGAATGAATGGTGTGTCAGATTTACTACGGTAGGTTTATCTGTTGTAGCTTCATAATCGATTTTCAACTCGTTTTCATCACTTAAAGTATAGGTTACCCTAACATTCAGATTGCCCGGGTAACCTTCTTCCATATCTGGAGATACCCTTGAGAAGGTAATTGTATTTTCAGTGTTCCCCTCTACATTCCAAACAACACTTTCGAATCCTTTGGTGCCACCGTGCAGATGATTTTCCCCATTGTTCTTTACCAAATTGTAACTGTTGTCGTCTATTTTAAAATGTCCATTTCCGATTCTGTTTCCATACCTGCCTATGGTTGCGCCATAAAAATTCTTTTTATTCATGAATTCTCTTAAACTCGAATACCCTAAGACAATATCTTCGAACTTGCCGTCCTTATCTGGGGTATGTAATGAAATCAGGCGCTGGCCGTAATTGGTAAAAGTAACTTCAATACCATTGGCATTGGTTAAGGAATAGAACTTTACGGAGTCGCCTTCAACAAGCCCAACAAACTCCTCTGGTACCACAGTGGTCTTTAACATTTTCTCAGGTATTTCAGTTTTTAAGGTGTGATCTTCGGCCTTTTTCCCCTTGCAACCTATAAAAAGAAGCAGAAAAAAAGTTAAAAACTGTATTTTTTTCATCGCGTTCATAACTCTATGATTTAAATTGGTTAAAAAGCCCCAGACAAGGTAGTAAAATTCAATAAAGCAGAGTGTCTTCTTATCTAAAAAAAGAGAAGTGGATCAAAGCATGCATATTTCGGTGCCAACCCCAAAGATAATAGTTCGCATTTCATTATTTTTGGGAGATTTTGAACTAAACATAACCATAATGAACAAATTAACAATAGCCGCCTTAAGTCTTTTTTTGGCCTGTAACTCTTCACAAAAAACCATTTCGCCTACCAAACAAACGGGAATAGCCGAAACCAGTGCCATTACCTACGCCGAGAGCATTGATGAAACCGATTTGAAGCGGCACCTGTATATCTACGCCTCCGATGAATATGAGGGTCGTGAAACAGGAACTCCGGGACAGAAGAAGGCAGTAGAATATATCCGCGAACAGTATAAAAAACTAGGTATTCCCGCTGCAAAACCTGATGGCGACTATTTTCAGAAAGTGCCTTTAGAGGTGATGAAAGTGCCTACAGGAGCGATCACCCTTGACGGTGATGAAAAAATTATAGGGGAAGATTTCCTTACCTTTTCTTCTGGCAATGGCATATTTGATGAAGTACAGTATCTAGGCTACGGAATTGAGGATGAAAACTACTCTGACTTTGGCGGTATTGATGTTTCTGGAAAATTGGTTCTGGTCAAATCTGGAGAGCCAAAGAACGAAGACGGAACCTTCTTAATTTCAGGTTCTACAGAACCTTCGAAATGGAGCGACCCGAATGAATCAATCGAAATGCGGGGTAAGTTGTTGTCTGAGAAGGGTGCCAAAGGCATGCTGTACATCGATGCGGTTAACTATGGCAGGTTCAATAGGTATTTTCAATATATGAAAAACAATGACGGAGGTCAAATGTCAATAAATGATGGCGAAGAAGACGACTTTTTTGAAATATACCTTTCCGAAGCTATGGCCCTGCAAATTGTTCCCGACATAGCCAACAACGATACGCCCTACTTGGTGAAAAAAAAGTTGGTTATAGCAACCGAGACCACGAATACCGAAGTAGATTCAGAAAATGTAGCCGCTATATTGAAGGGTTCTGAAAAACCAGATGAATATGTTGTTATTTCATCTCACCTCGACCATATTGGAATCAACGCCGATGGGCAGATCAACAACGGCGCCGATGACGACGGTTCGGGTACCGTAGCCCTTTTGGAAATCGCCGAAGCGTTCAAAAAGGCAGCCGACGCGGGCAATGGCCCAAAGAGGTCTATTGTATTCCTGCATGTAACGGGTGAAGAAAAGGGGTTACTAGGGTCACAATACTATACTGATATTGACCCGATTTTTCCTTTATCGAAAACGGTTGCAAATTTAAACATCGATATGATCGGCAGAATTGACCCTGAACGAAAGGGCGACAGAAATTACATCTACTTAATTGGTTCCGATAAATTGAGTACGGATCTTCATTTGCTATCGGAAGAGGTAAATCAGAAATTCATGAACATTGAATTGGACTATACCTACAATGATGAGAATGATCCCAACCGTTTTTATTACCGAAGCGACCATTATAACTTCGCTAAAAACAATATTCCTATCATTTTCTATTTCAACGGAACACACGCTGATTACCACAGACCAGGCGACACCCCTGACAAGATCAACTACGACCTGTTGCAAAACCGGTCAAGACTAGTGTTTCATACTGCCTGGGAGGTAGCCAATCGAGAGGCTAGGATTGTCGTGGACAAGGTTAGCAACTAGTTTCAAAAGAATAAAAAAGGGTTTCTGATCACTACATCTTAAACCCTTTTTCAATGGTATTGCGATTATCCATTATGAAAACAGCCGATACTCTTGCAAAATTATATAAGGCCAAGACTTGATTATCAATAACTTAAGCGCACAAAAAAAGTCCCATCAAACTGACAGGACTTATATTCTGGGTGGAAGACCGGTTTCGAACCGGCGACCTCTAGAACCACAATCTAGCGCTCTAACCAGCTGAGCTACAACCACCATTTATAAGCGAGCGCAAAGGTAATTTTTTTTCTCGAATGTTGGTATAAAATTGACTTTATTGTGGGTCAAGAAAAGTTAAAATTGCATTTTGTAAGAAATTAATCTCTTTTTATTAAATTCAACCATTTGCTGCCCAATTCATTAAGACCAACGTTTATGAAATTGCAAATCGGACGTACCACGATGCTTACCGCTTTTTTTTCAATCCTTCTCTTTCGGACTGTTGGTTTGCGTTCTCAATCGTTCGATCTCAAGGATGTAAAATCAGAACTACAACTTCTACGTTCGGAAAAAGACTTTGACGAAACAAACCCTGAGCACATCACATTACTATCTAGGCTAGGTAATCTAATGAACTATACCAAACCGGATACCATGTTGATCATTTCGAATGAAGTTAGAAAACTAAGCGAAATTTCCAATTACAAGAAAGGAAAAATCGAAGCGGATATCATTTTAGCCCATTACTATACATTTACCGGTAAAAGCGAGGAAGCCATAGCATTAATTGGAAACGCTTTAAATACGAGCATCGCTGAAAATTACTACCGCCAGGTTATTGAAGCTTCGAACATTTTGGCGATGGCAAATATGACAAAGGCCAGATACGCAGAAACTTTTTTGAGTTTTCAAAATGCCATAGACTTTGCCTTGAAAAGTAACGAAAATTGGTTGGTTTCCAAGACCTATATGAACATGGCCACCTTTTTCTCTTTATTGAACGCGCCTGATGAGGCCTTGGAGTACTACGACATGGCCTTTTCAAACCTAGATGAAGCAAGTGAACCGGTTTTATATGCGCAAATACTGAGCAATATCGCCTATTTACAGAACACAATCGGAAACTATACTAAAGCCCTATTAGATATTGATAAAAGTATCAACCTTTTAAATGAACTTGACAACCCGGCATGGTTGGCATTTTCCTTTAATGTAAAGGGTAGCATCTTTGTCAAACAAAACAATTATAAATTAGCCCTGATTTTCTATGAAAAAAGCCAACAAGTTCATGAATCATTGCAAGATATAAAGGGTCGAGGTGATATGTTGTTGGGCCTGGCCCAAACGCATTTTGGTTTGAACAATTTAGGTCTTTCGGAAGAATATGCCTCTAAAGCGGCCGATCTATTTGGTAAGATGAAGCTAAAGTCTGGTTTAGAAAGAACACATAGGCTACTATCGAAAATTAAAGAACTTCAAGAACAAAACGATGAAGCCTTATCACATCTTCAAAAAGCGCTGGCATTATCAGATTCAATAGCAAAAAATGACAATCGCGCGAACATTCTTGTGCGTAAGGCCAAAATTGAATACGACCAAAATCAACAACTAGTGGCCCATGAAAATGAACTGAGGAACAACAGACAAAATAACTTTATTTTGTTCGTCAGTACCGCACTGTTTGGGGCCTTAGTATTTGCTTATTCCAATCACAGGTCAACTAAAAAGGAAAAAAAATTAAACCGTAAACTCACTGATAAAACAAAGAGTCTTGAAAAAAGTAAAGCTGACCTGCAAGAGATCAATTCAATGAAAGATCAATTATTCTCCATTATAGGTCATGATCTAAAGGGGCCCATCATTAATTTAAGGCAACTACTCAGGTTTGCCAACACCCAAGACATCAACGATAAAGACTTTAAAACTACGCTTTTAAAACTAACCGATCATGCCGATAGCGTTCAATTTATCCTTGATAATCTTATCCTATGGGGAAAAACACAGTTCAAGGGTTCTAAAACGACTCAAGAAGTGGTAAAGCTGAATGATATATCCAAATGCGCCGTTAGACTATTTACCGAGCCTATTCTTAAGAAAGAACTTAAAGTAATGGTAGCTATGGAGGAAAACAATACGGTCTGGGCAGATAAAAATCACCTGGATCTTATTATGCGAAACCTGCTTAGCAATGCTATTAAGTTTAGTCGCCACAAGGGCGAAATTAAAATCACTTCAGAAAAAACAAATGATACCGTTATCACGAAAGTTCAAGATAGTGGACAGGGAATGGAAAAAGGAGCGATCGAAAAAATATTCGATGCAAAATTAAATTATACAACGTATGGTACAGCCAATGAAAAAGGAACTGGCCTAGGGCTTAAACTTTGTATGGAGGCCGTTAAAAGTAATGGTGGTAATTTATGGATAGAGTCTTCTGCCGACAAGGGTACTACAGTTTGTTTTGAGTTACCCGCGGCGAAGATTGAAAATTATTGAACTATAGCCAATTAAATAGCTTCCTTTGGGCCAAATTATCGATGAAATACCTAATTTTAACGCTGAAACACACAAAACTTGCAGTTTCACAACAAAAATTATTGGTCTCCCTTTTACCGATTTATTTTTAAAGATTATTTAAAAATCTCATGTGCTTGGTTAAATGCCATTCTTGGAACTTCAAAACAAAAGCTGAAAAGTTTGGCCTGCCATTACTTTTGGCCTTGTTATGGCCCCTTTTTAACTTTGGCCAACAAACTATCAGGGATAGCCTAAAGGGCGAACTTGCCATGCTCAGTTCTAGGCTGAAGTCTGACATTAGTGACACGCTTTACGTTAATACGTTGAATGACCTCGGTTTTGCCATGCGATTCCATAGATCTGACAGTCTTCTGATTTTATCGCAACAAGCATTGGATTATAGTCGCGAAATCGATTACAAAGAGGGAGAGGTAGACTCAAATATTGGCTTAGGCGACTATTATTCAGATCATGGCAACCATGAGAAAGGCATTTTTTATTATGGAGCCGCCTTGAAGGTTGCAGAACATCTAAAGGACGATTGGTTAGTGTTATATGCCCAAAACCGGCTTGCAGGGGAGTACGAGTACCAGGGCAATTTTGGCGAAGCCTTGGAAGCCATGCTTGAAGGAATAGAGATAGCAACTAGAATCAATGACACTAAGATGTTATCTATTTTTAATGAAAACATAGGTTTACTTTATTCGGCCCAAAACGATAATGATGAGGCTATAAATTACCTAGAGATTTCAAAGAGACTCAATGAACAAATAAATGATGACCTATTTAAGGCTCGTACGTTTACCAATATGGCTTCGGTCTACGCCGATGCCCATCAATATGATTACGCCATGTTCCATGTGAACAAAAGCATCTCAATTTTCGAAAATAATGGTTTGTTAGACTGGCTTGCCTTTGCCTATGAGACAAAAGGAAAGACGTATTTACGCCAAGAAAAATACGACTGGGCTTTGTTTTGGTATAATCAAAGCGAAATGCTTCATGAGAATGGCGTTGACGATGAAAGAGCCAAAATAGATTTGCTCCAGGGCTTGGCCGACACCCATCTTGGTCTTCAAAGAGTTGATACTGCAACCGACTATGCATCGCGAGCCTTCGAAAGCGCTACAAAGCTAAAGGTCAAAGAAGGTGTGAAAAATGCCGCCGAAACCTTATATAAACTGAATAAGAATAGGAACGATCTGGCCACAGCCCTTGCGTATCATGAGCTTTTTCAGCGGTTGTCCGATTCTTTGGCGCGTAACGAAAGTAAAAAAAGTCTTTTGATGTTAAAAACAAGACTCGGTCATGAAAGGCAAAAAGAAAATCTAATCGCCGAAAATGAAACGGCACTGGCCGAACAAAAGAATTACCTAACGGGAATCCTAGGCCTCTTATTGGTTTTAATGGTCATCACTTTTTTGGTAAAACGCAGTGAAAGAATACAGAAAGACCTCAATAAAGAATTAAGCTCGAAAAAGACAGAGTTGGAAAAAAGTCAAGCCGGACTTTTGGAAATAAATGAAACCAAGGACAAGCTTTTCTCCATAATTGGTCATGATCTTAGGGGGCCAATTGGCGCTTTTCAAGGAATTTTACAATTGTTTCACAGAGGGGAGATAAATCAAAAAGAGTTCTTGTCCTTTATCCCGAAATTACGATCTGATATAGACCATATATCGTTTACCTTGAACAACCTGTTATCTTGGGGACAAACACAAATGAAGGGTGCGAATACAAACCCAAGTATTGTTCAGATTAAAAACCTTGTTTCGGATAATATCAATCTTTTATCGGAGATCGCTTGCAAAAAGGACATCACCTTAGCGAGTCAGGTCAGTGAACAGACGTTTACTTGGTCTGATACTGACCAGGTAGATATCGTTATTAGAAACCTCATAAGCAATGCAATAAAATTCACGCCTAAAGACGGAACAGTTACCATCGGGGCAGAAGATAGAAACAAGCATTGGGAAATTTTTGTGCGTGATACGGGAGTAGGCATGAACGAGGGAACTATAGCCACACTTTTTTCTAAAAACTCAAACATTACCACTTATGGTACCAACAATGAAAAAGGTACTGGTTTAGGACTAATGCTTTGTAAAGAAATGGTGGAAAACAACAACGGGGAACTTTGGGTAGAAAGTACCCCTAAAAAGGGTAGCTGTTTCTATTTTACACTTCCGAAAGTTTCAGATGAGTTCGAAAAGCCACCTACATCAACCGTGCCAAAGAATCGACCGCAACAAAGCGTTCTGCAGTAAATCCTTCGGCATGTTCCACTCCTATCATCCGGCCTAAATCGCGTGCCCTGTACGTTACACTTTCTATAAAATTCTTACTGCTAATAGGCGTCTCTGGTTCGTCACTACTCGGGTCATAGAATTGAGAACGGTATGCCATTATGGCTTCTTTCTTTTTTTCTATGAACCCTGAGACATCCACTACAAAGTCGGGCTCTAGGTTTTTCCATTGTATATAATGATAGACCTGGGTTGGCCTCCAAGGTTTTTGCCATTGGTTTTCACCTTCCAACTTTGTTTCTATTTTGACCAATCCACTTAAAAAACAGGCATCGCTGACCAAATTGCTCCCTTTTCCGTGATCGATATGGCGATCACTAACAGCATTACAGATCACTATATGAGGTCTGTATTTTCGAAGCATTCTGATAATGCCCATTTGATGCGCTTTATCATTCACAAAAAAACCATCGGCAAATTCTAGGTTTTCCCTTACCGAAATACCCAATATCTTTGCTGCTTCCGATGCTTCTTTGTCCCGAATTTCAGCGGTACCCCTTGTACCAAGCTCGCCTCGGGTTAAATCAATGATACCCACTTTTTTGCCGCTGGCAACTTCCTTTGCAATGGTCGCCCCTGCCCCCAGTTCAACGTCATCTGGATGTGCTCCAAAGGCAAGAATGTCTAATTTCATAGTTTAATGGTGTAGTTTTTCGTCATCTGCCAAAATATATGGTAGCACACAGGTCAATATTCGATGCTACATTTTAATGGGCGGCAAGAATTCGTTTTGACCTTACTTTAGCCAAAGCCTGCTCTATATCGGCGATTAAATCTTCCGGTTCTTCAATACCGACCGAAAAACGAATCAATCCGTCTGCGATACCCTGCCTTTTTCGCTCTTCTGCTCCCATCAGCGAATGTGAGGTTTGAGTGGGCGATAGAACAGTACTTTCAACCCCCGCCAGACTCATGGATGATTTTATCAGCGCTAAAGATTTTTGAAATTGAGAGGCGTCTAAAGTCTCATGCAATTCAAAAGACAACATACCACCGAAACCACGCATCTGGGTTTTTGCCAATTCATGATCAGGATGCGACACCAAACCTGGATAATAAACGGCCGTAATATCAGTATGCCCATTAAGATAATCTGCCATTCGTTGGGCATTTTCGTTCTGAGCCTTAACGCGAAGCCCCATGGTTTTCATACTCCTTTCTAAAAGCCAAACGGTATATTCACTTAAACTTCCACCGAAATTTTTTGCCAAATGAAAAATCCGTCGCATATGTTCAGAGGTTGCGGCAACGGCACCGGCACAAATATCGGAATGTCCACCCATATATTTGGTGGCGCTGTGAATGATCACATCGATACCGAAATCGGCTGGATTCTGATTTACCGGACTAGCGAAGGTATTATCGATCATCGAAATTAGTCCGTGCTGCTTGGCAATCTGAGCGACTGCCCTAAGATCGGTTATCTTCAACAACGGATTCGATGGTGTCTCCACGTAAATGACCTTGGTGTTTTTTTTGATCTTTGATTCGAAATCTTCTGGGCTCAGACCATCGGTAAAAGAATATTCTATGCCGTATTTTTCGAATTCCTCGTTGACCAGATTGAAGGTTCCCCCATAAAGTGCATTCTGAAGTACAACGTGGTCTCCAGCTTTCAAAAATGCCATTAAGGCCGTACTTACGGCAGCCATTCCGCTACCAAAGATCAACGCTGCCTCAGTGTGCTCCAACGCCGCTATTTTCTTGCACAAGCCTTCTTGGTTGGGGGTGTTGAAATATCTTGGGTAACGTTTTACATCAACATCTTCAAAAGCATACGAAGTACTCATATACAAGGGCGAAATAGCACCTTTAAACTGCTTATCTTCTACTTCACCGAGGTGTGTACAGATTGTATTTAGACCTATTTTGTTCCGCATCATCATTTGAATTTAAGTGCCTTTAAAGTTACAAAAACAGATCAGAATAGCCGCTTTTCGATTTGTAGATTAAATTAGGGCCTGAACTGCCTTACTTTATGTAGTTGACACGATAGCGCCAATAACTGATAGCGCCAAAAATTAGGGCACCGAAGGCGATATACTTCACATAATCGGGCGTAATGGCTGCCGCACCACTTTGCCCGTAACTGTGCAACCCGACAAGATAATAGTTTACCCCAAAATAGGTCATCATGATACTTGCGAAAGCGATAAAGCTTAAGAAATTAAAGGTCCATTTACCTCGAAGTCCCGGTACCAGTCTGGTATGTATTACAAAAGCATAAACCATAATCGATATCAAGGCCCATGTTTCCTTTGGATCCCAGCCCCAATAACGGCCCCAACTTTCGTTGGCCCATTGACCACCAAGAAAGTTGCCTATGGTCAACATGATCAATCCTACGGTCAAAGCCAGCTCATTGATAATGGTCAGTTCTTTGATATTATGCTCCATTCTGGCCTTGTTGTTTTTTGTGGTCATAATAATGAGCAGCAACGATACAAAGCCCAAAATCATGCCAACCGTCAGTGGGCCATAGCTTGCGACGATAACGGCCACATGGATCATCAACCAATAACTATCCAAAACAGGAACAAGGTTCGAAATTGCCGGATCTATCCAGTTCTGGTGCGCTATGAACAATAACATTGAAGCTACAAAGGCAGATGAGGCAATAGTCATATCACTCTTGCGCCCAAAAAGCAAGCCCATTAACATAGTCGCCCATGACACATAAAGAATACTCTCATAACCATCACTCCACGGGGCATGACCTGAAACATACCAACGTAAGATAAGCCCGGCGGTATGCCACAAAAAGAAAAGAATGATCGTTCCCTTCAAGAAAAAGGTAGCCGCTTTCCATACCTCGCGATCTTTGAATATCCGAAATACCAGTACAAAGAACATTACCACCCCTACTAGGGCATACAATTTATAAAGGTGGTTGAAAATATTCAGTTTATTGTAAATAATCTCGGTCTTTATTTTAGGCTCGCTTGGCAATACCTCGCCACCGTGGTTTTGCTGGTTTTGTTTAAAGGCCGCCAAAAGTTTGTCGGCATCGGTATAGTCACCGGTCTCGTTAGCTTTGCGGAGGGTAAGCAGGTAATACGGAATAGCATTTTTGATAAAATTCGAGTACAGGGAATCATTGACCTGGAACTGTCCACTGCGATATTCAAAAGCGGAAATCCATTTGTTGTTTTCATCATTTAAAAGGGGGAATATCTTCATGATATCACCACTTAATGCCCTATCTAAAATTCCTAACCTGAAATAGGATTCCTTAAAGTCGGTTTGAAACTTATTCGGACTGTTCGTCGAAAAAGCATCCTCTAAAAAAGGCTCGAGTTTATTCTTGCCGGTTTTATCGAAAAAATCAATGGCCTTAACGTAATCTTGGTCTTTTGAAACGCCAATGACATTTCTAATACTGTCGTTCTTGCCCTTCTTATCCAAGGCAATGAACTCTGTATTGTACCAGGCGGCGGGGTTGAGCATCATACTTAAGAACACCTGGTCGGCATTCATATCTTTAAACGTATCCTTAAAACTTAGCTTTCGTAACAGCTCAGACGAAAACGTGTGTATCGGCTTCATGCGCCCACCGTCATCTTGTATCACTAGTTCTCCAAATTTCTCCGCATGCTCTTTTGAAACCAACGTCGATTGTAGCACAGAATCGACCTGGGCTTGAGTCGGCATCGATGGCGAATGGTCATGGCCGTCATCGGCTGTATGCTCTTGGGCATAGGCATTTCCGAAGAAAACCAATAGCAGAACCACCGTGGTAACCGGTTTTTTCGATTTCAATTTGTCCAGCGCTTCGGCAAGGTCTTTAAAGCGGGTCTTCCCAAAGAACATGATTCCCATTAACCCTGCGTACAACAAAAAATATCCTAAATAGGTGATCCAGGTACCCCATTGGTCATGGTTTACCGACAAAACGGTGCCTTTTTCATCAGGATGAAAACTAGATTGAAAAAACCGATACCCTTTGTGGTCCAAAATATTGTTCATGTAAATATCATAATCGAAGGGTCGCTCATCTTCAATGGTGACTTTACTCATAAAAGAGGCATATCCTTTTTCGGTCCCAGGGTATTTTTCCGCTATAAAATCGTTCAGTTTTACCCCAAATGGAAGCTGGTACACCTTTGAACCATAAGCAAGCGAAAAGCCCAATCCGCCTACCTCGAACTTATCTGAAATATTGAAAACACCTTTGCCCCCCAATAGCTTTTTTTGAACACTTTCACCATTAGACGAAACTTGCACCACCAATGCCGATAAGGTCGCTTCGTTGATTTCCTTCTCGGGTACTTCCACCACCCCGTAGGATCCCTTTACCATAGGCTCGGGAATCACGAACTGCATACCCGCCATAGTGTAAAGTGAACGCAACTGAAATTCTTGTAGACTATCCTTTACCGCAACTCCCTGAAATTGGTCGGCCATGCGCATAAAGGTCCCTTCAAAGGGAGATTTTATTTGGTAAACGCTATCTGTGGTGAAGATATTTATGGCCCCATCAGTGGGCATATTCAGGGCAAAAAGTACGTTATGCACGTTGTTCACCTTTCCGCTTTCGAGATAATGCTCTTCACGTTGACCGGTACCGGCTTCAACGATCTTTAAATATTCCTTTCCGTTTTCATCGGGCACCAGGCCTTCCTTAGCTCCCTTTATAAAATCGACATACGAGATGCTAAAGGGCTGCCCGTTATAATCAGAATTCCATGGCAGGTTTGATTTTAAGGCTTCTGGTGTAACAATAAGATCATCTTCAAGTGCCTTACGCTTGGGCTCCCCATCGATCTCTCCATCTACATAGGCCGTGAGGTAGGTCTTATCAGAATAAAAAACGTTTTCCGTTTTTCCTTCCCGAATCGGCATCATGCCCTCAAAACTGATGTAACGTGTTATAAAAGCCCCGATAATGATCAAAATCCATGAAAGATGTAAGGTCAAGACCGGCCATTTCTTCCACTGAAAGAGATTGTAGCGGAACATGTTACCCATAAAATTGATAACGAAAAAAACCATTATCGCCTCGAACCAGGTGGCGTTATAGATCCAGATCCGTGCCGTTTCTGTACTATACTTGCTTTCCACAAAGGTACCAATGCCCATCGCCAAGGCAAAAACAAGAAAGAGAACGGACATTAAGCGGGTAGAGAAGAAAAATTTCTTGAGCAATTCTTTCATTGAAAGACAGGTTTGTTTTCAGCATGCAAAAATACCACCTTTTAATGATTTTACTTGAGTATAAAACCCAAAAAAACGTTCAACAATAGTGTTAATACTATAATAAAATTACTAGCAAGAACATCCTTTGGCTTTTTTAAATTGAAAATACTTTAAACCCAAACACAGCAAATTATGGCGTATTTCATAATTTCGCCTTATGTTCAAGATTACAATTATAGGTACGGGCAATATTTCTTATCACTTGGAGAAGGCTTTTGCCCAAACCCACAGGGTGATTGAAACGACCTTGGTTTCTGGCAGAGGTAATGCCCTTTCAGAATTATTGAATGAAAATGCAATAAATAATGAAACAGAAGACAGCGGGGATATTATTAATATTTATATCATTACCGTAAGTGATGATGCAATAAAAGCTGTTTCACAACATTTTAAGGGTTCAGGAAACTTGGTGATTCATACCTCGGGAAGTGTACCGATGGAGGCACTGCCAGAAGGAATAAAAAGAGGTGTTCTATACCCCTTACAGACATTTTCAAGAGACAGGGTCGTTGATTTAAGAACTGTTCCTATTTGTATTGAAGCAGAGCGGAAGGAAGAATTGAACATGCTACGCCAACTAGCCGGGTCGGTATCAGATGCCGTCTACGAGATCAATTCAGAACAACGAAAAGCACTACACCTTGCAGCGGTGTTCGTTAATAATTTTACAAATCATTTGTATGAAATTGGCGCTGAAATCTGTGCCGAGAACAAGGTACCCTTTGAACTGTTGAAACCGCTTATTAAAGAAACCGCCCTGAAAATAGAGACGCTCTCCCCTTTTGCGGCGCAAACCGGTCCGGCAAAAAGAAATGATATGAAAACCATTCAGGGCCATTTGGATCAACTTACCTCGGATTCGTTCAAAGAAATTTATAACCTACTGACCCAATCAATAAAAACAACCTATGGAGAAAAGCTATAAGGAATATCTGAAGAATATTACAACCTTCATTTTTGACGTTGATGGGGTTTTCACCGATGGCACACTGTTAATTACTTCCGAAGGGCACATGCTACGTAAAATGAGCGTCAAGGATGGTTATGCCTTAAAAACCGCCATTCAAAAAGGGTATAACGTCTGCATCATAACCGGGGGCAGCGACGAGGGCGTTCGTTTAAGATTGGTAGGTTTGGGGGTAAAGGACATTTATCTCGGGGCGCACCTGAAGGAATTTCCACTACGGGAATATTTAGACCGCACCGGCATCAACCCTGAAAATGTACTTTATATGGGTGATGACATGCCCGACATACCACCCATGAAAATAGTGGGATTGCCCCCCTGTCCGCAAGACGCTATTCAAGAGGTCAAGGCGATCTCTAAGTACATTTCGCATAGAAATGGTGGTGATGCCTGTGTTAGGGACGTTATTGAGCAGGTATTAAAAATAAAGGGGGATTGGTATGAGAACTTCAGTGCCGCCAATGATTAAATCTATGTTGCAGCACAAATTAACAGGCTATAGGATCCTACTGGCTTCTGGATCGCCCCGAAGGCAGGCGTTTTTTAAAGAGCTACAGTTAGATGTTGAGATTCGATTAAAATCGGTTGAAGAAGATTATCCACAGCATTTAAGGGGAAGCGAAATTTCAGACTACCTATCTAAATTGAAAGCTTCCGCCTTTGTTGCGACGCTGGCTGAAAACGAAATTTTAATCACTTCCGATACGGTCGTTTGGCACAATAACAAGTCCCTTGCTAAAGCAAATGATAAAAAGGAAGCCTTTCAAATGTTAAAAACCCTTTCTGGCGATTGGCATGAGGTGATAACCTCGGTGAGCTTTACAACATCTGAATTTCAAAAAACAGTCAACCACACGACCAAGGTAAAATTCAAGGAGCTCTCAGAAGAGGAGATCATTTTCTATATTGAGAACTACAAGCCTTTCGACAAGGCGGGTGCATACGGTATTCAAGAATGGATAGGGCTGATCGGTATTGAAGAAATTCAAGGTTCCTATAGCAACGTGGTCGGCTTACCGACCAGTTTGGTTTACAAAACGTTAAGCGATATTGTTAGCTGACGTATTTTAGGTAGTTTTGTAGTAAGAGTCTCTTAAGCAGCCATCACATTTAAGTTTTTGTATAGTTCGTTGCGGAGAAATCAAGAAGTTTCTATAAAAATAGTCCACATGAAAAAATACAGCAGATTAGAACTCTCCATGATATCGTTAATGGCGTTTGTAACTCTACTAACAGCATGCAAAGAAAAAGAGGGCCAAGCAAAGGAAGAAATTGCGGTACATAATGAAATCATTTCGGAAGCTACGAAAGCGCCCAAAAAAGCGATCTCAGCGGAATTTAAAAAATACTGGTACGCTGGTGATGCCGAAATAACCTCGTACAAACTTGAGCAGGCCCGATATGGCGAACTTCGCGATGGCCATGCCGTTTTGATTTATGTTACAGAGCCTTTTTTGGCGAAAGAGCAGGTTAAGGCCGATGACAACCATGAGGACAATATACCCGTATTAAAACTGAATGCCACTAAGAACTTTTTAACCGGCATTTACCCCTACTCTATTTTGACCAGTAGTTTTTATCCGGTTCATGACAACGGGCATGCTTTGAAAGTAACTTTTTCTATGCAGGAGTGGTGCGGTCATGTATACGGGCAATTGAACAATCGCGATAAATTTGAAGTTACGGCACATTCTTATTTTGAGTCGGAAGGTGATCAAGAGTTAACATTTGAAAAAACCACTTTAGAGAATGAACTTTGGAACCAAATCCGTATCGACCCAACTGGTTTGCCTGTGGGAGCATTGAAAATTATTCCCTCATTTGAGTTTATTCGATTGGTTCATAAAGAATTAAGGGTTTACGATGCCACTGCTACGCTTTCAGTCAATGGGGCTATAACCACTTATGAGATCAACTATCCAGAACTGGAAAGAACCTTGACAATCAATTTCAACAACACCTTTCCGTATGTAATTGAAGATTGGTCGGAGTCTTATGTAGGGGGTTATGGCAGTGAGGCTAGAATAATGACCTCGACCGCAAAAAAGATAAAGACCATCAAGAGCCCATATTGGACCAAGGGAAGTAATAAGTTTGTAACGCTTCGCGATAGTTTAGG
>JBHJNU010000144.1:0-4629 GCA_050330515.1 Flavobacteriaceae bacterium | reverse complement strand
TTAACAAGCTAGTGATTAGTTTAATATCGCCCAATTTACTTACATATATAGGATAAAAAAATTTTTTGTAACAAAATTCGTCGTACTTCGTCTTGCTACTGTAAACAACTTAGAACTGGCTAAACCCTACTTAGTTTTCAGAATTAAATTGGTTTTTTCCGATTATTTAAAAAGGGTTACCTTCTAGTTTTACAAACAACGACCTAAAAAATGAGGCAGTCTGAATTTTTAAACGTGGTGATGCCTTTTAAGGATAAACTTTATCGAATGGCGAAACGTCTTTTGGTATCGACCGAAGAAGCTGAAGATGCTACTCAAGAAATACTGCTTAAACTTTGGTCGAAGAATGAGGCGATTGCAACCTTTACTAATGTGGAGGCTTTTGCGATGACCATGACAAAGAATTTTTGCCTTGACCGACTAAAATCTAAACAAGCTTCAAACTTGACCTTGGTGCATAGCAATTACGGAGAAACAGGAAGTGGACTGCAGAAACAGGTAGAGGCGAAAGACAGTTTTAATTTGGTTCAAAAGATAATGGAAGAGCTACCCCAACAGCAAAAAATGGTATTGCAATTGCGTGATATTGAAGAATATGATTTAGATGAGATCGGTGAAATGCTCGATATGCAGCCCACGGCGGTAAGGGTAGCTCTCTCAAGGGCAAGAAAATTGGTGCGCGAAAAATTAATTCAAAAACACAGTTATGGAATTGGATAATATTGAAAGATTATTGGAAAAGTATTTTGAGGCCTCCACTTCGGTGGCAGAAGAAGAAGCGATTAAAGCTTATTTCTCTCAAGAACAGGTTGCTGCGCATTTAGAACAGTACGCCCCAATGTTCCACTATTTTTCGCAGGGCAAAGAAGAACAATTTACGAAACAGTTGCCCTTGACCTTGAACCATGTATCGGTGCGAAAGTACAGGTACAAATGGCTTTCTGTGGCCGCGGTAGCAGTTTTGATGGTGGGCATATATTTTGGCAGGGTATATAAAAGCGAGCAAGAATTGACCCAAAAAGATCTTGCCGAGGCCGAATATGCCAAGAAAGAATTGAGAAAGGCATTGGGCCTTCTTGCCGAAAATTTTAACCGAGGTACCGAAAAAGTGGCTTATTTGAACGAGTTTGAGGCGACGAAACAAAAAATTTATAATAACGAATAACGAATTTCAAATAAGGCATTGAACCATCCTAAACTTTGGCTAAGCTAAATACCAAGCGGTGAACTTTAAATGACCTTTAAAAATTAATAAAAATGAAAAAGATGAAAAAAACCCTTATCGTGTTAGTGCTATCGATTTTGCCCTATATAGGCTTTTCACAGTCCCTTTTCGACAAATATGAAGATCTGGACAATGTCACGTCGGTTGTGGTGAACAAGAGCATGTTCAATCTACTCAGCAAGATCGATGTTGAAGTTGACGATCCCGAAGCTAAAGATTTTATGGATATCGCCAGAAGTGTAAACAGTCTAAAGGTCTTTACTACCGAAGATAAAGCTGTTGGTGCAGATATGCTCTTATCGGTCAATAAATACTTAAAATCGGCATCACTTGAAGAATTGATGCGCATCAAGGACAAAGACGCCAATGTCAAATTCTATATCAAAAGCGGAAAAGATGACGATCATGTTAGTGAATTGCTCATGTTCGTTACCGGTATGAAAGATGTTGATGTAGATGGCCGAAAATTTGAGACCGTATTACTATCATTAACCGGCGATATTGATTTGAATAAAATCAATTCGTTGACCAAGAAAATGAACTTGCCCGAAGAATTGAACAAGGCAGGTAAGAAGCAGTAAGCAGCGGTACGCCGTTTTGCGGGCAGTTTTAAAAAAGGTACGCTCATCAGGTATCGAAAAAATGCCTTAACATACATATCATTTTATTCATCAATCAATAATCATTAATCAAACCCCTTTTACAAGAGGACTTAAAACGAACAGTCATGAAAAAAATCATCGTAGTAGTAGCAGTAGCAATTTTACCTTTATTCGCATTCTCACAGTCAATTTTCGACAAATATGAAGATATGGATGGGGTGGGTACCGTAATCGTAAACCGAAGTATGATCGATTTGGTCAGTAAAATAAGTGACCTCTCAGATGATCCTGAGGCAAAGGAGTTTATGGAAGCGGCCGAGGGAATCAAAGGCATTAAGGTTTTTATAACCGAAGACAAAGCGGTTTCCACTGAAATGTCTTCGACCGTGAGGCAATATTTGAACTCATCATCTTTAGAAGAGCTGATGCGCGTAAAGGATAAAGATTTGAATGTTAAGTTCTATATCAAAAACGGAAAAAAGAAGGATCATGTAACCGAGTTGCTGATGTTCGTATCGGGAATGAAGGATGTTGACGTGGATCTTAACGGAAGAAAGTTTGAAACCGTACTGGTTTCCATGACAGGTGATATCGATTTGAACAAGATAGGCTCGATTACCAATAAAATGAACCTACCTAGCGACCTGAAGAAAGTGGAAGAACAAAAGTAGAAGCGGGTTCACAGATGCAGTGGGCAGGCGGGCAGGAAGCATTCAAGGTTTAAATACTACCTAAACTCGACACCTGCAATCAGGCAGGGGGCTTTTTTGAATGAACACGTTGAATTTTGAATACATGCGCGTGTCTAATACCACTGTCTACAGTAAATTTTAAAAATTTTAGAATGAAAAATAGAACGAAAAAAATAGCCCTTGTTTTTATGGCCGCGGCAATACTAATGGCCTGTTCATCTACCAAAAGCTTACAGGAATATTATGTGGACAACGCTGAGAACCCTAATTTTCTATCGTTCGATGTGCCTGCAAGCATGATGAACTTGGAAAAGATCGAGATGGGCGAAACGCAGAAGGAAGCGCTGCGATCACTCAAGAAACTGAATATAATTGCTTTTAGGAAGACGGAAATAAATGGTGCCGAGTATAAGGTAGAAAAAGAAAATGTCAATGCCATTCTGAAAAACAGTAAGTATACCGAACTGATGAAAATGAACACGGAGTTCGGGAAGGCAACGGTTAAATTTTTAGGAGATGACGATGCCATCGATGAGGTCATCATATACGGTAATAATGATGATAAAGGCTTTGCTCTGGTGCGTGTTCTGGGTAATAACATGAATCCGGCACACATGGCACAACTTTTAGAGGTAGTCCAAAAATCTGACTTTAAGGGCGAAGGCCTTGATAAATTGGGCGACCTATTTAAAGACTAGACAATAACCCATCTACTTTTATCCCGCTTATGAATGTTTCCTAAGCGGGATTTTTAATTTGTATAACAGAAATTTATGCAGTTGTTAATGCTACGTTTAAGATTTTGAACATTTTAGTCTACACAAATAAAATTCCTATATTCGCGCTACTATAATCACTAACTAAAAATTGTTTTTTTATGGAAGACGCACAATTATGGATCGATAAAGGAATTCAGTTCGCAGTTGATTTCGGGCCCAAAGTTATAGGGGCAATTTTAATTTACATCATTGGGTCTTGGGTCGTAAAAAGCCTGAATCGAGTACTGAGAAAAGTGATGATGAAAAATCACTATGACGAATCGTTGCAAAAGTTTTTGGCAAACCTTGTCAGTTGGGCCTTAAAAATATTCCTTTTTATTACGGTTATTTCAACCCTTGGGGTTGAAACGACCAGTTTGGCCGCATTAATCGCCGCGGCAGGCCTTGCTATAGGTCTAGCACTTCAAGGTTCTCTTGCAAACTTTGCAGGTGGGGTGCTACTTATCATTTTCAAACCCTATAAAATCGGTGACTTGATTGAAGCGCAAGGTGCCTTGGGAGTAGTAAAGGAGATTGAAATTTTCACCACTAAATTAATTACACCTGAAAATAAGTTGACCATAGTTCCAAATGGGGCGATGGCCAATGGAAATATTGTAAATTATACAGCAGAGGGCAAGATACGTGTGGATACCTTAATAGGAATAGGCTATGGGGAGGATCTTAAAAAGGCCAAGGAGGTGTTGCTAGAGGTATTAACTTCTAACCCTTTGGTACTTAACGAACCAGCTCCTTCAGTGAATGTTGCCAGCTTGGGAGATAGTTCGGTAAATCTGGCGGTACGCCCTTTTTGCAAACCAGAGCATTACTGGGATGTTTTCTTCGCGACCGTTGAAGGTAGTAAACTTGCATTAGACAAAGCAGGTATCGAAATTCCGTACCCACACCAGGTTGAGATTAGTAAAGAGCGCTAATATTTCTATGTTTTTTAGGCACTACCACCGATATTAAAAACAATGCAAAGCATTGACTTTAAGGTTGTTATATAGTTATTGAGATCAAAAAATTACTGTTGTATTGCCAACAATTATAATGCAGCATAGAGACAAGGTACCAAAATGCACTAAAGGTTCATTTTAGATACCGGTATAGTTGCTTGGCGTAATCGCCTTCAATTCGGCTTTGATATCATCAGATACCTCTAGGGTATCGATAAAATCGGCAATAGAGGCCTGATTTATCTTGATGTTCGTACGTGTCAGCCCCTTCAAAGCCTCATAGGGGTTAGGATAACCTTCACGACGTAAAATAGTTTGGATCGCTTCGGCTACCACTGCCCAATTATTTTCAAGGTCCTGTTCGAACTTTTCCCTGTTCAAAAGTAATTTCTC
>JBHJNU010000143.1:0-7445 GCA_050330515.1 Flavobacteriaceae bacterium | reverse complement strand
GCCATTCGGTACTGTAAAAACTGTTCCCGCTCCATCCCCTTTATCATGATACTGAATGATGATATCAAAGCTTGGTAATAACTGTTGATGCGCCTAACTTTCTCCAAGAAAAAATCAAGGTTCTGCGATTTGTCATCTACCAGTTGGCTTTGCTCATGAAGAATGAGCTTAAAATAAAGTTCGGTAATCTGGTGGTACATGATGAAGATTTCCTCATCGGGAAAATAGGTACGGGGCTGTTGAAGGCTTAAAAGGGTATCGAGATTGATATAATCCCAGTAGGTGAGATATCGTTGGTAAAGAAGACCATCGAGGTAGGCACTTAAATCTTGTCCGGAATCTTTGTACTTTTCTTCAAGCTTTGATATCTGAGAATCAATTTGTGCTTTGTTGTTCACTGTAGTAGTGTTCTATCGATACAATTATTTCGCCAAAAAAGAAAGGCTAGCACACACTATCGTCTGCGCGATAAAATTACGGAAACATTTTGAAAAGGGATTATTAAAAATAGCGGGGCTTTGTTCTTACAAATAAAAAACGCCTTCTATTTGAACTAGTCCATGATGATCTTGAACTGATGTTTCAAGCCATTATAGGCATCAAGATCGGCTTTGATAGCGCCAACGGCCAAATCGGCGCTGATGCGAACGGGAATCCTATTTTCATCGGTAGATACCCATAAAGCAAGACTTTCTTGTTCTTTAAACACACGGCCTGATTGAACCAAGGGCCTGAACTTGTAACATTCTACCTTGCCGAACTTGGTTTTAAGAACTTCCTTGCCTAAATATTTCAATTTAAAATCGAAGATCCCATCATCGTCATACAACATTTTCAAGGTTACGGCTTCGCCTTCGACCAATTCTTCGGGAATATAGTTGTTCCTCAAATAGTAAAAAGCGGAAATCAGATCTTGAATACTATCCTGCAGTTTAAAATCAACCGTTTTATTGTGTTTATTGTCTTTCAGTACCGCTTTGTCCTGCTCATGGTCAAAATTGATCTCTATATCTTTCGTATATCCTCCTTCGTTAATCTTTCGAACGAACTTGTAAGGCTTGCCATCATCTTTGCTAAAATAGCTTTCGTAGGTATCGTCTACTTTAAAGAAAATGCTCGCGAAACCAGTAGTCTCACCATGACCGACCACATGATAAACAGGTATGTTGTCTATTTTTGCGTTCTTTACCTGAAGGGTTGCATAACTGGCATTCAAAAAGCCATAGTGCAAACGGAACTTTAACCACTCGCCTGGTTTGAAAGCAGATTCTTTCTTCGGGGTCTTTTTACGTGAACTATCGGATTTATATTCGTTGGTATTTACAACAAGATCTCCCGAATTATCTTTTTGGGCAATGGCGAAAGTGCTCAGTGAAAAAAAAAGGAGTAGTAAATATTTCTTCATGTTATAGGAATTGAATCAAAATTACGAGGTGAGTCGTAATTAATGGTATTCGTTACAATTACTTAAACAAAATTTATTCCAAAGTATTGTGATGAAGCTAAAAAAAAGCCCAGCTTGTAAACTGGGCTTTTCCTAAATAACCAACCAAACTTTAAATTATGAAAAACCAATACTTAAAGTTGTAAGGGAACCACCCCTTACGAGTACAAATTTAAACGAAACCTATTATGCCTGCATAGGATTTAACGTTCTTTAACTATTGGTTTAACACATATTTAAGCTAGTTGGCCGGAAATTGGCAAATTGTTAAGAAAAAACCCTGTTTTAAAGGGTTCCGCGTGCAGCTTGTTCGCGTTCTATCGCCTCGAAAAGTGCCTTGAAATTACCTACACCAAAAGATTGGGCCCCCTTTCTTTGAATGATCTCGATAAATAGGGTAGGCCGATCTACGATGGTTTTTGTGAACAACTGAAGCAGATACCCTTCTTCATCACGATCGATCAATATACCGTGCTTTTTAAGCACCGCCACATCTTCGTCTATAGCTCCTACACGTTCAAGTAGATCATCATAATACGCTTCAGGCACATAAAGGAATTCGACCCCTCTATCGCGCATTGCGGAAACGGTAGCTACAATGTCATCTGTTGCCAAAGCTATGTGCTGAACGCCCGGACCATTGTTAAAATCAAGATATTCTTCTATTTGAGATTTCTTTTTTCCTTTTGCAGGCTCATTGATTGGGAATTTTACCCTTCCGTTACCATTACTCATGACCTTGCTCATCAGCGCGGTGTACTCGGTCGCAATGTCATCGTCAACAAATGATACGATTTGCGCAAAACCCATGACCTCCCCATAAAATTTACACCAGGTGTTCATTTCGTTCCACCCTACATTACCGACCATATGGTCAATGAATTTGAGGCCTACAGCTTCGGGATTGTAATGCGATTCCCATTTTCGATATCCTGGAAGAAAAACACCCTTATAATTTTTCCGTTCGACAAAAAGATGCACCGTTTCACCGTAGGTATATATTCCAGAGCGTACTACATAACCGTTCTCATCTTCTTCTCGGGTAGGCGCCATAAAAGGTTTAGCTCCCCTTTTTGTGGTCTCTTCAAAGGCCTTGGTCGCATCGTCGACCCAAAGGGCTACTATTTTCACCGCGTCGCCGTGTTTTTCGATATGTTTGTTTATTTCACCACCTTCTTGAAGGGGGGTGGTCAACACCAACCGTATCTTATCTTGCCTTAATACGTACGAAACACTGTCTTTTCTTCCGGTTTCCAGACCGGCGTAAGCTTCTGACTGAAACCCGAAGGCGGTCTTGTAATAATGTGCCGACTGCTTCGCGTTGCCTACGTAAAGCTCTACATAATCGGTGCCTAGAAGCGGAAGAAAATCTTCTGCCTCTTTGAATAATTTCTTTAGGGAATATTCGGTATTCTTTAAATCTTTTAGGTTTTTTATTACTGGTGCCATAATCTTCTATTGAACTGTTAATGATGGAAATACTTAGTCATTGAAGCCTTGACCCGCTTACCACATTGCCCTAAGGTGGGCCGATATATCAATTCTAAATAGTAACATTATTATGCTTTGAACCTAGTACAAATATCGCAAAAAAAGTACAGTATAATGTTAAATGCTTTAGAACCAATAACCGACACTAAAAAAGAAATTGCCCCTATCACCCTCTGGTGACCAAGCGTAGAGCAACTGAATAGGGCCCAAAAAAGATTCTAGGCCATAGCCGAGACCATACCCTGAGTAGGCCGGCGAATCAAACCATTCAGCGGTTCTAAATAGATCATCGTTAACATTCGCGAAATTCGCGGAGAACATTACGTGGTTCTTCGGGGCAATCTCAAGATCAAGCCTCCCGTAAGCCTTTACATAACTATTGCCCGGCAATGACAGAAAGTCGTACCCCAAGAAAGGAACGAAATTATTTATTAGGTCGTTACCAAAGCCTCCAAGAACAAAATCAAATGAAGTTACATTCGATGTACCAAGTTTGAAGCCTCCCTCGGTTTCAACGTTAATGGATAGGTTGTCTAAAATGGAGAAAGCGCCCCCTAATCTGGCCTTGGCCACTGAAAACTCCTTAAAATTATTATTGAAATCGGAAGAGAGAACATAAAAATGAAAATCCCCATCGAAGAACAATCCTTTTGATGGGAAGTGTTTATCATCGTACGTATCTAAGGTAAGTTGGCCGAATGCGCTGTAAAAATTGCTCTTTTCAAATGTAGTTCTACCATCACTTCCTACAATTGAAGGCGTCAGCGCATTTTCATCCAGTAAATCACCAAGTGTTCTTGTGCTATATTCTAAAAACTTATGCTCGATACCCGTGGTAACAGCAAATTCTTCCCTCCATACGGTACGAAGGTACAATTGGTTCGTAAAATCGGTGACGCCTAGATTGATATTGTTGACGTTACCCACGTTCGGAACCTCGAAGTTGCTTCTAATCACATCAAAATCTATTTCCTTTTCGAAGTTGTTGAACCTTGAATTGAAACCAAAGCTCCAGTAGGTGCCCTTATCTACATAATATTGAAGATTATATCTAACATTGTCTCCTAAAACAAAGTCAAATGATGCCAAATCATCTTTAAACAAAAAGTTTTTCCTGGTAAGGTTGATCATGGCCGCACTTTTATAAAGGTCATCGTAGTGTGCTCCCAAACGAATAAAGGTCTTGTTCTGACTTTCCTCCAAGGGTAATATCAAGTCTTCACCGATACCATTGGAAACGAGTTTGTATCGTATCGTTTCAAAATTGTCGGTTGCCGAAAGATTGCTTATACCCTGTTGCAGCTTCCCGAAAGTGATTTTTTCTCCTAGGTCGAACCTTAATTTTCCTTTGATATAGCCTCTAGAATAATTTTGGTTGTCGCCTGATATGACAAGTCTGTTAACGATAATCTCATCATTTGCCTCTATTGGGTCGATCACCTGGTTCGTTGCACCCTGGTATGTAGAAAGCGACTTCAATTCTAAAATCATTTTTCTGGCAGCGGTCTCGCCCGATGCAATGATTTCTTTATATCGGTTAAAATCAAGTACGGTAAAGTCTTCAACATCAGGTTTGATGTAAATGTCGGTTTTTTTTGATTTCTGCTCCATTTCCTCAGCCGATCTGAACCTATTTGTTTGAAGTAGTATTTCTGTTGCAGAAGTCAATGCCTCTCGTTTTGAAAGGTCATGTTGCACATCGACGCCAATCACAACATCGGCACCCATGGCTTCTACCTGCTCCAAAGGATAATTATTGACCACCCCGCCATCAATAAGAATAGTACCGTCGATATTGGCAGGCTCAAAAAGTGATGGTAGTGTTCCACTCGCCATTACGGCCTCGGGCAAATAGCCCCTATTCAAAAGTACCTCTTCGCCGGTTTCCACATTGGTGGCGATACATACAAAAGGTATGGGCAGCTTATTGAAATCTTTGACATCTTTTACGTGGTAGAGTAACCTTACCAGCAAGTTGTAGATGTTCTGACCCCCGGAATACGCCTGGGGCACAGAAATTTTAAAATTATCGAAGGGCAGGGTAACAGCGTATCGCTCAGAATCTTCTTTTTCATAGAAAGTCTTGGCACTTCGCGGCAGATTATCTTGAATAAGGGCGTTGAAGTCAGTGGTTCTTAAAATAGAATCAAGCTCGCTGGCCGAATATCCAGAAGCGTACAAGGCCCCGATTATCGCCCCCATACTTGTACCGGCGATATAGTCAATTTTTACCCCGGCCTCTTCAATGACCTTAAGGGCGCCAACATGCGCAAACCCCTTGGCCCCTCCACCACTCAAGACTAGGCCAACCCTTAACTTATCATCCTTATCGGGGTTTTGGCCCCATGCTGAAAGCGTTAAGAGCAAGGTGAGCAAACTGATGGCGGTGTTCCTCATATGCTTGTTAGACGTTTTTTCTAATGAAATGTTTCATAAATTTTTTTGGCCTTAGCCATTCCTACTTGCTCCGCAAGACTTTCTATAGATGCTTCTTTGATTCGTTTGACCGATTTGAAGGTCTTTAAGAGATCTTCGGCGGTTTTTTCACCTACTCCCTCAATACGTTCCAATTCAGAATTGATGGCCGCTTTACTCCGTTTGTTCCTATGAAAGGTTATACCGAAACGGTGAGCTTCATTTCTGAGCTGCTGTATGATCTTAAGGCTTTCAGATTTTTTATCCAAATACAACGGTACGGGATCGTCAGGAAAATAAATCTCCTCCAATCTTTTGGCAATTCCGATAATCGCTATTTTTCCCCTCAAACCAAGCGATTCCAAACTTTTCAAGGCCGATGATAATTGTCCCTTTCCACCATCAATGACAATTAATTGGGGCAAAGGTTGCTTCTCTTCCAACGCTCTTTTGTAGCGCCGGTAAACAACTTCTTCCATTGAAGCAAAATCATCGGGCCCGGCTACAGATTTAATATTGAAATGGCGATAATCTTTTTTAGAAGGTTTTCCGTCTTTAAAGACCACACAGGCCGCCACGGGGTTGCTTCCTTGAATATTACTGTTATCGAAACACTCAATATGCCGTGGTTCTTCCGATAGACGGATGTCTTTTTTCATTTGCCCCATGATCCTATTGGCATGCCGGTCTGGGTCGATGATCGAAATTTGCTTGAACCGTTCTTGCCGAAAGAACTTTGCGTTGCGCTCTGAAAGCTCCATGATCTTTTTCTTATCGCCTAGTTGTGGAACCGTAACCTTCAAATGCGGTTCGACCACAACGGCAAAGGGAAGGAAGATTTCTTTTGATTCAGATTTAAAACGGTCTCGGATCTCAATAATCGCCAACTGCAACAATTCTTCGTCGGTTTCCTCCAACTTCTTTTTTATCTCCAGGGTATGGGAACTTGTTATTGCACCATGGGATAGCTGTAGAAAATTGACGTAGGCAAAGGCATCGTCCGATATAATAGAGAAGACATCCACATTATTTATCTTGGGGTTGACAATGGTAGTGCTTGCCTGATAATTTTCTAAAGTTTCAATTTTATCCTTTATCTGCTGGGCTTCTTCGAACTTCATTTCATCGGCCAACGATTTCATTTGCCGTTTGAAATAGTGAAGTGAAGATTTGAAATTTCCTTTGACTATTTCTCTGATATCGGCCACTTGTTCATTATATTCGGCTGCGCTTTGAAGCCCTTCACATGGTCCTTTACAATTGCCCAAATGATACTCTAAACATACTTTGTACTTGCCCGATTCTATTTTTTCTTGGGAAAGATCATAGTTGCATGTTCTAAGCGGATATACGCTTTTGACCAGATCGAGCAAGGTTCGTACCGTTTTCATACTGGTATAAGGGCCAAAGTACTCCGAACCATCTTTTATCATCTTACGGGTCGGGAAAATCCTTGGGAAGCGCTCTTTCTTAATACAGATCCAAGGGTACGATTTGTCGTCTTTCAAAAGCACATTGTACCTTGGGCGGTATTTTTTAATGAGATTGTTCTCCAACAGTAGGGCGTCAGATTCGGTCTTTACCACAATATGGTCTATCCGGGCAATTTTTTTGACCATTACCCTTGTCTTACCGTAGTCATGGTTTTTGTTGAAATAGGAGGCCACCCTTTTTTTAAGATGCTTTGCCTTGCCTACGTAAAGAATTTTGTCTTCGGCATCGTAGAACTGATAAACCCCGGGGTTATCGGGTAGCGAAGTCAACTGTATTTCGATAGGTACTTGGGGCATTTATAGTGGTTACCAATTTAGTCTTGTAAACTAGGACAAATTACTCTGTTTTTACAGAACACGATAGGGTTTTTAATTTATTTAACGCAGATAGCGACTAAAATAATAGGCGCTAGTGGGGCAACCGAAAAACTAATTCGTAACTCATTATCCGAGTATGACCTTCAGAACAGACACATGCCCCAAGGTTATCATACCCCTTTTATTAATTCCTCCAAGGTCAGCAAAAAAGTATCTCAACCCCTCATGATTCATATAGGTATGATATTCAACGTTTTAAACCGATTCGTGATACCCTTATCTTA
>JBHJNU010000142.1:0-6083 GCA_050330515.1 Flavobacteriaceae bacterium | reverse complement strand
CGCACATTTTCCGCTTTGAACTTCCATGTTTTTTTCTTGGTCGACCTTGATTTTTCGGCAGCCTCGGCCTCTTGTTGGGTTACAATGATAACAGGCTTGTCATATGATTTTTTGGCCTCTTCGTACCGTTTCATCATTTCCTTTGAGAAGACTTCCTTGGTGTTTTGAAGTGTCCCCGTCGCGTCCAGTACATGGTCAGCGGGTACCGTAATGCTCACATCATAGTTTCCGAAAGGGAGTGCGAATTCGCCGTTGCCCCAAAATTGATGGTTCTGCCATCCTTCCACATCGTTGTAAACACACATTCTTGGAAAGAATTGGGCAATTACATAGGCCCTATTGTCGTCTTTGGCAAAGTATTCGTACCCAGACCTTAACCTATCAATGGTGTGATCTGCAATATTGTAATTCCATTTAACCGAAAACGAAACTTGGCCCTTACTGGGCAAAGGCTGTGGCAAGTCGATCCGCATCATGGTCCAATTGACGGTATGGGGCAGGGGTTTACCGTTGGCGTCCTTAACATATTCAATATTGAAACCCCCGTCAAAAGGCCCCGCAATGTGTTTTTTGGCGAAGTCGCCGGGTTCTTGGGCCATGGGCACCCCACCTCCATTCTTGAGCAAGGCTTTTGAATCTTTCTTACTATAGTTCTGATCCAATTGCAACCATAGGAATTCAAGTTCATCGGGAGAGTTATTGATATAGGTAATAGTCTCCTCGCCATAAATCCTCGCATTTTCATCATCGAGTTCAACGTTGATCACATAGTTTGCCTGTTGTTGGTAATAATCTGGCCCAGGGGCACCCGATGCCGAGCGGTAGGTGTTCGGGGTTGCGAATTCTTCGTAAAGCTGCTTGAACTTACTCTGATTGTAATGGCCCGGTTCTCTTGGTTTAACCTCTTCTTCTTGGGCACTGGCCACGGTGGCAAAAACGAATAATAAGGATGCGAAATAATACTTGAGTCTAGTCATCTTTTTGAGTCATAATTAGTAAACGGAAATGTAAAGTTTTTTTAAGAAATTGATCGGAAATGTTATAATATTAACATTCCTTTAGTATTCTCTTTCATGAGAACGAAGCTCTTTTTGGTATTGTTGACCTTGAAGTGCACAATATTCTGTTGTTCGTCGAAAACATCGGTCAAAAGTTCATTTTGTATTTCGATGGATTTTTTATTCGGAAGGTCAACTTTTGGCACCTCTATATAAAATACAAGTACGTCATGGTCATACTTCTTACCAATGTAGTCATAGGATGCAATTTCGCCATCCATTTCGACCGTAAACTTTGTTCTAAGGTACTTTTCAAGATATTCTTCCGCTAAGGGCGATTCATCATCCGGGGTCAAATGCGCCTCAAGATCGTATCGCTCCCTTAGAACACTTTCCAGGTCATCGATAAAAACCCGCGAGGTAATCTGCAAGGCGTCATCCTTTTCAGAATAGTTGACATTGGTGACACTCACATAGAACTTATGAACCGCAGTAAATGCAAGTAGCGGAAGTAGCATCAATAACAACCCTTTTTTCAAAATGCCCATGTCTTCATTTTTTAACGCTTCAAAAATAGGCAATTAATATGCCAAAGTTTCAAGGTTCACCGCTGTCTTTCGGCCTCGATCAATTCCCATCATTACCCTCTGAAGATGCGCGGCGCAAACCCCCCAAGTTTAGTGCCCATTTTCACTTAGGTACACCACGCTTTTTGCTCGCATAAATTCCCACAACCGCAATGGGTCGCCTGCCACTATCAATGGCTTGAAAAGGGGGTCTTGTTCGCAGAAATAGATAAAATCGCCGATCTGCACATTGGATATCCGCAGATCATTGATGTAAAGCGAATCTGGATAAAAACTGCGTACGTTTTCTATCTGTTTCAAGGCTGCTTCGCGAGCTACCCTTTTGTTAAGTATTTTGGTGCGACCAGAGAAAAAATTCACCAAGGGATCGAGTTTAATGCTGTTAAAGGTAAAATCCCACGTACGGGCGGTGTACAATTTTCGCTCACTTTGTGCTAGCGACCGTACATTTGCATTGGGCAGATCTTCTGTCGATGAAGTGGTGATTTCGCCTATTTTCAAATTTGCCATATCCCAGTTCAGATTCCCTGATAAATTATAGGGCATCACGATTACCTCGTCAAGTTCGTTCAACATGTCTTCAACAAAAACCAAAAACAAAGAAAGCTCCATGACCTCTTTGGTGACGATTACTTCCCTTTTTTTAAACTGTACCGCAGAAAAAACCAGGGTATCGCCAAGGGTTGCAGAAATAGAAAAAAAGCCCTCCAAGTTTGAAATTGTGCCCTTGTCGGTAGTTAGGTTAGCTATATGAACAGATGCCACGTCGTTGGTATAACTAATAATACGCCCGTCGAGTTTTGTTGCCAGTTCTTGACTATTCGCGAAACACGGTGCAAGAAGCGAAGCTACCCATAAGGCCAGCAGGTTGTTCTTATGCATCAGTACTTCACTTTGTTTATCTGATCCAATGCATTCTCCTCTCTATAAACGATACTCTTTTTACGAATGAACTCCCATATTTTAAGATGGTCATGGGTGTCTACCACCGATTGAAAAGCGGAATCGATCTCGCAGAAATACAGCAGGTCGTCAATTTTATCCTCGGGTATATTTAGGTCGATTCGAAAAACGGAATCCGCATAAAAGCCTCTTACCCTCTCCGTTCTTGAATAAAGTTTGTCTCTGGCCACCCGTTCTTTCAACATTTTCTTACGGCCCGTAATCGCGTTGATCAAGGGGTCAAAGCTCATGAACGGGTTGGCCGTCGCCGTAAACAACTGCCGCTCTGCCTGCGAAGGCACCCTGACATAGGCATTGGGCAAGCCCAAGGTTTGCGAGGTGACCACTTTTTCGGTTCGGATCACCTGCAGATCTTTTTCAATATCGCCCGATAAGTTGTACGGCGTAACGATGACCTCATCAAGCAAGGTCACTTCATCTTCTAAAAGTACATGGAGCGTTTTCTGCTGCAGCACCGATGAGGTAACCACAAGTTCTTTCTTTTTGAACTGCACGGCAGAAAATACAAGGGTATCGTTCAAATTGGCGTAAATGGAGAAAAAACCGTCGACATCGGTAATGGTCGCCATTTTTGAGGTTGTGTTCAAAACATGGGTGGCCGCAACATCGCCCTCACGGCTGAATACCTTTCCTTCTAATTGTTTGGAAAAAAAAGTCTGGGCCCCCACATTGGCCGAAATCAAAAAGAATAGTATTTTAAGGCTACTATTTTTCCTCATTGATTTCCTTCAGAAACGTTTTGCTCTGGGTGACCAAAAAATCGATCAGTTGAAACTCGTTGTCCTTTTTCAATAATGATTGGGCGGGTACCTTGGCATCGCAATACAATAGAAAGGCATCTATTTTATCTTGTGGCAAGTTGAGATCCAGTACAAAGAACTCATCATCGTATACCTGCCGCAGCACCTCGCTGACCTTTAGAGGCGTTCTTTCTTCTTCAGTGCTCTTACCCGACTTTAATAGTGCTCGAAAAATATTCGCGAAATTAAGACCATCTCTCATGCCCCGCTCTGATTGGGAAAGGGCGATGTTCTCGACTTCGGTTGACCGGTCGATTTCATATTCGTATTGTTTTAACTGCTCGTTCTTCAACTGAAGAAAACGTTCTTGATTTTCGGGCGTTATCACCACCTCGTCAAGTTCGGTAACCTTTTCGTTCACCTCTACCACCAGCCGATTGTTCCTTAGGATCTCTTCGGTAATCCTTACCACCATAAGCTGGTAGTTGACCGCGGTAAAAACAAGCTCGTCGCCTACTTTTACACGAATGGCAAATTCACCCCTTTCATTGGTTATCGTTGCCATTTCACTGGTCGCATTGATAACATTTTCATTGGGTACACTTTGTTGCATGTAAAGCACCTGACCACGCAGAAAAATGCGATCATCATCTTGTGAGTAGGTGAAAACCGCGAAAAAAAGCAGTAAAAAGAAGGGTAAAATCGACTTCATTTGTTTCATGTTATAAATATCAGCTCACAAGTTAGCACAATGCCGTCATAGTAGTGACGATAAAGAAAATATAAGTTTGGTTCTTAAAAAAAAAGAGGTGACTAAACTTTTGTTAATTTGTGATAAAGAATCCGATGAAGTCGGTTTAACGCAGTTAGTGCATGGCAGATGAGTTTTTTAAAATACGGGTTTGTCATGACCCCATCGCTTCGTCTTGATGAACCTGTATTTCGGCTAGTAAAATTAGGTATCTCATAATATAGTTTTAATTTTGTTTGTTAGGTAATGTTTAATACCGCCCCCAAATTATGAAAAGAATCGTTTTTTTGTTACTGTTCGCTATTGGTATTTCAAACGCTTTGCATGCCCAGGTCAAGATCGGCAACAATCCGCAGAACATCGATCAGGCCTCGGTCTTGGAGCTAGAAAGTACTGACAAGGTCTTGGTGATCACCAGGGTGACTACCGCGCAAATGAACGCCATTGTGCCCCTTCAGGGTGCCCTGGTCTACAACACCGATGTGCAGGGCGTACATTACTTCGATGGTGCCCAATGGGTAAATATCGGTAGCGGTGGTGGCGGCCCGGGAGGCCCTTTGACGGCCAACCCTATCGTAAACGATGTTAGCACCATCGTAATAACACCTACAGGTGCAGGCAACAACCTTGAGGTCGCCCCTAACAGCATCACCACCGATCAAATTCAAGATGGCGGCATTAACGGGGTAGATATACAGGATGGGTCCATCGGGCCGGGCAAAATTCAAGACTTCTCGGTTACACAGACTAAACTTTCTCAAAATTCGGTAGGGGCATTTGCCCTTGACAATGACAACATTGGCCTTCAGGACTTTTCAAATGCGGTGACACAGTTCATCACCAGCGCCGATATTGTTAGCGGTGATGCGGGCAATGTTCTGGAAAGTAGGCCAGATGGGGCATTTTATGATGATACCTTTTTGATGAACGAGATACAGAACAACACCGATCTAATTAACAATCACATCGCTGCAGATCTAGATATCAGCCCTGGAAATGAAATACAGAACTTACAACTGGTCGGTAATCAATTGACCATTTCAGGCGCAAATACCGTAACATTACCAGCAGGCGCAGCGGCCGATGGCTCTGAAACCATCATCAACAACAGTGCTACGATTACCGTTACCGGTACCGGAACAACGGCCAGCCCCTATATTTTGACCGCCATTGGCGGTGGCGGGGGAGGTACTACCGAAGTGGTCGATGGCACCACGTTGACCGGACTTGGCACCCCAGTAGACCCCTTTAAGATTGAACCCGGTGCTAATGGACAATTTTTAACAACAGGGCCAACGGGCGTAGCATGGACTACAGTGACGCCTGGGGGCGCTGGTACAACAGAGGTTGCTGATCAAATAACCATTACGGGAGATGGACAAATTGCCACACCTTTCACAGTGGCTATTGGCGGCATTGGCAGTACACAACTTGCAACCGATGCGGTTACAACTATGAAAATTCTTGATGCCAATGTAACCAACACAAAAATAGCGCCCGGTGCGGCGGATCAAATACTAAGAACAGCATCTGATGGGCTCACCGTTAACTGGGTCGACCTACCTACAGGCAGTGCCTCGATTACAGATGCCACGCTCACCGGTGATGGAACGAGCCCCGCAACGGCTTTGGGCCTGGCAGATGATGCGGTAACCACGGCGAAAATTTTAGATGCCAATGTAACCAACACAAAAATAGCGCCCGGAGCGGCCAACCAAATATTAAGGACATCCACCGACGGACTAAACGTTGATTGGGTAGATCTGCCAACGGGCAGTGGCGTTCTTACCGATGTCACATTGACCGGTGATGGCAGTAGTGTTGGTACGGCACTTAGTTTAGCGAACAACGCGGTAACCACTTCAAAAATTCTCGATGCAAACGTGACGAATGCCAAGATCGCACCAGGTGCGGCCAACCAAATATTAAGGACATCCACCGACGGACTAAACGTTGATTGGGTAGATCTGCCAACGGGCAGTGGCACTATAGTCGATGCCACGCTCACCGGCGACGGAACGAGCCCCGCCACGGCTTTGGGCCT
>JBHJNU010000141.1:0-39982 GCA_050330515.1 Flavobacteriaceae bacterium | reverse complement strand
GCCAGCGCTATATGATCTGTTGACTGATCCGGAATTTGTAAATAAGGGGGAATTCGGGAAGTTTGCCCGTGTCTTGGCAAGGAAGGAGGTGGTTGTTGTGCCGTTCCATGGCCTCCTTTTTTTGTGGGGAACCACAGAATGAAGCAGGTTTTGATGTAAATCCCATGCCCCTTTCGGGTAGTTGCCAGGCCTTACGCCCATTTCCCCCATTTTGGGCAGTAGTATGCCAAGGCCCTTTGTTGGGCCGCTGCTACATCTTGAAATTCAATAGTTTACGTTTTATGACCTGTTCATAGTCCTTCGGCGGGCCACGGCCGTCAAAGGTCAAAAGGGTGACCAATGTTCCCTTTTTACAGCTCGGGCAGCACCGGTTTTTGGGGAAGGCTACAAAAAGGGAAGCCTACAATTTAATAATATACTTACATCAAATATAGGGAATATGGATTTTACTAATTCAGTACAATATCATTATGAAAAATTCCCACCTCAAAATTTGGATTATGGGAAAATCGTCAATTCATTATTAAAGGCAACAGATGCTTTGGCTAGATATGACCAAATGCTTAAAAACATGCATAATAGTAAGATTTTATTAGCTCCATTACGAAATCAAGAAGCCGTAATTTCATCAAGAATGGAAGTAACCATTTGTCGGCGATACAGTTGCCACACCAGGCCCTGTTTCCATAGAAGGCCCTTTGATCAATGGGTAAGCCTATGAGCGAAAAGTACTTCGATTACTACTGACCATATTCACCTTTATTAAATTGGGGCCAGGCTTAGTCCATTGGATGATATGGATATTCGCCCTCCAAGGCAAGGTCTTGCCAAGGGGCAAGGGCGTACTTGCGATAGGTCCGGAGGGTACCCGGTTCACTGGCATCAAAACGGGCCGACACCCAATAATACTTGAAGGAAACCGTTTGGCCCAAAGCTTCCAGGTAGATTTCGCCCTTTACATAGGGAACGCCAAGGCGATGGGGCTGCTTTTCAACCTTTGCGCACTTAAACCTGAGTTTCGTTCCTTTGGGTAAAGTGTAATACATATTGGCCGAATCGGTCTTCGTCTCGGTTAAAAAATAGTGGGAATTCGCGGACATCCGCTCTAGAAAGGCAGCCCTTTTCAATGTCAATTCTTTGCCAACCACGTCTACAAAAGGTGCTTTTTTGGAAATATCCAAAATTCCGTAATGGAAAAAGTGGTAGATGGCCCCTACCAGCATCAAAACTAGGAAAAGGCCAACTACGATAAGTACAATTTTCAACGAACTGTTCATCATCCTTTAGATTTCATGTCATCAATGGCATCCCCTGGGGCACGGTTCAGCTCATCGGGTACCCAACACGCGCTGTTTCAGGCCGTCTTCATCAAATACCCAACAGATTTCATAAAATGCGGCTCCGTGGCCATGCTGTTGGTATACGATATAGGTATTGCCGATCTTATAACAATCATGTGCTTGGTTTACCTCATAGATGTCTGTCAACAGCTGTTTGGGCACTTCTATTTTCTTTCCGTTCGCTGTAATGTTTAGAGCCTGGACCTGAAAACTGGGCACTTTGCCCGGGGTGCCCCAAAACGGGTCGTGGTTGATTTGGTCAAGGTAGGTTTCATCTTCGCCCTCATAGTGTAGGGTTTTCCCTTCTTTGGAAAAAGGCGCGACCACCATTTGAAAGGAGCAATCGTTGCCCGTGTACTTCGGTATGTCTGCCAAGGGGCGTATCCGACTATGGTGCACATAACCCCTTACTGTTCCCCTTCTGATCAAATCTTCCGAAAATTTGCCGTTTTCAGTGGGATGAAATTGAACTTCCGTCCAATTATTGGTTTGCTCCCCGATATAGATCACCTCACCGTCGTTTATTTTGTGGATGATCTTTGACGTGCCGTTAGGTTCTTGGCGAACATTGGTATAACCGTCCTTGTCCTGGATAACGGCCATTTGCGCTGTGGCGTGCAGGGCGAAACCCAACGCGATCAAACTACTTAGAATTTTTTTCATAATTTCAAAAATAAAATGTGCTATCCTTTTAATCCTTATGGGGCCATGATTTTAAGTCGATGCCCCACCCACTATTGGTTCGGGAAAAGGAGGCGATAGATCCGTTCTTCCCAATAATCCTTCCAAATAGTGCTACAAATAAACTTTTTCGGGCTTTTTGGAAATCGTACCATGAACATGTCCATTGGTCAACGTACTGTTCTTTTTAGCTTCCCCTAAACCAGAACCAATGTGGTACTCGTTTTTTTACAGCGCATCAAGATTTTGGACCATTCCAAGTTCGTATCCTCAGCCAAGGGACTTGCCCGATGAAATTGATCGTCATTAAAATTAAGCTGATGCTGCGTTTCCCTAACGTCTTTCCAGATAGAGAAGATAACGCATTGTGAATCAATTTATTGAACTTCAACGCTTTTATTGTCAGATATAATACTTTGGATGGACTTGTACCCCTCAATACAAGACCCAATACTAGCCTTGGCCATAGTCCAAAAAAAGTTTGGGCATTGAACCTATGAATTCCCAGAAAATTGTGGCCTTGAAAAGATTTATACCCCGATTATCGTCTTTCGTTGGGAAAAGTTTCGGCAAAAAAGAGAAATAAAAACCCTCTACATCGTGAAGGTTGTTCTTTGTACTCGAGTGTCCCCGAAGCCGGGGGAACCCACACTTTCCGCCATCCGTTCCAAATTAAAAAACCTCCATATCGTGAAGGTTGTTGTTTGTACTCGAGGTGGCCCCGAAGCCGGGGAACCCACACTTTCCGCAATCCGTTCAAATTAAAAAACCTCAACTACTTTATTATTAAAGGGTTGAGGTTTTTATATGTACTCGAGGTGGGAATCGAACCCACACTCCGAAGAACTGGATTTTGAATCCAGCGCGTCTACCGGTTCCGCCACTCGAGCAGTACCGCTATGGCATTATCATACCAAAAACGGATTGCAAAGCTATAAAATATTTTCATTTTAAAACTGAAAATAACAACATTTATCCTTTAGCAAGACAAATTAATTTTTAAATTTGCACCTCCTTATAAAACAGGCACTTCAGCGTGAGCTACCACCTGTTCAAGGACACAATACGCAAGAGATGCCATACCAAGTTCCAGATCCTAAATTTTTTGCCTGTACCAAGAGTACCGTTTTGGCCCAAAAAATAGCGGAATCATATGGTACCGAACTGGGTAACGTACTGATTTCGCGCTACAGCGACGGCGAGTTTCAACCTTCTTTCGAAGAATCGGTTCGTGGCTCGCGCATATTCATTATCGGTTCTACCCACCCAAGTTCAGAAAACCTGATGGAAATGTTGCTGATGCTCGATGCGGCAAAACGTGCTTCGGCACGCCATATCACCGCTGTTATACCTTATTTCGGTTGGGCACGCCAAGATAGAAAAGACAAGCCAAGGGTTCCGATCGCGGCGAAATTGATCGCAAAGATGCTCGAAGCGGCGGGTGCAACCCGAATCATTACCATGGATCTACACGCGGACCAGATTCAAGGTTTTTTCGAAAAACCGGTTGACCACCTTTTCGGATCGACCATGTTTCTGCCTTATCTTAAATCATTGAATCTTGAAAATTTAACGATCGCATCGCCCGACATGGGTGGTTCTAAAAGAGCCTACGCCTATTCAAAAGCCTTGGAATGTGATGTTGTTATCTGTTACAAACAAAGGGCCAAGGCCAACGTCATCTCGGTAATGGAACTTATCGGTGATGTTCAGGGGAAAAATGTGGTGCTCGTAGATGATATGGTCGATACCGCGGGAACCTTGACCAAGGCGGCCGATTTGATGATGGAAAGGGGCGCCCTGAGCGTAAGGGCCATCACCACACACGGTCTTCTATCGGGCAACGCTTATGAAAAAATAGAAAAATCGCAATTGACCGAGCTCATAATAACAGATTCGATCCCGATCGATCATCCAAGTGAAAAAATCAAAGTATTGACCTGTGCGGATCTATTTGCAGATGTGATGCACAGGGTACATCACAATACATCGATAGCATCTAAGTTTCTGATGTGACATTCGGCTGCGCTTGGTCATACGGTTTGAAATCGACGGGCGCCAAACAGAAATTATTCATTTTTAACTATTAATATTTAATTCAACTAATGAAGTCAATTACAATTAAAGGATCAGAAAGAGAAAGCGTGGGCAAGAAGGCAAGTAAGGCCCTACGTAATGCTGGAAAGGTTCCTTGCGTAGTATACGGAGGGGAAAAACCACTACACTTTTCAGCGGATGAACTAGGTTTCAGAGATTTAGTGTACACCCCTAACGCGCATACCGTCGTGATTGAGTTGGGTAGCACTAAAGTGGAAGCGATTATGCAAGATATACAGTTTCACCCGGTAACGGATCGAATTGTTCATGTAGATTTTTACCAATTATTCGCCGATAAAGCGGTTACCATGGATATCCCCGTTAGATTGCAGGGTAATTCACCCGGGGTTAGAAATGGTGGTCGTTTATTGTTCCGAAACCGTAAACTTTCCATTAAGGCGTTACCGGCTAAATTACCCGATTTCTTTGATGTAGATATTTCTAAATTGAGAATAGGCCAGCACATTGCGGTTTCTAGCTTAATGAGCGATGATTTTACCATATTGCACCCAGATAACACGGTAGTTGTTCAAGTTAAGACCGCCCGTACTGCGGTGGCAACGGATAGTGACGAAGATGAAGAAGAGGGGGCGGCCGAAGGTGCAGCTTCTGAAAATTCTGAAGCTACGGCCACTGATGCTACATCAGAAAGTAACGAATAGGTTTATCGCACATAAAATTGATGTAAAGCATCCACCAAATGGTGGATGCTTTTGTATTTTTACAACCTATCAGGTTAATTTATGTTTCCATTCTTAAATGCACTGTTTGGCAACACAACACCCTATCTTGAGGAAAAGGACCTTATGAAGAAGTATTTGATTATCGGTTTGGGCAATATTGGATCGGAATATGAAGAAACACGGCACAATATTGGTTTCAAAGTAGTGGATACCTTGGCCCAAAAAGAGAATGTCACTTTTGAAACGGCCAAACTTGGAGCAATTGCCACTTTCAAGATCAAAGGCCGCAGCGTGCTATGTCTAAAACCTGCTACCTACATGAACTTAAGCGGCAAGGCATTAAAATATTGGATGGACAAGGAAAAAGTTCCGTTGGAAAATATACTGGTCGTCACCGATGACCTCAACCTGCCTTTTGGAACCTTGCGGGTGAAAACCAAAGGAAGTGATGGGGGCCACAACGGCCTAAAAGATATTCAGAATGTATTGCAGACTTCGAACTATAACCGTTTTCGATTTGGGGTCGGGGCAGATTTTGGTAAAGGGAGACAGGTAGATTACGTGTTGGGAAAATGGAACGAAGCTGAAAACGAACAACTACCCGAACGCCTTGAAAAGTCTGCCGAACTGGTTCATGCTTTCATTCTTTCAGGAATACAGCGCACGATGAACCAGTTTAACGGAAGCTGACCACTTACAAAACTTTGAAACTATAAATTCCTGAATCGGACTTATTTCCTTCACGATCTATTGTGACTACCTTCCAATAGTAGACCGTATCAGCCGTTACCGAAGTTTTTCTACTCGTTGTTCCGGCGCCAAGTGTTTCCAACAATGTTGCGGGCGGACTCACCGTTGAAAGATAAACCTCATAAAACTGGATATCATTGTCGATATCAGCACCATTCCAATCAAGGGTGATCTCGTTATTGATATCCCTGAAAATAGATTCTCCTGATTTAGGGGTTACTATTTCGGCCAAAAACGGCACATGGGTAGTTTCAAAGCCCGCATTGTAAAACTGCCATGTTTCACTAGGGGTAATTTGCGTTAAACTTGCATTCTTGGTGTTTACCGACCAAGAAAAAGGCACCCCTTTCTGCAGCGGAAGCTTCACCGACAATGATTTTGTACTTATGGTCTGCGTACTGTTGTTATCTAAATTGGTCACCCGAAGCTCATACGTATCGGTATGGAGTGCCATTTGCCATCTGAACTCTACTTCAGAAGTAGTGGCATTGATTGTAACCCCCGAAGTACATTCAGAATTTTTTTCAGGATAGGTGAGCCGGGCAATTTCTGGAGGTTTTGGCGCCTCCCCTTTACTACATCCCACAAAAACAAGGGCAATAAAGACAATCTGGATCAACTTCATTGTTTGATTATTTTTGATGTGCTTTTGAAATTCTCACCTTCCATCAATAAGTAGTAAAGGCCTTCCGATAGGTTAGAGAGGTCTAATTGGATCTCTACGCCATTGACCTGATGAATACCACTTTGTACAAGTCTTCCGTCTGCACTGAAAACATTGATTTTAACCGATGCTATATTCGCGGCAAAGCTAATCTTAAAGACATCGGCCGATGGATTCGGGTACACTACAGGCTTATCAGAAATAAAGAACTGTTCTTCATAACTTCCTTGGCATGCCAGGTTGGTATATACTTTTAAGGTATTGCCACCTTCCTTCAAATCCAACGAAATGTCCGATGCCTCGGTCTGGATAAGGATGCCGTTAAGTTCGATGTTATACCTTGAAGCACCACTTAACTGCAGTTCTACGTGCCTGCTCTGTAATGAGATTTTCGAACTGACCCCTAGCGCCTCAGGTTCGGTAATCACCACCACAAAGCAAAACTCCTCATAGTCAACCGTACCGTCCGTTCCGTCAATACAGACCGTGTAGGTACCGGCCGTTAGTCCTGTTGATGTAAAAGAACCGGAGAACGAATCGCTATTACTGGTGCCGTTACCAGCAATGTTTACGGTATAATCCAATGGCAAATTGGCGGTTATGTTTATGGCGCCATCATTGCTATTTCTGCAAGATTCGCTTTGCAGGGCAATCTCAAAATTATCATTGGGAAACAAAAAGATGGGGCAACCTGTGATATCTACGGTCGCGCCCAAAGGTGTACCCAAACAAAGATCGTCACCATCGTCAAATACACCGTCATTATCGTCATCCGGCCTTAGTTGACCCTCTACACAGGCCTCAATGGCAAAGCCTTTCAGTGAACCCCCATCGGAAGGCGAAAGATCTCTTACGGTCAATATCCACTCCCCTCTGAGTGACTCGCCCCGAAAAGAGTTCAAAGATCCCAAGGGCCGCACCGTACCCTGTATGGCAGGCGTTCCCTCGCAATCAAACGGGGGTGCGCTATCATCAAAGACCGCATCGATATTTCTTAATTCTCCGCATGAATTGGCCAAAAGAACCACGGAGGTGCCCGAAGGTGACGTTAGGGTCACATTCAGATCGGAAAGAAACGAATGATCAAGTTGCAATGAAACATTGATATCCACGACAGGCAGCTCATCGAAAAAACTTATTTTAGAAGTTATGGAGGGGGTTCCAACGGGCGAAATTATGGCCGGCAGACCAGCCGCCTGCTTGGTTGCACAGCCGATCTCTATGGTAGTAAAACTGAACGCTTGACTGAAGTTGCCCTCTCCACATAGGTTCTTTGGTTCGACCCTCCAAAAATACGTTCGATCATTTACAAGATTTGAAGGTTCGTACGAATTGGCACTTGTGTTCGCACTTTCTAGTACATTCGCAAAGGCCGCATCAGTGGCAATTTGCACGTCATACGAGGTGGCATTCAACTGGTCCTCCCATTCCAATATCACCGAAGTTGAGACATCGACCAGACCGTTCTCGGGTGCAATCAGTGCCACCTCGGTAAAATTAGTATCGGTTATGTTCACGTTGATGGTCAGCTCTTGGGTAACAGTTGCCGAAGTGGCCGCAATGCGGATCGGGTAGTTTCCTAGGGCGACATTCTGTGTGTTGGACAAGGTAAGTTGAATAGGCGTGTCGTTGGCAGTTGCGGTCAGGGGCGAAAAGATGGCATCTAAACCCGTCGGCGGGTCTATGACACTAAAGGTTACCTCTTCGCTGAAGCCGAGGTAGGTTTGGTACAAAAAGGGCAGGATCAGGGTATCAGGTTGGCAAACTTCATAGTTCAATACGGCAAAATTCAACACTATTTCCGATTCGCTAATGCTAAAAAAAGCGTTGTTTACCGCAAAGAATATATGGTCGTCCGACTTCACCATGATACGCGCATTGTTGGTCTGACCGGAAGGAATGAGAACATCGTGACTACCATCGTTGGGGGTATCATCGGCCAGTACTATAGGAAAGGTGAGCCCCCCATCAATAGATAAAAGGATATCGACCAACTGGGCATTTATAGGTGCCTTATCGGTATTGGCGACGTCCCATGTAATGGTCTCGACACTACCAGCCATGAAGGCAGCGGGCGAAGTTTGTGAGGTGACCACAAATGGGCCCGCATTAGCCGTAACCATAACATTGACCAAATCGGAAACTACCTGACCCCCACCAAGGGCGTTATCCCTCACCGTAAATGCAAAGTTCATTTCACGTTCGACGCTGGACACGGTTTCCCACGGCGAATTTATCGCAGGATTAACCTGAGTCAAGGCACCGGTAAGCACGGATGATAGTTTCGGAAAATAACGCACTGGATCAGTTGAAGGCTTCAAAGACCTGAATTTAGCACCGTCTCTATTCGCCGGCCCAAAAGTAGCCTGAGATACGATACCGTCATCGATCTGTTCCCAAACATAGGTCAAAACGTCGGTGGCATCAGCATCGGTAGCCGTGCCTGTAAGTACAAAGGGAGTAGAGATTGGTATGTTAAAATTGCCTGCCGGAGTAATTACAGGAGGATTGTTGGTCAGGCCGATCTCAACCGCACAACTGGTAGTGGCTATATATTCAGTTATTTGTTCAATACTGGCATAGTGAAAATAATCATCGCCATTAGGAGCGACGTTATCAGTTCCCACTATTCCGGCATAGCCCATGATGGTGGTGCCACTGCCCGGCTCTACCTGCACATCGGTTCCCTCATCTTCAAAAGACCAGGTATGGTTCGCCCCGAATTGATGACCCATTTCGTGGGCCACGAAATCAAGGTCAAAAATATCACCGGCAGGACTTTCGTAAGATACGAAGGCGCTACCTTTTTGCGTGTCTACGCAAACCGCCCCAATAAAACCCGCGTTACCATCTCCCCCACTATTTATCTTATTGAATAAAATACCGATATCATAATTAGCGGCGCCAATGGTACCGGTTAGGGTGGCCTGCGTTTGGGCACTTAAAGTGGTGGTAAAGGGGTCTGTGGCCGCATTCGTGAAAATAACCTGATCGGTCTGGGGCACAAGTTCAAGGGTAATACCCAGATCGGTCTCAAAAACTTCGTTTATTCGGGTTACCGTGGCGTTTATGGCGGCCAAGGCATCGGCCACCGTGCCCCCATGAAAATCGGTATAGGTACCCGAGGCGGCGACCGCCAGTCTGTACCTACGCAATACCTGATCCGCTACGGGCCTTTTCAATGCGGTGGGTTCCATACGGCCTTCCATGGTGCTTTTGGTAGAACAGATGAAATCACCGTAGGCTTTTGAATTCCTGTCACGCGTATACAGCACATACTTGCCTTTGGAATCCTTTTGCATAAAGGTGGTGCCATGGCCATCGGAGGCCACCACCATGCTCTGAATGCCATTATGGGAAACGCTGAACCGAATTCTATTCTGGGTAGCATCAAGGGCGTAGCCGGCATACGATTTGATCTGTGGGTACTTCGCCGATAGTTCGGGCGACATTACAGGGGCTTCGGAAACCTGAAAAGGAACCATTTTGCCGTGTTCATCAGGAAAATAGACCACTTTCGTATTTCCCTTGGCAAAAGACATGGTTTGAAGACTTCGCTTAAAATCGGCTTCTTCAAAGGCGAAGACCTTTCCCTTGTCGATATCGTACTGCTCCGAAAAAACACGATCAACTTCGTTCTGGGAAGTTTCTTGCCGCCAAAAAGTATCTTGACCATATCCGGAAAAGGAGAGAAATACTATGGTAGTTGTAAAAACAAGATGTAATTTTGATACCATTAAGGGAAGTTTATCCAAAATCAAATATAACTCTTTTTATTTTCCGTTTTAGGTGGTTATAGTCCAAAGCATTCCAGTATACGACAAAGTACACGCGACAGCGATTACCATAGGTACTTTTGATGGGGTTCACATAGGTCATCAAAAAATAATACGGCGTCTTATCAACAGCGCTGTGGAGCTTAACCTGAAATCTACGGTGCTTACTTTCTTTCCCCATCCGCGAATGGTCTTGCAAAAAGACTCCGATATTAAACTACTGAACACGATCGACGAAAAGGCGAAAATTATGGAGGACCTTGGTTTAGATTACCTGATCATCCACCCGTTCACCCAAGATTTTTCACGCCTTTCATCCACTGAATTCGTTCGCGATATCTTAGTCGACAGCCTACGTACCAAAAAGATCATTATCGGCTACGACCACCGCTTTGGTCGTAATAGAACCGCAAACATTAACGACCTCGTTGAATTCGGTAGCACATTTGATTTTGAGGTCGAAGAAATATCGGCCCAAGAAATCAATGCAGTTTCGGTAAGTTCGACCAAAATCAGAAAGGCCCTCGAAGAAGGTGACATAGAAATGGCGAACAGGTATCTGGGCTACCCCTATATGCTTACGGGTACGGTAACGCGGGGTAAGGGTCTGGGCAAGCTCTTGAACTTCCCGACCGCCAACCTACATATCGAAGAGAGCTACAAACTGATCCCGAAGAACGGGGCCTATGTGGTGCACTGCGATTTGAACGGCGATCGGGTCTTTGGCATGATGAACATCGGTTACAACCCGACCGTGGCAGGAAAGGTCAAAACTATTGAGGTCCATTTTTTTGACATCGACAAAGACCTTTATGACCAAAAACTGCAGATAAATATCTTACATCGTCTGCGCGACGAGAAGAAATTCGAATCGCTGGAAGCCCTGAAAACGCAGCTCGAAAAAGACAGGGAAATATCCAAGGCCCTAATTGCACAGTTATGAACGGGCTAAATCGTTTCCTTTTTACGAGAATCGATAATTCGGCCCTTATCATTTTTCGTATTTTCTTCGGGCTACTGATCGCTGCCGAGTGCTACGGTGCCATCATAACGGGGTGGGTCAGAAAAACCTTGGTCGAACCCCAATTCACCTTTAATTTTATCGGGTTTGATTATCTACAACCCTTACCGGGCCATGGCATGTACTATTACTTCGTTGTCATGGGAACATTAGGGGTCTGTATCGCTTTAGGATACAAATACCGGTTCAGTATGATTTCCTTTACGGTATTGTGGACGATAGTCTATCTCATGCAAAAAACAGCGTATAACAATCATTATTACCTGATGATCCTGTTATCGGCGATCATGAGTCTGCTACCCGCAAACGCCTCTTATTCCATTGATGCACAACAAAATGCGGGGTTAAGATCCAATTCGATGCCCGCCCTAGTCAAATGGATCATCGTACTGCAACTATTCATCGTCTACACCTATGCCGCCGTGGCAAAATTATATGGGGATTGGATCGATTTCGGCATCATCAAAATACTAATGGCCGACAAGAAAGGCTACTACCTCATCGGCGAACTACTGCAGCAGCAGTGGATGCATCGGCTGATCGGTATTTTTGGTATCCTATTCGACCTGCTGATCATACCGGCCCTGCTCTGGAAACCCACACGAAAAATGGCCTTCATTGCCTCTATAGGCTTTCATCTCTTCAATTCAATCGTGTTTCAGATCGGCATTTTTCCCTATTTATCACTCGCATTTAGCGTCTTCTTTTTCGATTCGGAAACCGTTCGCAAACTCTTTTTTAAGAAGAAAATACCCTATGTTGAGAACGAAATACAGGTTCCCTCGTTTCGAAATGGCATACTAACCGGTGGAGCGATCTATTTTTTGATACAGCTGCTGTTGCCGGTTCGGCATCATGTTATCACCGACAACGTGCTTTGGACCGAAGAAGGCCACCGCATGAGTTGGCGTATGATGCTGCGAAGCAGATCGGGTGCCATTACCTTTCAAGTGGTCGATAAAAAAGATGGGACAAAGACGGTGGTGGATTTAGAGGATTACCTGACCGGAAAACAAATGGAAAAGATTGCCTCCTACCCAGATTTCATTTGGCAGTTCGCACAACGCTTAAAAAGCGAGTATACCAAAAAAGGTCAAGATATCTCGGTATACGCACTGAATTCAAAAGTAAGTGTTAACGGCAAACCCTACCGCGCGTTCATTGATCCAAAGGTAGATCTGGCCAACGAACCTTGGAATCATTTTAGGCACCATGAATGGATCTTACCCAGCAGCGACGACATTGATAAGGATTGAATCTTAGAAAGATGGAATTAGTTAAGCCCAAAGGGCAATCTGTCCTAAAACTTTACCGCTCTTTCACACAACTGCAAGGGCATTCCCAGGGGTCGCGAAGCATTATCAAAAGACAAAAAGTAAATGGATAATAACAATTACGAAAAAGTAGGTTCAACAATGAACATTATTAGAGGGCTAAATTTTTTCGGCACTTTGGTTTGTTTTTTTGCCCACGCTAGCGCCAGATTGAGCGCTATGGCCAGTCCCGAAAATTCGGGACTGGTGGTAACCGGGGGGTAGCGGGGTCAAACAGAGTGAAAAAGAAAAAAGACCTGGTTCGGGCAACATTGTGTACATGGTTGGCCGTACCGACGTCACGAACCTTAGTTATTGGTGATCGTTATTTGTTGTCTATCAACCCTGTGCCAAAAGGACTTTCAGAATTCGAAGAATAATCTCGATAGAATCCAATCCTTTTATCTTTATGTTGTGTAGTTATCGTCTCAAAACCTCCGCTATATCCATCCTTACAGATAACCTGACAATGAAGTCTTAATAGCAGATTGTCATCATCAACCTCTATCTTCTTATAATTCACTGTTATGTCTACATCTTGTAAGTCCTTTTTAATCTGAATTAAACTGTCAAGTGTGAGGTCATGTCCAAAAGCAGCTTCGATTCTTTTAATAGATTGATCTTTATTTAATTGAATAATAAGACTTTTATTATTCTTTGATTGTGCGGTTGTTTTAAAAATGGAAAAAATTAAGACAAACAATAAAATTGACATTGATAAAATTGAAATTTTCCTCATTATGTTAGTTTTTAAATTAAACAAATCTTTCATATACCATAAAACATTACGGTCTTCCAATTTTAACTTCTGACTTTCAAAAATCACATCATAGTTTGTATTGGATGACTTGAAAAAATCAAATCCCAGAGTTTCAGAGATTAATTTAATTGTAAAAGTTCTCGGTTTAACCTTTCCAGATTCAATACGCTGAATTGTACGTGCTGTGATTTTGCACTTCTCAGCAACTTCTTCCTGTGTTAATCCTTTCGCTTTCCTGACTTCTATTAATTTTGCCCCGAAATCTAGATTTCGCATTTAAATTGAAATTTTAAGTAAGATTACATTCAACTAATGAAAAAATCAAAAAATATACAAGTATTATTCACGACATTGCCCCGACATTAAATTATAGATACCTAGTATACATATACTTAACTTATATCGGTGTTTTTGGATTTTCTTCAATTTTACTTATAACCTAAGAAATTTAATTATCGCCAATTTGCTCTTTCCATTTAAAAACTAACCTAGTTAGGCAGTGATTCATAAATAAGTTATCAAATTTTGTTTTGTTCCGTTCTTTAGGCTTTTTACTTATGCCAATTTGCTTGCATCGTTTGAAAAGTATTGAAAAAACATAAAACTTATATTGAAGCAAGGGTTAAAACTTCACCGCCCGCTCACACAACTGCAAGGGCATACCCCAAGGATCGCGAAGCATCACCAAATGGCTGCCGTCTTCCTTACGTACCTCTTCCACAAAAGAGGCCCCCTGGGCTTCCAGACGCTCGCGGTCTTTCTGTGCGTTATGAGAAACAAAGGCAACATGAAAAGTTAGTTGGTGCTGGCCCGAAAAATTGGTCATCATGGCATCAGGTCTTTGGTAAAGTTCTAGGATCACTCGACCTCCTGAATCGGCGAGAAAGGTCATAAAAGGAGCTACTTTTTGTTGGCTTACTATTTGCAAACCCAAATGGGAAACATACCATTTAACAACAGCATCTACGTTGTTCACATTTATCGCAAAATGTTCGAAAATCATAGTATTCTTTTTTTAAGAGACTTCAATCTTTAAATATAGTTTTTAAATCATTGGATTACCGTAAATTTACCCGCTTAAAATCAAATGAAATGTTGCAGTTACAGGCCATTCGCGAAAGAAAGGACGAAATTATCGAAGCATTGAAAAAACGGAACATCGCTGCCGCCCCGCTTTTAGATGCGATTATTCAATTGGATGAAAAACGCAGGTCGACCCAGACCCAGTTAGATACCACCTTGGCCGACTCGAACAGGCTATCTAAAGAAATCGGGGTCCTCTTTCAAACCGGCAAGGCGCCAGAAGCCAATGCCTTAAAGGAAAAAACAAGCAGTTTAAAGGAAGAATCGAAAAAGTTGGGCGAGCAACTCGCCAGTACCGAAGTTGCCTTACAGAACGCGTTATACCAGATTCCGAACATTCCCCATCAATCGGTACCCTCGGGCACCAGCGAAGAAGATAATGAAGAGGTTTTCCGAGAGGGCGATATTCCCAAGCTCAACACCGATGCCCTCCCCCACTGGGAACTGGCAAAAAAATACGACATTATCGATTTTGAACTGGGCGTAAAAATTACAGGGGCCGGCTTTCCGGTGTACAAGGGAAAGGGAGCCCGTTTACAAAGGGCCTTGATCTCTTATTTTTTGGATCGAAATACCGAAGCAGGGTATATTGAAATGCAAGTGCCCCACTTGGTCAACGAGGCTTCCGGTTTTGGTACGGGGCAACTACCCGATAAGGAAGGGCAAATGTACCATGTAGGCGAAGATAACCTCTATTTGATCCCCACCGCCGAAGTACCTGTAACCAATTTGTTACGTGATGAAATCTTGGCCGAAAAAGACTTCCCGATCTGTTATACGGCCTATACGCCCTGCTTTAGAAGGGAGGCCGGAAGTTATGGCGCACATGTTCGCGGTCTGAACCGTTTGCATCAGTTCGATAAGGTAGAGATCGTGCGTGTAGAACATCCTGAGCGCTCTTATGAAGCCTTGGACGGAATGGTGGCCCATGTTAAGAATATACTTCGCGAATTGAAACTGCCCTATCGCATTCTCCGTTTGTGCGGCGGCGATCTAGGCTTTACCTCAGCGCTGACCTATGACTTCGAGGTCTTTTCCACCGCGCAGGATCGTTGGTTAGAAATCAGTTCGGTATCGAATTTCGAGACCTTTCAAGCCAATCGCCTCAAATTGCGCTATAAAGATGAGCAAGGAAAAAACCATTTGGCGCATACCCTAAACGGCAGTTCGTTGGCCCTACCTAGGGTGCTGGCGGGAATTTTGGAAAACTACCAGACTTCAAAGGGCATTCGAATACCGGAAGTGCTGGTGCCCTATTGCGGATTTGATAGGATTGATTAAGACGGTATTAACAGCCTTATTTAGTATTCTGCGTATCTTTGGGCAATGCGATTTCTACTACTTCTAATTTCGTGCCTCGTACTGCAAAAAACGGCCCTTGCCCAAGAAGATTTTTTGGCCAAACAGTACCTCAATGATGGCGCCTATGAAAAGGCAGTGGTTTTCTATGAAAAACTGGTAGCACAAAATCCGAACAGAACTGATTATGCCGAGGGCATGATCGCCTGTTACCAGCAGCTAGAACGCTATATCGATGCTGAGAAATACCTTCTAAAGGAAATAAGCACGGGTAAGGCCTACCCCACCTTTTACATTGAACTTGGTTACAACTATGCCCTGCAGAAACTCCCCGAGAAGGCGACCAGCTATTATGACAAGGCCATTTCCATTATCGATGAGAATCCTAATTTCGGGTATAGCATCGGCGTCCGATTTCAAAAATATGCCCTACTGGCGTATGCTATAAAGGCCTATTCCAGAGCCATGCAACTGAACCCCAATCTTGACTACAACTATCAACTGGCCCGCGCTTACGGCGAGCAGGGGGATATTGATAAAATGTTCAGGTCTTACCTGACCCTCATTGTCGAAGAAAAAGCATCCATGTCACAGGTATTGCGAAACTTCGATGACTTTATTACCGGCGACCCAGAAGACCCAAATAATATTACGCTCAAAACCATACTTTTAGAGGGTGCCCAAAAGGAACCGAACCTTCGCTGGAACGAATTGTTGAGTTGGCTCTTTGTACAACAGCAACAGTACGCAAGTGCCTTTCGACAAGAAAAGGCCATTTTCAAACGTATGGACGGCAGCTCGGTAAGCCGTATGGAAAGTCTGGGCGAACTGGCCCTTCAAGATTCCGATACCGAAGTCGCCAAAGAAATCTTCGAGTACATTGTTGAAAATACCTATGACGAGGTCACCCGATTGAACGCCAAGTTGAACCTAATAGATATTCAACTGTTACAACCTGACAAAAAGGTATTGGACGAGGTAGAAAAGCAATATGATCAATTGATGGCCCAGTACGGTTATAACAGTCAAACCCTACAATTGCAGGTGGCCTACGCCAATTTTCTGACCTTCAAAAAAGATATGCCCGAACCGGCCATCGACATCCTTAAAACGAGTTTAGAACTTCCGTTGAACGATAGGGGAACCGCGTTCATAAAATTGGCCCTGGGCGACATTCTCGTATTCAACAAGAAATTTAACGAAGCCCTGATCTATTTTTCGCAGATCCAGAAAAGCCTAAAAAACGATGTTCTTGGGCAAGATGCGCGCTTTAAGGTAGCACAGACAAGTTTTTACAAGGGCGACTTCGACTGGGCCTTGACGCAATTGAAGGTATTGCGCAGTTCCACATCGCAATTAATCGCCAACGATGCCATGCAGCTCAGTTTGTTGATTTCAGATAATTCACTGGAAGATTCAACCCAAACCGCCTTGAAGAAATATGCTAGGGCAGACCTGTTGGCCTATCAGAACAGAACCAAGGATGCCATTACCGAACTGGACGATATCTTGCAGAACCACAAGGGGGAAAAAATAGAAGACGAGGCACTTTTGAAACAAGGTCAACTTTATGAGACCCTAAAATCGTATGAGGCCGCAAAGTACAACTACATAAAGATCATCGAATTCTACCGCAACGGTATTCTTGCAGATGATGCCCATTTTGCCCTGGGCGAGTTATACCGCAACATTCTGAACGAACCGGAAAAGGCCAAAGAACAGTATGAAAAAATCATCTATAACTATCAAGATAGCTATTATTTTCCGCAAGCAAGAAAGTATTTCAGAATGCTCAGGGGAGATTCGATCAATTAAAATAACATGATTACGATCGGCTTAGAGCTGTCCATCAAAGAACTTCAATAAACCCATGCACATCTACAACGTAACCACCAATATAGAAGAATCGGCCCATGAAGAATGGCTACAATGGATGAAGGAAACCCACATTCCGGAGGTGCTGGCTACTGGTAAGTTCTTAAGCGCAAAAATGTGCAGGGTGTTGGTAGAGGAAGAAATGGGCGGTTTTACCTATTCGGTACAGTACACCACCACCGATAAGGAAACCCTTCAAAAATACGCTGTGGAAGATGCGCCACGCTTGCGTCAAGAAGCCTTACAACGCTTTGGCGGCAACTCGGTTTCCTTTCGCACCGAAATGGAAGTGGTGGTCGAAAGCCATAGAATGCCGATCAGCGCTACGCAATACCTCTTTACCTACGGCAGCTTGCAGGAGGAGAAGATTCAATGGGAAGTTTTCGGGAGAACCTTGCAAGGTAGCACCGATAAGCTCATGGGCTATAAACTTATGGAGGAAAAAATAGCAGGCACCTACCCGATCATTGGCCGCTCGAACACGACTACCGATGAGTTAGTGGGCAAAGTGTACCTGATCACGCCAAAGGAGCTTCAACATGCCGATCACTACGAGGGCGATTGCTATCAGCGAATACCGGTTGTGCTGGCATCTGGTATTAAGGCCTGGGTGTATACAGAAAAATAGAACCGCGCAGCAGCGCACCGACCTATGGCGAAGAAAAAATCGAATTCCCATCAAAAGACCTGGCAAAAAAATCGCCCGGATGCTAGTCCTGTAAAGGCTAAAAAACATTTGGGGCAGCACTTTTTGAAGGATGAGGAAATCGCAAAAAAAATCGCCGAAACCCTATCTTTTCAGGGTTACCAAAATGTGATCGAAATTGGCCCCGGTACCGGGGTGCTGACAAAATACCTATTGACAAAAGCCATAGATCTGGTGGCCATGGATCTAGATGCCGAGTCGATAGTGTATCTCAACCAGAATTTTCCGCTTGAGCATCCTGAAGCCATGCAGGGTGCAAGCACTTTGAAGGTCTTGGAGGCCGACTTCCTCAAGTACGACCTTTCCCTACTTTTCAAAGATGCCCAGTTTGCCATTACAGGAAATTTCCCCTATAATATCTCCACCCAAATTGTCTTCAAAATGTTAGCGCTGAAAGAGCAGGTGCCCGAATTTTCGGGAATGTTTCAAAAAGAGGTGGCCGAACGTATCTGTGCCCGCGAAGGCAGCAAAACCTACGGCATTCTTTCAGTGCTAACCCAGGCGTTTTACGATGCCGAATACCTATTTACGGTAGGTCCTGAAGTTTTCGACCCTCCGCCCAAAGTGCACTCGGGCGTTTTGCGCTTGACCCGGAAAAATGAGCTTACTTTGACCTGTGACGAGGAACTCTTCTTCAAGGTGGTGAAAACCGCCTTTAACCAACGAAGAAAGACCCTGCGAAACAGCTTAAAAAGCTTCGCGCTTTCCGATATTCTCAAAGAAGATACTATATTTGACCAACGCCCTGAGCAATTGGCCGTTTCCGATTTTATCGCATTGACCCAGAAGATAGCAGATGACCCCGTTTAAACTCACAGACGAACTTGTAGCTGAAATAGAACAGCTTATCGAGCACCAAAAAGACGCCGCCCTGGAAGCGCTTTTGGAAGATGTGCACTACGCCGATATTGCAGAGATCATCAACGAACTCAATGAAGACGAAGCCACCTATCTCATAAAATTATTGGGGAGCGATAAGACTTCCGACGTACTGACCGAGCTTGATGAAGATGTTCGGGAAGCCATTCTGAACAACCTTTCCGCCAAAGAGATCGCCGGCGAGCTTGATGAGCTCGATACCGATGATGCCGCCGATATCATTGCCGAGCTTCCCAAGGAAATAGTACAACAGGTCATTTCAGAAATTGAGGATAGGGAGCATGCGAAAGATATTGTAGACCTGCTCCGCTATGACGAAAACTCCGCCGGTGGTCTTATGGCAAAGGAGTTGGTCAAGGTAAAGGACAGCTGGACGGTTTTGACCTGCGTTAAAGAAATGCGGGCCCAGGCAGAGAATGTTACCCGGGTACATTCGATTTATGTGGTAGATAACGAGGACAAACTTATAGGTAGGTTATCGCTAAAAGATTTACTCACCACTCCTACATCATCTCCCATAAAGGATGTTTATATTGCCAAGGTAGATTCGGTGACCGTAAACGAAAAGCCCGAAGAAGTAGCCAAGATCATGTCGAAATATGATTTGGAGGCCATTCCAGTGGTGGATGAAATAGGAAGACTGGTAGGAAGGATCACTATCGATGACATTGTAGACGTTATTCGCGACGAGGCCGATAAAGATTATCAAATGGCCGCAGGTATTTCGCAAGATGTCGAGGCCGATGATAGTATTTGGACCTTGACCCGTGCCCGATTGCCATGGTTGGTTCTCGGACTTTTCGGGGGGGCCGCGGCCGCCGTGATCATGGGCGGTTTTGAAGAAATGTTCAAAAAATATACCATTCTATTTCTCTTCACTCCCCTGATCGCCGCAATGGCGGGTAATGTAGGCGTGCAATCAAGCGCCATTATCGTTCAGGGCCTGGCAAACGACGACATCAAGGGAAGTATAGGCAACCGATTGATTAAAGAAATGCTGCTGGCACTGTTGAACGGCACTATTTTGGCGGTGTTATTGTTGCTGTTCACCTGGGTTTGGAAAAGTGACTTCATGACCGCTTTGGCAATTTCGGTTTCGTTGATCGTCGTCATCGTTGTCGCCGGCTTTATCGGTACATTTACACCCTTGTTCTTGCACAAAAGAGGAATTGATCCGGCCATTGCAACAGGACCTTTTATTACCACTAGCAACGATATTTTCGGTATATTGATCTACTTCTGGATCGCCAAATTAATTTTGGGAATCTAGCCTTACAGCCACGTTATTTTAGATTCATTGTTTGAATGACATTGGCAGAGCATAGTAATTAAATGATATAGAATGAAACCCATCAACCTGAAAGAGAAACACCAACTTTTTACCAAAAAATGGCACCCCCATCAAATCGCGATAGTTGATGATATGCAGGTTATTCTGGCGAAGGTTCAGGGCGAGTTCGTCTGGCATGCCCATGAGAACGAGGATGAACTTTTTCAGGTCTTGAAAGGTACTTTACACATGCAATTTCGTGACCGTACAGAGGTGGTCGAAGAAGGAGAAATAATCGTAGTGCCCAAGGGGGTAGAACATTGTCCGTCTACTAAAAATGACGAAGAGGTACATTTGCTACTTTTTGAAAAACTGGGTACCCGGCATACCGGCGATAGTGTACATGAACTGACGCAGACCCATTATCCGAAAATTTAAACCAAAACCATGAAGGTCTTACACCTAGATTCAAACCACCCGCTTCTTTTACAACAATTGGAAGCCTTGGGGTTTCAAAACGACGAGGACTACACCTCATCAAAAGAAGCTGTCGCAATGAAGATCAACGAATATGACGGTATAATTATTCGAAGCCGTTTTTCTTTGGATAAAGCCTTCTTAGCTCAGGCGACCAACCTAAAGTTCATTGGGCGCGTAGGGGCCGGATTAGAAAATATCGATGTTGCCTACGCGAAAGCTCAGGGCATATTTTTAGCGGCCGCGCCAGAAGGAAATAGGAATGCCGTTGGCGAACACACCCTGGGCATGCTCCTTGCCCTTTTCAACAAACTGCATACGGCAGACCAAGAAGTTCGTCAGGGTATTTGGAACCGTGAGGGCAATCGCGGTGTAGAATTGGAGGGCAAAGTGGTAGGTATCGTAGGGTATGGCCACATGGGCAAGGCCTTTGCCAAAAAATTACGTGGTTTTGAGGTAAACGAAGTTATCTGTTATGATATAAAAGGCGGTGTTGAAGATGAAAATGCCCGCCAAGTAGGTATTATGGAACTGCAGCAACGCACCGATGTACTCAGTCTGCACGTTCCTCAAACCGAACTGACCATGGGTATGGTCAATACTAAATTCATCAATGCCTTTCGGCATCCGTTCTGGTTGTTGAACACCGCCCGTGGTAAGTGTGTTGTTACCGAAGATTTGGTGGAAGCACTAAAATCAGGCAAAATCTTGGGCGCCGCGCTCGATGTGTTGGAGTATGAGAAAACCTCCTTTGAAAATATGTTTTCGGAAAAGCAGATGCCAGAAGCGTTCGACTATTTGATCAGGGCGGAGAACGTACTACTTTCGCCCCATGTCGCCGGTTGGACCGTCGAGAGCAAAATCAAGCTTGCTCAAACCATTGTCGATAAAATCAAAGCAGAATTCTGTTAAATCGGATGAGTGAAGAAAAACCTTCTACCTCTTGCCTAGATAATACCGGCAGTACTACTTTTGTTCCTATTAACTGCGCAATCGCTAGCAGGGGCAAATTCGTCTCCAGAATGTTCCTTGGCCATGGCAACCCTTGTTTTCTAAGTAGTTCGGTTCTATGGGGATAACCATAGGCCTCACCAAAACTAACTAAAAAAGATAAATCGATTTGTGCAAAGAAAAACACCACTTCGGAAGTACGGACGGGTTCTAGACGATCGGTAACAAAATAATACTTTACGAGCCTATTGACAAAGTGTTTCTCTGGTATGCGATTATTTATTACATTTAGACACGTTTAACCACCAAAAACAAGCAACATGTCTGAAGAGAATAAAGATTTAGGCGACAGGGCCGAAGATGCGTTCGATAGCGCTAAAGAATCAGCAAAAGAGTTTGGCGAGAAGGCCAGTGAAAAATTCGAGGACGCCAAAGAAGCGGCAAGCGAATTCGCCGGGGAAGCCAAAGAGGCGGTAAGTGATTTTGCCCAAGAAGCGAAAAAAACGGCCAATGAGTTTACCGCAAGTGCCAAAGAAGCCTTCAATGGCGCCGGAGGTGACAATAAAAAAGTACTGGCGGGGCTTTTAGCGATATTTTTGGGTTCCTTGGGCATTCATAAGTTTATCTTAGGCTATCAAAAAGAAGGCATCATATTACTGGTCGCCACCGTTATTGGGTACGCTACCATGTGCTTTGTCATCGGATGGTTCGTGGTAATGGCGACCGGTATCATAGGTCTTATTGAAGGTATCATATACCTGACCAAGTCAGATGAAGAATTCTACAATACGTACCAAGTAGGCAAAAAACCTTGGTTCTAAATAAAATAAAAACCAGATTTCTTCGATCTGGTTTTTTTTATGTTACTTAATATCGTAATATTGCAATATATAAATATGACATGGGCATCACCAAGACTCAAATATTCAATTCGAAGCAAAATGAACTTGCGGTTATATTCAAGGTCTTGGCCAACCCGGCACGTATCGCCATTCTACAATACATAAGCAACCAAAAATCATGCATCTGCAATGACATCGTCGATGAAATAGGCTTGGCCCAACCCACCATCTCTCAGCATCTAAAAGAGTTGAAGAGTATTGAACTAATTCAAGGTGAAATAGAGGGTAAGAAAGTCTGCTATTGCATCAATCTACAAAAATGGAAGGAAGTTCAAGATATCTTAAACTCCTTTTTCAATAAAACAAAATTCAACTGCTGCTAAAAAGAACATTATGAAGACATTCGAATTCTTAAGCCTATTAAAAGAAAATTCCAATAAAGCACTTCTTTTCGAATACATGCCAGGTCACTTGGTAGGGGCAAATTACCATATCACCGAGATTAAGAACATCACCATAGATTCGGTAGATTGCGGTGCAGGAACCGATTTTTGGAAAGAGACCGTTATTCAACTCTGGGAGAGTCCCGAAGAAAAAGATACACGCACCTATATGACCGCCTTTAAGGCATTGGGCATTCTAAACAAGGTAGACGGTATTAAACCGATGGAAAAAGAGGTCGAGGTAAAATTCGAATACAGCAACGCTCATTTTCATACGGCCCAACTATTCGTTCTCGATTTTGAAATTACCCAAGATCGGTTGATCCTGAAACTGGGGGTAGAAAAAACTGACTGTAAGGCCAAAGAAACCTGTGGCGTACCAGCTGCAGCTCAATTGCAGGTTACGTCATGCGCACCAGGCAGCGGTTGTTGTTAATATGTACCATAACATTATGAACATCTGACATGGTAAAAATCGAAATTGAACCAATGCGGCCCGCCCACTGGAACGAGGTGGCAACAATCTATCGTGAAGGGATCGAAACAGGTTTCTCCACATTCGAAAAGAACATACCCAGCTATGAAGCGTGGCATGCCGCCCATTTGATACCATGCAGACTTGTCGCGGTCTCCGAGAACAAGGTACTGGGGTGGGCCGCACTTTCACCGGTTTCCAGCAGATGTGTTTATGGTGGTGTAGCAGAAGTTAGTGTTTATGTCGGAAAGGAATGTCGTGGTAAAGGGGTTGGTAAATTACTCATGGAAGCTTTGATATTAGCAAGTGAGGCCGAAGGTTTATGGACATTGCAATCGGGAATTTTCCCGGAAAACAAGTCAAGTATTGACCTGCACGAAAAAGTCGGTTTTCGATATATTGGTAAACGTGAAAGGGTCGGTATCTTGGATGGTATTTGGAAAGACAACCTACTCTTTGAAAGACGAAGTAAAACAGTCGGCATTTAATATGAACAAAGAACCGTTATTACCTAAAATTGTAGCGCTCATAGAAAGCTTGGATACTACCGTAATCACCGAAGAGCGCAAGGTAGTTTTAAGTCCGCTGGCCGCTTATATAAAGCATAAACTGGCCGATGGACATCCTATCGCGCTAAACTTTATTTGTACCCACAACTCAAGAAGAAGTCATTTGGCCCAAGTTTGGGCGCAGACATTGGCCCATCACCAAGGCATTGGCAACATCTGCTGCTACTCGGGCGGTACCGAGGCCACGGCGCTTTTTCCCGTAGCTGCCGAAACCTTGGAAAATATGGGGTTCGAGATAAATAAGCTCTCTGAGGGCAGCAACCCTGTGTACAGCATCAAGTATGCTCAAAATGCTCATCCGATCATCGGTTTTTCAAAAACCTTTGACCATCCTTTCAATCCGAAAGATTATTTTGCGGCGATCATGACCTGTTCATCTGCCGATAAAGGTTGCCCTTTTGTGGGTGGTTCCGATGGCCGTTTTCCTATAACTTATGAAGACCCGAAAGCTTTTGACCATACCCCGCAACAAGCTGAAAAATATTATGAAAGAAGCATTCAGATAGCTACTGAGCTGTTGTTCGTTTTTACACAATCGGTGAAATGAAACCGATTAATCTGTAGCCAGTGATTCAAAATGTTTTCGTTCCAACTCGGCCTGAAACTCTTCCATAACCGGTTTTACGGTACTTTCGGGCAAATCTGCAATTTTGATGTACATCAGCCCATCTACTGAATTATTGAACAGGGGGTCTACATTAAATGCGATCACCTTTGCGTTTTGCTTGATATATTTCTTTATCAATACCGGCAAGCGCAGGTTGCCCGGTTCTACTTCATCGATCAATTTATCGAACTTATTGAGATCGGCCTTGGTCTCGTCAAAAACAAATTCCTTGTCCGCATCCTTCAGTTTTACCTTGAACTCCTTCTTCGGCCTAACATACTGCGCCACATAGGGATCCCAGTAGTTACTTTTCATAAACTCGATCATCAACGATTTTGAGAAATTCGAAAATTGGTTGCTGATGCTCACCCCGCCTATCAGATACTTATGTTCAGGGTGCCGTAACGTGGTGTGCACGATGCCCTTCCATAAGAGGAACAAGGGCATAGGTTTCTGTTGGTACTCTTTAATGATGTAGGCCCTTCCCATTTCAATGGACTGGCGCATCATGCCAAAAAGTTCGGGTTCGAAACGGAAGAGGTCTTGCAGGTAAAAACCATCGATCCCATACTTGCTGAAAATTTCAGAACCTAGGCCCATACGGTAGGCCCCCGCGATCACTTTAGCTTCATTATCCCACAAGAACATATGGTGGTAGTATTCATCGAACCGGTCGATATCGATGGAATTATTGGTTCCTTCCCCTATGGCGCGAAAGGTCACTTCGCGCTGTCTTCCAATTTCCTTTAGGGTAAAGGGCATTTCATTGGCGGGGGCCAAGAACACTTCATAATTTTTACTTTGCAGCAGGCGCCGATCTTTTGTGGTCAATCTTTCTATTTCACCCTCGATGACCTCGGTACGTACGGCCGACGCTATTTTTTTGGGGGCCTTGGGCAATTTGATCGATGAAGGTATTTGATCGAAGAGCCGCTCTTTCGCATAGGCGTTCGAGAGAATGTAGGTTTTACGCCTTAACAGGTCCGTAAACTCCTCCAAGGTTTCTTGCTCTTTTTGCGACGCTACCGATATGGGGTGGCCAATTCGTACCTTGATCGTGCGGTTGCGTTGGGTGAACACCTCCGACGGGATCTTTGCCGTTCGAAATACATCGCCCAGTTTTGCCAAACGGTAGAAAAGTTGGCTGTTACGCGCATGAAAATAAATGGGCACCACCGGCACTTCTGCCTTTCGAATGAGCTTCAGCGCTGCCTCCTCCCAGGGTTTATCTACGATCAATTTGCCGTCTCTATGGGTAGATACTTCCCCAGCAGGAAATATCCCCAACGGATGGCCCTCCCTCAAATGGCTGAGCGCACTTTTGAACCCTGCAATATTACCCTTCACCTCTTTTCGGCCCTCAAAGGGATTAACGGGAATCACATAAGGGGCAAAAGGTACCATTCGCGTCAAAAGAAAATTGGCCATGATCTTGTAATCGGGCCTTTCCCTTACCAATAATTTGAAGAGCAAAATACCATCTATGGCCCCAAGCGGATGGTTTGAAATGGTAATATAGGCCCCATTCTTGGGTAAGCGCTTAAAATCTTCATCGGGTATTTCAAAATCGATCTTAAAATGTTCTAGGATCGCATCGGCGTAGTCAACACCATTAAGGTGCTTTATGGTGTCATAGAATGAGTTTATACCCGATATTCTAGTGACCTTCATCAACAACCAGCCTATAAAAGTGCCGAAAAAACCGTACTTGTCAAGACCGATCGCTTTCGCTACTTCTTTGGAGGTCACTAAGCCCATTCATGTATCATTTTAGGTAACGGTAAATATAACTAAAACCCTTGTTAAGGTGGTCAATTTAATACCGTAAAAGACACCACAAAAAAGTTAGTTTTATGCCATCACCTTGAAAGCGGGCACCTTATTTGACCACCAACTGAAGTGTTTCCTTACCCCGCTGTTCTAACAGTACGTCATGGCCATTGAGTAGCGAATCAATTGCCCTTTGGTTGAAATGGCGAATGGTATAGAGCGATACGTCTTCATGGTGCACTACTTTGAACCTACTTTTTAGCGTATTCAATAGCTCGTCTAAACGGCCGAACTTATTATCTACGCAGACCGAAAAACTGATGGCCGAATTCTGTATCAGATCCACCTTGATCTTATGGTCATGGAACAATTTGAAGAGTTCGCTGATGCTATCCTCCACAATAAATGAAAAGTCAAGTGACGAGAGCTTCATCAACACCTGGTTTTTCTTAACAATGAAGCAGGGCACCTCAGGTTCTATTCCGATGCCCTTACCCACCGTGGTTCCGGGATCTTTGGGGTTTATGAACGACTTAACGTGCAACGGAATCTCCTTGCCCTGCAAGGGCTGCAAGGTCTTCGGATGAATGACCGAGGCCCCGTAAAAAGCAAGTTCTATCGCTTCTAGATAAGAGATCCTGTTCAAAAGTTGCGTCTCCTTAAAATAGCGCGGGTCGGCGTTCAACACCCCGGGCACATCCTTCCATATCGTTACCGAACTGGCGTTGAGGCAGTAGGCCAGGATCGCTGCCGTGTAATCAGACCCTTCCCTGCCCAAGGTAGTGGTAAAGTTATTGTCATCGCTACCCAAAAACCCCTGGGTTACATTCAGTATTTTTCGGTCGATGTCCTTTGAAACGTTCTCTTGGGTCTTCTCCCAATTAACGGTAGTATCGCGATAGCTGTCATCTGTCTTAATAAAATCACGCACATCGAGCCAATTGTTCTTGATGCCGATCTTGTTCAAATAGGCACTGATGATCGTTGTTGAAACCAATTCACCGTACCCTACTACCTGATCATAGACAAAATTGTAATTGGGCGATTTGTTCCATGCCAAGAACCCATGTACCTCATCGAACAGGGCCTTTACCTTGTTGAAAATCGGATGTTGACCATTGGTAAAAAGATCGGCCAAAATTGATTGGTGGTAAGCGATGACCTCTTCAATGGCCGACGGCAACGCTTTTCTGTCTTGAAAATAGGCATTGACAACGGCTTCCATGGCATTCGTCGTCTTCCCCATGGCCGACACCACCAATAACGTATTCTCATGGCCCACCTCTTTAAGTACCTTGACCACATTTTTGACCCCATCGGCATGCTGTACCGATGCCCCGCCAAATTTAAAAATCCTCATATATGAATTAAATTAATGTACATACTCGTTTACCTGCATGGTCAGAACAAACACATCCGTTCGATACCTGCCTCATTCCGGCCCCTTTTATGTGCTATAGGTTGGCCATGAATAACTTTATTCCCCGTTCATCCAAATGCACGACATCCCAATCGCGCATGACCTTGGCCCCCTTGCTTTCGTAAAACGTAATCGCCGGCTCGTTCCAATCGAGAACATCCCAACAGATCCGTCGTACCCCAAGGCTGTGACCGTATTTGACCACTTCGGTCAATAGGGCACTACCCAAGCCACTACCGCGCATTTTTTCGGTAACGATCAGATCTTCGAGATGTACAATCGGGCCCTTCCAGGTAGAATACCGAGGGTATACCAATGCCATTCCTACCAGTGCGCCGCCAGCCTCGGCAACAAAACAATGAAACCGCTTTTCGGTACCAAATCCATGGGTCACCAAATCATCTACGGTAACCTCCACGGCATCGGCTTCCTTTTCAAAAATGGCCAATTCGGTGATCAGTTGTAAAACTTGGGGCATATCCCCTGCACTTGCGTCGCGTATTTTAAACTCCATAATTGTTACAAATAAAACACAAAGTTATAAATTTAAAAAATGAATGTTCAGAGAAAACCATGTAGTTTAACAAAATGGCCGATATTTGTGGTCAAATTGCAAACACCTAGGTAATGACTGCAAGAAATACGACCCTTGGGGAGTTCATCATCGAGAACCAAGATTCTTTCCAATACTCTTCAGGGGAACTATCAAAGCTGATCAACGCGATCAGACTGGCGGCCAAAGTGGTCAATCACGAGGTCAATAAAGCCGGACTTATAGATATCATCGGAGCGGCCGGAGACACCAATATTCAAGGGGAGGAACAGCAAAAATTAGATGTACTGGCCAATGAAAAGTTTATCCAAACCCTAAAAAATAGAGAGATCGTTTGCGGAATCGCCTCCGAGGAAGAAGATGGCTTCATCAGCATCAACAGTTTCGATGAAAACCATCAGAACAAATATATTGTCTTGATCGATCCTTTAGACGGTTCATCCAATATTGATGTCAACGTATCCGTAGGAAGCATATTTTCGATTTACAGAAGGATTACCCCGGTCGGCTCACCGGTAACCTTAGAAGATTTTCTTCAACCCGGACATCAACAGGTGGCTGCGGGCTATGTGATTTATGGCACCTCGACCATGTTGGTATATACTACCGGTAATGGGGTGAACGGTTTCACCCTGAATCCTGCCATCGGAACCTTCTATCTATCCCATCCGAACATGCAGTTTCCGGAATCAGGAAGAATTTATTCGGTTAACGAGGGCAATTATGTGCACTTTCATCAAGGGGTGAAAGATTTTATAAAATATTGCCAGAAAGAAGAGGAAGACAGACCCTATACCTCAAGGTATATTGGATCCCTCGTATCAGACTTTCATCGAAACATGATCAAGGGGGGCATCTATATGTACCCGAAAAGTAGTGTATCAGAAGCCGGTAAACTTAGACTACTTTATGAATGCAACCCCATGGCCTTCATTGCCGAGCAGGCCAACGGTATGGCCATTGGAGGCCGTGACAGAATTTTGGACATACGGCCCACCGAGCTGCACCAAAGGGTCCCGTTTTTTTGTGGAAGTAAAAATATGGTTATGAAGCTGCAAGAGTTCTTAGAGCGTTACCCTTAGTAACAACCCTTTGAATATGAGTTTTTCTTCGGTCACCAACCGCTCTTGACCTAAGGCTTCAATAAGTATATATAATCATCAAAATCAATTCTGCCCGTAAAGATCGCCACCGATCTTTCGATGAGCTTATCGGCCTTTTCGCCTGAAAAGCCGAGGCCTATCGCATATCTTTTCAAAAGAACCATTTCTTCTTCAACTATTTGATGATCCGCAAAAATAATCTTGAAAAGGTCGAACAAACGCTCCAAACGTTTTTCTGCATCACTAGGTGGTTCGATAGGATATTTATTCTCCTTCTTCATCACCTCCTTATATTCCGCTGCGGTAATACCCAACTTTTCCGCAAAGCGGTCTAGCATTTTCTTCTCCTCCGCAGCTACCACCCCGTTAGAGGCCGCCAAGGTGGCCAACGCGGCAAAATGCGCCAAGTTGCTTCGATGTTCGCTATTTCCGTATAAATCAGTAAAAGACATAAATATAATTTTAATGGGCAAATATAATTTTTTTATAAGTTATAATCCCCCTGTCATAAGTTATTCTTTTGCTGATCAAATTCGTATTTTCACGCAAACCGAATGAAGAAAGAAGAACTTTACGAAATCGCCGAAAACTGGTTCAGAGAGCAAGACTGGACCCCCTTCCCCTTCCAAAAAGATACCTGGAAGGCTTTTTTACAGGGTAGGCACGGCCTCTTGAACGCGCCTACGGGAAGTGGCAAGACCTATGCCCTTTGGTTTCCCATTGTATTGGACTATATCAAGAAAAATGCCGACTACCGAACAAGGCATAAAAAGGGTTTAAAGGCCATCTGGATCACCCCGCTACGCGCCCTATCACAAGAAATAAAACAATCGGCCGAGCGGATAACCAAGGATCTGGGCACATCAATGACGGTGTCAATACGCACCGGCGACACTTCAATGAAAGAGCGTGCCCTAATGAAAAAGGAAATGCCCGACCTGCTCATCACCACCCCCGAAAGTCTGCACCTATTGCTGGCCACCAAGGGTTACGCTAAGATCTTTAACGATTGTACGGCCATTGTGGTTGACGAATGGCACGAACTTCTCGGCACAAAACGTGGGGTTCAAATGGAACTGGCCATTTCTCGCCTTCAGGCTATTTCAAAAAAAATTCGCATCTGGGGTATTTCGGCAACCATAGGCAACCTTGAACAGGCCCGCGAGGTGCTACTCGGGCCGAGCTCTGAGGCGATGAAGAATTCGGTCTTGATCCGGGCTAGCATTAAGAAGAAAATCACGGTCAGGAGCATCATTCCCGAAGAAATGGAAACCTTTCCGTGGCGCGGGCATTTGGGCATTCGCCTCTTGGAAGATGTGATTCCCATCATCAACAAGAGCAGAACCACCCTGCTCTTTACCAACACCAGGAGCCAATGCGAGATCTGGTTTCAAAAGATCTTGGAAAAACATCCTGAATATGCCGGAGAAATCGCCATGCACCATGGCAGTATTAACAAAGAAACCCGAATGTGGGTAGAGCAGGCCATTAGAAATGAAAGCCTAAAGGCAGTGGTGTGCACCTCAAGCCTAGATCTGGGCATCGATTTTGCCCCCGTGGAGACCGTGGTTCAAATCGGTGGCCCGAAAGGCGTTGCCCGCTTTTTGCAACGCGCCGGTCGCAGTGGACATCAACCCGGCAAGGAAAGCCTTATCTATTTTCTGCCCACCCATGCCATAGAACTGATAGAGGCCTCGGCCCTGCAACAGGCCGTAAAGCAAAACGCCGTAGAAGATCGGCTGCCCTACCTGAACAGTTATGACGTTCTGCTTCAGTATTTGACCACTCTAGCCATTTCTGACGGCTTTTATGCCGATCAGACCTTCGAAGAGGTACGGCAGACCTTCTGCTACCAGGCCCTCACCAAAGACCAATGGCAATGGCTCTTGAACTTCTTGGTGATAGGTAGCCAAAGTTTGCAGACCTATGACGAATATAAAAAAGTGGAAGTGGAGGCAGATGGGCTTTTCAAAGTGAACAATCGAGGTGTTGCCATGCGGCACCGGTTTCAGATCGGCACCATTGTGGGCGATGTGAACCTGAGCGTACGCTATCAAAAAGGAGGCTATATCGGCACAATAGAAGAATACTTCATTTCAAAATTGACCCGTGGCGATGTGTTCACCTTCGCCGGGCGCAACCTTGAATTCATCCGTATAAAAGAAATGCAGGTTCATGTAAAAAACTCCTCCAAAAAAACGAATAAAGTGCCCAGTTGGATGGGGGGTAGATTGTCGCTTTCCGCCCAAATGTCAGAACTGCTTCGAGAAGAACTGTACAGCGCCGGACTCGAAAAGAGCAGGCAATCGGCCGAAATACAGGCTTTAGGGCCCATGTTCGAAAGGCAACGCCTTGAAAGTATCGTACCCAAACCCGACCAACTTCTTATCGAGACCTTCAGATCACGCGATGGCTACCACCATATGATCTACCCTTTCGAAGGGCGCTTTGTGCACGAAGCCATGGGAAGCCTTTTGGGCTACCGGATCAGCCTACTTAGCCCGATCACCTTTTCATTGGCCTTCAACGATTATGGCTTCGAGCTGCTTTCCGATAAAGAGATAGACATGCAACAAGCGCTCGACAATAATCTGTTCACCCCCGATTTTCTGTTAGACGACCTGCAAAAAAGCCTGAACTCGACCGAAATGGCACGCCGTAAATTCAGGGATATCGCCGTTATCAGCGGAATGGTCTTCACGGGCTACCCTGACAAGGGGGTGAAAATGAAACACCTGCAGAGCAGTTCCCAATTACTCTTCGATGTGTTTCGTGATTATGAGCCCGACAACCTCCTTTTTCAACAGGCGTTTACCGAAACCTTCGAGCACCAGTTAGAAGAAGGCCGACTTCGTTTGGCCCTAGAACGCATCGCCGCCCAAGAAATCGTTTGGAAAAAATGTAAGAACCCCACGCCCTTTTCCTTCCCGTTGATCACTGACCGTATGAGCCGCGAAAAACTTTCAAGCGAAAAGCTAGAAGACCGTATTCGGCGTATGGCGGCGATACTGATGAAAAAGTGAAATTAAATTGATTCGAGAATATAAGGATTTGAAATACTTCTACGGCCAAATCTTTTTAGCAAAATTGCTTCATCGCTTACATCCAACTTATCCAATTCAATAATTTCTTGAATCATTGGCTGTTTCAAACCTGGAATTCTAATCTTAAAAAAAGGCCATAAAACCTCACTCTGATAAACTTTGTTTAAATCGGAGAACCCAACCAACCTATAGTACTCCTGTTGGTTTTTGAAATCATCTGAATATTGAAACTGCCAAAAATTGTTCTTTCTATTTAAAGTACCTATTATCAAATCATCGATTTTGATCACGAATTTAGCATCAACCTTAGGGGAATCGGTTACAACAACTTTTTCTTCTGACGATTTATTAAAAAAACTTCTAAAAAACTCTTTCATAATATAGCATTTTCAAGATAATCAAATCTTTTATTAATCAACGCAAGAATCAAGCTTTTTCTTGTGTCCGAAAAATACAAAGTACAATATTTGTTGAGACAATCGATTACTTTTTTCCGATTCTCATCGTTTATCAAATTTACAATGACTTCTTTATAATTATTGTTATAATTGAACAAAAAATGAACCAAATCAAAATGATTTGCATCAGGATTACTTTCCGTACTAATTCTAGGCTTTGATTTTTTTATAAATGATTCCAATTGATTTGACCCATTTTTATATTGAGCGTAGGTACTTTCTATCTTTTCATCTGTGAAATTCCACAATAAAGCTCTAGCGGTGTCATAAATTGGGGAGAACGTCGGGCTCTCCAAGTTAGACTTTCTTACATATCCAATTAATCCCCAGTTATAATAATGTCGATCGTTGTTGCCAATTATAGCGTCAAAAACAATCAATTTAACTAAATCATCTAGAATCTCCGAAAAATTTTTAGGATAAACGTGCGTAATTGCTGTCTCAATCAATTCAAAAGTTAAGTATTTTCTCCTTTCTTTCCTGTCTTGATCAATTTCCTTGGCAAATTCGACATCCTCAAAATATTCTCCAATTATCTCGATACCGTGGATTAGCTTTTGATTCTTACTCAAAAAATCTTGACTAAGAAACCTTACCTGACCTCCTACTCTTACTAATTGAGTTTTATTAATAAGTAGATTCAACTCTTCCCCGGCCTTATTTATAATAAACTCAATAACGGATTCATGGGGATAAGATTTACGACCAAACTTTGCGAAAAAACCGTGCCAGTTTCTGTGCTCATTTCGTCTTGGGCAATTTTTGTAATTATAGTATGCTTTTATGTATTGCTTGGGGGCATCTCCATCAAGGGGAATGTCTGTAATATAATAATGCTCTTCTTTTAAATGTGGTATTTTATTAAGGTTAACATATCCCGATTGTTGAGCATAAAGTTCTTTCCTTAATTTAGCTTTTAATATATCCTCTTTTTTGTTCACCTTTTTGTTAAATATTTGTACAAAGTAAGTATTTATCTCATAAACTTTTATTTGAAATGTGTAAATGACCCTTGCCATCCAAATACATGAGCAACACTTTACCATGCACCCTACAGGAGTTCTCTTCTGGGAAGATGAGGCCATGCTCATCATCAGCGATGTACACCTGGGCAAAGTGGCCCATTTTCGAAAATTCGGCGCGGCAGTACCGCACAACTTGGCCCAAGAAAATTTTGCCCTGCTGCAGGGGGTGGTCGCCTTCTTCAGACCACAAGTCATCTGTTTTTTGGGGGACCTCTTCCACTCCTCACTGAACATCGAATGGGCATTGTTCGAGCAATGGGTATCGCGAACAAGTGCAAATATCGTTCTCGTGCAGGGCAACCACGATATCATATCGCCCTTGAAATATGAGGCTCTGGGAATTGCGGTTGTTTCTGAACTGGTGCAAAAGGGTTTTCTATTGACCCACCACCCTGAAGAACGGAACGGGTTTTTTAATCTTTCGGGCCATGTTCATCCGGCCATACGCTTGAAGGGTACGGCCCAACAATCGCTTCGTTTGGCCTGCTTTTTTAAGCGCGAACACCAGATGATCCTACCCGCATTCGGCAAGTTTACGGGCACCCACGTGCTGAAACCTGGCAAAAAAGACGAAATATTCGCCCTGGCGGCAGGTAAGGTCATAAAAATATGAGCCAGCCTTTTGTAGGTGCTACCTATAGGCCGTATCTTTGCACCTCAAATTTTATCGCTTGACCCAAGCAGCCCTTCAACAGCTTTTTGAACAGTCTCCCCAAGTCGGGAAACTGCGCGCCGCCATGGCCTCACCTGAGAAAAAGATCATTTTAAAGGGACTCACGGGCTCATCACTATCATTCATTTTAGCTGATGTTTTTCGTACTGCGGATGCCCCGCTTTTACTGATCTTCGATGATAAGGAAGAGGCCGCCTATTATTTGAACGACCTCGAACAGATGATCGGTGAGAAAGATGTACTGTTCTACCCCGGAAGCTATCGCAGGCCCTATCAACTAGAGGAAACCGACAATGCCAATGTACTACTGCGCGCCGAAGTCTTGAACCGTATCAACTCGCGCAAAAAACCTGCGGCCATAGTTACCTATCCCGAGGCGCTTTTTGAGAAAGTGGTCACCCGCCGAGAGCTGGAAAAGAATACCCTGAAAATACAATTGGAAGATTCCCTTTCGCTCGACTTTTTGAACGAAGTGCTGTTCGAATACCAGTTCAAACGCGTTGATTTCGTAACCGAACCCGGCGAATTTTCAGTTCGTGGCGGTATCGTCGACGTCTTCTCCTTTTCGCATAACGAACCCTATCGGATTGAGTTTTTCGGTGATGAAGTAGAAAGCATTCGAACCTTTGACGTAGAGACCCAGTTATCTACCGAAAAGGTCAAGAAAATAAGTATAATTCCCAATGTCGCGAACAAGTTTCTAGAGGAAAAGCGCGAAAGTTTTTTAACCTATATCTCCTCCAACACCATCGTGTTCGCGAAGAACGGCAACCTGCTCTTTGCACGTTTAGATGATTTCTTTGAAAGGGCAGAACAGGCTTTTACAAAATTATCCGAAGACATCAAACACGCCGGGCCAGAAGAACTATTCTTGAATTCACGGCAGTTCAAACGGCAGATGCAAGATCTTAGGCTGATCACCACCACCCTAAGTGATGATGGTACCGCCGACCTAATGCAGGGCCAGGGCCTCCAATTCGCATTCCGAACCAGACCCCAGCCCTCGTTCAACAAAAAGTTCGATCTCTTGATCGAAGACCTCAACCAGCAGCGCCGTAACGGATATACCAATTACATCTTCTGCGCCACGGATCAACAGGCAAAGCGCTTTCACGACATTTTTGAGCAGGTGGCCACCGGAGCCGAAGGTAGCCCGGGGGTGCATTACCGGACGGTGGTTTTTCCGTTGCACCAAGGCTTCATCGATGACGATTTGAAGATAACCTGCTACACCGATCACCAGATTTTTGAGCGTTACCACAAATTCCACCTAAAGAACGGTTATGCCAAAAAGCAGGCGATTACCCTAAAGGACCTCAACAAACTCGAAATTGGCGACTATGTGACCCACATCGACCATGGTATCGGCAAGTTCGGCGGGCTACAAAAAATAGATGTGGAGGGCAAAAAGCAAGAGGCCATCAAATTGATGTACGGCGAGCGCGATATACTGTACGTCAGCATACATTCTTTGCACAAGATCTCGAAGTTCAACGGTAAGGATGGGGCCGTGCCAAAAATATACAAGTTGGGTTCGGCAGCCTGGAAGAACATCAAGCAGAAAACCAAATCACGTGTCAAACAGATCGCTTTTGACCTGATCAAGGTATATGCGAAAAGAAGGCTCGAAAAAGGGTTTCCATATGAGCCCGATGGATATTTGCAGCACGAGCTGGAAGCATCGTTCATTTATGAGGACACCCCGGATCAAAGCAAGGCCACCGAAGATGTCAAACGTGATATGGAGAGCGAACGCCCCATGGATCGGCTCATCTGTGGCGACGTGGGCTTTGGCAAAACAGAGGTAGCGATTCGCGCGGCCTTCAAGGCCGTAGCGAACGGAAAGCAGGTGGCCGTGCTGGTACCGACCACCATTTTGGCCTTCCAACACCATAGAACGTTTTCAGAGCGCCTAAAGGATATGCCGGTTACGGTCGAATACCTGAACCGCTTCCGTACCAGTAAAGAACGGTCGGGCACCCTTGAAAAACTTGAGTCGGGCAAGGTCGATATCATCATCGGCACCCACCAGCTCGTGAACAAAAATGTAAAGTTCAAAGACCTGGGCCTGCTCATTGTTGATGAGGAACAGAAGTTCGGGGTGGCCGTAAAGGACAAATTGAAGAGCATCAAAGAGAATGTTGATGTACTGACCTTGACCGCCACGCCGATACCCCGTACCTTGCAGTTCAGTTTGATGGCCGCCCGAGACCTTTCGGTGATCAATACGGCGCCCCCGAACCGATACCCCATTGAAAGTCAGGTCATTCGATTTAACGAAGAGACCATTCGAGACGCCATTTCCTATGAGATCCAACGCGGGGGGCAGGTCTTCTTCATCAACAATAGGATCGAGAACATCAAAGAAGTGGCCGGCATGATCCAACGCCTTGTGCCCGATGCGAAAATAGGTATCGGACACGGCCAAATGGAAGGAAAAAAACTGGAGACCCTTATGCTCGCCTTTATGAACGGGGAATTTGACGTACTGGTCTCCACGACCATTGTTGAAAGCGGACTCGATGTCACCAACGCCAACACTATTTTCATCAACAACGCCAATAATTTCGGCCTGAGCGACCTGCACCAAATGCGGGGCCGGGTGGGCCGTAGCAACAAGAAGGCCTTCTGCTACTTCATCACCCCACCCTATGATGTCATGACCGCCGATGCCCGAAAACGTATTCAGGCCCTGGAACAGTTTACCGAACTGGGCAGTGGTTTCAACATTGCCATGAAAGACCTTGAAATACGCGGTGCCGGTGATCTGTTGGGTGGCGAGCAGAGCGGTTTCATCAACGAAATAGGCTTTGATGCCTATCAAAAGATCCTGGCCGAGGCCATTGACGAGCTCAAAGAAAACGAGTTCAAAGAACTTTACGATGAAGTAGAGGGCCACCATGAAAAGGTATTTGTAAAGGAAACCCAGATCGATGCCGATTTTGAGCTGCTCTTTCCCGATGATTATATCAATAATATAACCGAGCGGTTGAACCGCTATACCGAGCTGAACCAGGTAAAAGACGAGGCGGCCCTATGCCAATTCGAAGCTGAACTGGTAGACCGTTTCGGAGAACTGCCTACCCAGGCCAACGACCTCTTGAACTCTGTGCGGATCAAATGGATCGCCAATAGCATCGGGCTAGAAAAAGTGGTCATGAAAAAGGGCAAGCTGATCGGTTACTTCTTGGCCGACCAACAATCTGAGTTCTACCAAAGCGCCAACTTCACCAAAGTGCTGCACTTTGTACAACAACACCCGAATGCGGCGAAAATGAAAGAGCAGCAGACCCGAAACGGGCTACGGCTGCTGTTGGTTTTTGAAGGGGTACATTCCATACAAAAGGCCCTGAAGGCCCTGGCCCCTTTTGAATCCCCTACCCCCGTGCCGGCCGCAGGATCTTGATCTCGTGCCGAAATATCAAAATGATTTCCCAAAATTCAAGAACACCGCTGCAAGGCCAGATGAATATTCGTTCTTTGTACTATGGAAAGTCGTTACAAAACCATAGTGGGCATGAAATGGCGGTGGCCTGGGTAGTCCCGTATTTGTTAGCGCATCGCATAAAGTTGGCTGGGTAGGGGCTGGAGGAACGTCCCTTGTCATGGCAGTGTTGGTGGTAAACCCCTAAAGTAACACTATTCATTTCTTCAGCTAACGAATGAAATTGGTTTAGGAAAATAGTACCAAATTTAATCGATAGTCATCATTATGAAAACAGTATTAATATTACTTGGAGTTAACTTTATACTTGGAACAGGTATGAAACCATATTGCAATTGTGATCAGTTTGACTCCCTGGAGACGGAAATTGAGCAATCAGAATTACTAATGATTGGCGATGTAATTGGCAAAAGTGTGATATCAAAATATGTGAGACTAGAAATGGTAGAAGACAAAACTTGCTTCTAACAGAGTACAAAAAAAGGTACACAAGTCATACAAAGGTGTTAACAGCAATAAAATTATTTTTTTGTTTACAATGACTGACGAAGCCTCATGCGGACTAAAACTGGAGACCGATCAACGCTATACCGTTTTCGGAAACAAGGGTACCTTTCTTTCATCGGAAATGGAAAAACTTCTTAGCGATTATGTAAGACGTTCTTATTGGAGCAGTTCTTGTTCCCGAACGATGTTATACGAAAGTACGCTTGAGGAGCAAATTGAGCTTGTGCTGCCAAACTAAAACGGTGTACGATAGCACTTTGTAAGTAATACGTGGCCTTGGTGCCAGATATAATGGTTTGCATATTTGTATGAAGTCACTACATCTTTTTGATTTTGCTTGATACCCGAAAAAATAAACCGAACCAAAAAGATTTTGCTAAAGGCTTGGCGGAATGAAAAGTGCTTCTTTGCCCCCGTACTGTTTATAGCTAAAACGTTGTAATCAATAGTTCAAAAAAGGGACTCTTTTTCTATGATTAAGAATTAATTTAAAAGCAACCTTTTTGATAGAATGGTATCTACAAATGAAAATCCTATCAGCATGAAAAAATACTTTTTATTCGCTTTTATTGGAATAGCCTTATTAAGTTGCTCGAACGATGATAATTTAAATAACGATGTCTTTGTTTTATACAATCAAACATATTGTTCCGACCCATGGGGTTATGGAGACGATAACAACGAGTTGGCAGATAAAATCAAAAATTACTTTAACGCAGAGAATATTGAAATATCTAATTTGACAATTGATAATAATGGAACTGGAGCTCCACAATTATGCAACGCCTGCTTTTGTTTGAGCGGCAAGAGAATAATCGGAAAAGTTGGCAGACAAGATTTAGATAATATAAAGGAGTACGGATTTCAAGAATACAAGTAAAAAAATAATATCTCCAATTAAACTACTTATTTTAGATAGATTTTAGGGTATCTACACAGACTTTTGAGCAAGTGTATGCAAATGGACTTCATTTAGCTGAATCTATTGCGCAGATGGACTTGACTCGGTGAGAGAAAGAGGTTTGCATATTTGTATGAAGTCACTACATCTTTTTGATTTTGCTTGATACCCGAAAAAATAAACCAAACCAAAAAGATTTTGCTACGGGCTTTGGGGAATATGAGGTGCTTGCTTGCCCCCTTACTGTTTATAGCTAGAACGTTAGCAAATTTCGGGTACCTTAAATGATCAACAAAAGTCCAAACAAAGAATACCCTATTTGACAGAAACCTCCTTTAAAAGCTTGAAAGATCTCTTATCTTAGGTCCGCATATATCGATAGATGGATCACATAATTTATATTGAAGTGATTTAAACTTTTTTTGGACCGAAAGAAAGGGTTGCGGATATTTGTGTTGCGAAACATAAATAACTCCAAGACAACCCTTTATGTACAGTGTACTTGACAAAGATATGATAGAA
>JBHJNU010000140.1:0-18102 GCA_050330515.1 Flavobacteriaceae bacterium | reverse complement strand
GAGTTGGAGGATGTGGCCTATTTTGAACCTTATTATTTAAAGGATTTTATCTTGCAGACGAAAAAGTGTCATCCGTAATCGAACGGCACTAAATGTAAAAAGCGCCGACCGGTTGATCGACGCTTTCAGTACGCTGCATATACGTTTACTTTACCTCAAAGGTAATTTTAACATTAACCCTGAACTCGGTAACCGCTCCGTCTTCGACCACTGCACTTTGCTCGTTAACATAGACCGAGCGTATGTTCTTTACTGTTTTCGCAGCTTGCGCCACTGCTTTTTTGGTAGCGTCTTCCCAACTTTTTTCAGAATTTGCCAGTACTTCTATTACTTTTAAAATTGCCATAATGGAGTGTTTTTTAGTTATTTTTCCAAGGTAACGAATACTTGGGTAAATCACAATAAATTCTAGCCGTTAAGGGCAACCACTTGATTAATTTTATCGCCCATCATGTTCTTTAGCATGGTCTCGATGCCGTTTTTTAGCGTAAAGGTTGACGAAGGGCAACCGCTGCACGCTCCCTGAAGAATTACGTTTACGGTCTTTGTCTCCACTTCATACGATTTGAACAAGATATTGCCGCCATCGCTAGCAACTGCAGGTTTTACATATTCTTCTAAAATGTCGATGATCTGAAGAGAGGTGTCATCATAGGCCGCTACCTCTTCTGGGGTCGATGGCCCTTTTGCCGCACTTGGCACCGCTTTTTCAGTGGTCACCACCTCTTTGCCGTTGGCTATGTATTCCCGTATCAATTCGCGCAGCTCCATGGTCACATCGTCCCATTCGGCAACATCATATTTTGATACGGAAACGTAGTTCTGGTCTATAAAAACCTGTTTCACGAACGGAAATTGAAACAGTGCGGTTGCCAGCCCTGAGGTTTTGGCCTCTTCAATATTCTTGAATTCAAAGGTGGCGGGTACGATCTTTCTACTGGCCACGAACTTCATCGTTGCCGGGTTAGGGGTAACTTCCGCATAAACGGTTACCGCAACTTTTTTGTCGTTCGCTTCCTCGTTCACCACGGGTTCTCCCGCATTGAGATATTCCACGAGCTGTTGGGCGACCTCATCCTTTACGTCTTTCCAATCTACAATATCAAATCGCTCAAGCCCTATGAAATTACCCGAAATGTATACGGTTTTTATGAACGGAAGATAGAAAAGCTGCTGCGCTAAGGGCGAATTTTTGGCCTCATCTATATTTTTGAATTCATAATTCGTGCTCTTCGTTATGAAATGATTGGTCTCGAACTTTAAAATGGCCGGGTTATTGGTCTGTACCACGGTAATTGAATACTCCTTCATAAATCTTTATTTTACACAAAAATACGAATGATTTCTTAGTTAAATGAGATATAATATTGTTGCATTTCAACCGTTATACTTTATATTTAGTCGATACTAACGTTATCTCAGAACATTGATGAAACTTCGATTGCTGTCTCTCCTTACTTTTGTCACTTTTGTTTTTCAATCAGCTGCACAAGAAGGGATACCTGTATATTTTGATTATTTGGCCGATAACTATTATTTGGTTTATCCTTCTATGGCAGGTATTGGCGAGGGCGGTAAGATTCGTGGTACCGCAAGAAAACAGTGGTTCAGTGTTGATCAGGCGCCCAGCTTGCAGACGGTTAACGCCCATTTTCGTTTGGGGGAGTCGAATAGTGGTATCGGGGCGATCGTCTTTAACGACGCAAATGGTTACCATTCTCAAACCGGGGTCAAGGTCACTTATGCCCACCACCTTAAATTGGGTGGCGATGTGCGCTATTTGAACCAACTTTCGTTCGGGTTAAGTACCGGCCTACTGCAAAGCAATTTAGACGAGACAGAGTTCCGATCTGTGATTCCGGATCCCATAATTACTGGTACCAATAACAGTGTGAGTTACTTCAATGTCGACTTGGGAATGTCTTACAGCAAAATGGAGTTCTATGCCCATTTTGCGGCTTTGAATATTTTAGGAAGTGGTCGAGACCTCTACTCGGCGATCGAATTTGACAACTTAAGAAGATACCTCGCCTCTGTTGGTTATGTTTTTGGAAAGAACGCCGTTCAGGTAGAACCATCGGTGCTATTTCAAATGACCGATTTTACCAAAGAACGAACATTGGATATCAATGCAAAGATCTATAAAGATGTTGAATTTGGCAGAATCTGGGGCGGATTGTCGTACAGAAGAAGTTTCGACGGTGCGCAGTTTCAGACCGATGGTAGCTTTGGTGAGCAACGTTTACAACTGGTCACACCCATCGTAGGCGCAAATATCAAGAGGTTCTTGGTTTCTTACAATTACTCGTATCAAATGGGTGATATTCGTTTTGACAACGGTGGATTCCATCAGATTACCCTAGGGTATGATTTCGGTCAGAGCGAACGTAAGTATGATTGTTACTGCCCAGCGGCACAATAGTAAAATGGGCCTATTCTAAAGCTTAGAACAGACCCTTTTCAACCTGCCGACCAGCAAAAATGGACGGGATTACCGCCAGGTCCAGCGCATACCGTTTTTCGGTAAATGCTCGATCGGTGAGGCTTTAACCATCGTTCTACAATTATGGGTTTGGCCTATTCCCATTGGTAGTTTTTCTTTTCAGCTTGTTTTTTGATTGCCTCCAGCATGGCGTTCTCCAATTCACCTTTGGTGCCGTCTTTTTGCGAGGTTGCAATGTAGGCCTCGCGTTTGGCGTTCAGTTCTTGAATTTCTTTCTGAATTTTACTGCGTTCCGATTTTTTTTGGGCGATATACGCTTCTATTTCCGATGTTGATTTACCCTTTAGTTCTTTGGGCAGTTCTTCGATATTAATTTCAGAGATCTCGAAATCTTCCTCAGCGGCGGCATCTACCAGGTCCCACTTTTTATTGTTGTAAAGTTCCGAGCTCTTGCTTACCGCCCGCTTTACTTCTACGGCATCGTCCATCTCGCGGGCATTTAAGTCTTGGGTCGCCTGCATTTCCATTTTCGACCTGCCGGCAACACCGAAACTGATATAGGTTTTGTTCAATTTTGAGTTCAGTTCAATAATGACCTTGTCATAGGGGGTGGCTACATGAACTACTTGGCGGTTGTGGTCGATGGCCATATATTCGCCACCGGTCAGTACGGCCCCGTTTTTCCATTCGGTATGAATGCCCTGTTCGTAATCACCGCAGAAAATAGTGTTTACGATCACGTCTTTTTCTTTTGCATTGGTCGCGGCATCCTTGTAGTTCAATTTTCCTTGATTGAAAGGTTCATTGCCTGCTATGAAGATCATTTTTAGGTTATCCGGGTTTTTGCCCCAATCTAATTGCCTCAATGAGGTTTGTATGACTTCCCCACAGTACTCTTCGCCCCCATTGGTGGTCAATGAGAAAAGTTTTTCAGATATCTCGTCAAGATCATCACTAAACCCAAGAACCTGCTGAATGTATCCTTCCTGAGAAGAAAGGCCGTCATTGCCATACTGGTAAATGGCGATCTGTAAATTGGGCCTTGTGTCGTTACCGCATTTGGCATGGGTGAATTTATTGACAATATCCCACAATTGGGCCTTTGCTTGGTTGATGAGCCCGTCCATGCTATTACTGGTATCTAATAGTAAGGCAATTTTAACGGTATTGTTCGACATTTTTTCTTCTTCAGGTAATGCCTGGGCCACTAGGGGCACTTTTGCTATTTCTTCTTTTTTAGGCATACAGGCATACGTTGATGTCATTGCGAGGGCCAGTGCTGCTATGCCCGCTATTTGTTTTATGTTTTTCATAATTCGCTGTTTTTGTGATTTCCTAGGGGGGCTGATTTTGGTAAAGCCCCTATGAAATCGCTTTGTTCATATTAAATTTTTGTTCGTATTTTTTCTATGGTGAGTATGAGCAGATAGGCAAAAAGTGTCATAAAGGCAAAACCGGCCATTAGCGTCAGAAAGGTTTCCAGGGTCCATTCTAAGGCCACTTTTATTCTTTGGAGCATGGTAATCTCGGTGATTTTTCTTTCCGACAATAAAACCTTTACCGTACAGAATTCGTTTTCGTCATCAAAGTTGCCCAGGTGTACACCCAGTTCTTGCAGTTGTTGTTCGATCTCTAGGATGCGATTTTCCAATTGCATGTATTCATCGATCCTTCCACCCTTTTCTTTGAGCGCTATCAAAGAGGCCCTAACTTTTTCAAGCGACGCCTTTTTGGCGTTCAACTCGTTATATTCATTGGTCTTATCGGTCTTGGTGATTTGTTTTGATTGTACTTCTCCGATGTTGATCAGGCTATGGTAAATGGCATCAAAGTTGTCTGGCGGAATACCGATGATCAGGCTCAGTTCACGATATCCTGTATTTCCGCTTTTATTTTCGAATTGTATCAGACCATCGTAATCGTTAATCTGGGCACGTATCTGTTTCTCTTCGGTTTCAAATTTGGTGGTGAGCGTTTTGATATCGGCAATTTTCTCATATTTCTGGTCCACAATTATCTGGCTTTGCCCTTTCAATTGTGGGTAGCTTTTTGATGCGTAGTTTTTTCTTCCTACAGAAACTTCACCGTTAAATTGAAAGTTCCCCATGTCGTGAAACCCATCGGTACTGGTTGAATCGGCATCGGTTTGAAATCCATAGACCAAACGAAACACGAATAGTGCCAAGAAGGCGAACAACAGCACCATAATGAGTTTCTTGAACCTTTTTTTTGCTAATGGAGTCATTGGTTTTAACTTAGAAATTATGGGGTAAAAGTATTTCCGAACTTTTTCTAAAAAAACCAGTAGTGAGCGAAACGGCTCTTTGAATGCGTAAAGTGTAACCCGCAATGCGTGAAGTATACCGAATGATGTTCTAAACCTTCGTTTTCGACAGAAGTGCATTTTTTACTGCCACATAAATCAGCTAAGTTTACGTTATGTATTCATGTATATGACAAGGTATAGTCACATTTTACTTTTGTTTTTCTTCGGATGTAAGACCCTCTTCGGGCAGGTGCAGGAAAACACAAAGCGCATTGAAATAAAGGGCTCGGTAAAGGGCAAGGAGACCCTTGAACCGATTTCTGGCGTAGAGGTCTCCACCTATACAGGGGCCTATACCCTTACCGATTTTTTAGGGGAATACAAGATTTATGTCGAAGTCGGAGATGAACTTATTTTTAGTAGCCCTGAATTCGAAACGAAAAGACATAGGGTCAGCAGCAACGATGATATCGATCTGCTTGTGGAAGGGTACCGCCTTGTTGCCGATGACGAGGCTGAACGCGGTCCAGGAGATAGTATGCTCTCAAAAAGCGCCATATCAATGCACCAGCGCTATCTTGATTCGGCGAATGCCTACAAAAAGAAGGATATTGCCAAAAGTATCGATTTCATTACACAATCTATAGCGCAACTGGGTAAACGGGCGAATAAGAAAGAACTGGCTGCCTCCTTGACGGCCTTGGGCGAAATATATGAATTTCATGGTCAGTTCGATCTGGCGATTACAAGTTATCAAGACGCACTTGAGGTCAATAAATCTTCAAAGACTACCCTGCTGTTGGGCAATGCCTATTTGTTGAACAAAGACTTTAAAAACGCGGAGTCTACGTTGCTTCCCTTGGTCAAGGTCAAGGGGCTGGTACCTTTTCAGCAGGCGCAATTATACGAGAGTTTGGGTGATGTGTATGCCGGGCTGGGGCAGATCAAAAAAGCGGTCAATTTTTATGACGAAGGGCTAACCGTTGCCAAGAAAAGCAGCATTACCCCAAAAATAACCGATCTGAACTCGAAGATTGCCGATGCCTATGCAAAAGATGACCAATTGATAGAGGCCGAGGGTTTTTATGGCAGTTCTTTGAAACTGGCCGAAAGTCAAGCCCCCCAGCGGTCCATACAGGAAAAGGAAAAGGTCGCCGATTTTTACAATAAAAAAAGCAGGTACGAAGAAGAAATACAATTACGAAAGAAAAGCTTGACCGAGTTGAAGAGCCTTCCCGAACCCGTAATGAAACTAAATTCGGGCCTTAATATGGCCGATACGATAACCTCACAGCGAATAAATTATAAAATTGCGAACGCTTACATTGCCCAGGACAAGTATGAACAGGCCATACCCTATCTTGAAAAAAGTATCGTGGAAGCCGATTCAGATGATGATCTCATCGTGCAGAAAGATGCAACCCGTAAATTATCGGAAGTCTATGAACATAGGGGCGAATTTACCAAGGCCTTAGAAACCTATCAGGCTTACGTTTCGGTGGTCGATACGCTATATATTCGAAAGGAACAGGAAATTTCTAGGGCCGCGAGGTTCAACCGGGAAATTTCCACCAGACAAAGTCGCATCAAGGGCCTTGAACAAGAAAGGGAGCTGTCTCAAAGCAAGTACGATTTGGCCTTGACCGAGCAACAGTTGGTAGAGGGTAATAACCGTATCCAGAAATGGGTCATCTACTCATTGATATTCGGGTTGATCTTGCTAGGTCTTACCACCTTCTTTTTCTATCGGAGCAACCAACAGCAAAAATTGGCCAATAATCTTTTGGCATTGAAATCGTTGCGCTCGCAGATGAACCCTCATTTTATATTCAACGCCCTGAATTCTGTGAATAACTACATTGCCAAAAATGACGAGCGAAGTGCCAACCGCTATATCAGTGATTTTTCGACCCTGATGCGGTCGGTACTGGAAAATTCAGAGGAAGATTTCATTCCCCTGTCTAAAGAACTTGAACTGCTAGAACTTTATGTTAAGCTTGAGCATTCGCGTTTTCCTGATAAGTTCGACTATAAGGTAAACCTTGACGAGAATGTTGATGTGGCCGCTTTTCAAATTCCCCCCATGTTGTTGCAGCCCTATATCGAAAATGCCATTTGGCACGGACTTCGGTACCGCGAGGAAAAAGGATGGCTGCATATTGATCTTAGTCAAATAGATAAAGATACCATCGCCATTACCATTGCAGATAACGGTATTGGAAGAAGGAAATCGGCAGAGATCAAGACCCAAAGCCAGAAGAAACAGAAATCGAAGGGCATGGGCAATATCAAAAAAAGGGTTGCCATTTTGAACGATATGTACAAAGACAAAGTAGACGTCACCATTTCAGATCTTGAAACTGACGGTTCAGGAACCAAAGTGCGCTTTACCTTGAAAAAAGACTAAAATAGAACTTATGAAACTAACCGCAATACTAGTAGACGACGAAGCCAATAACCGCGAGATCTTGCGAAATTACGTGACAAAATATTGTACTGATGTTGACTTGGTGGGCGAGGCCGCCTCTATAAAGGAAGCCCTTTTACTCATTGAGAACAATACTACCTTGGACCTGGTTTTTTTAGATGTTGAAATGCCTTTCGGTAATGCCTTCGACCTATTGGACCAATTGCCCGACCGCACTTTTGAAACGGTCTTCGTTACCGCTTATGACCATTATGCCTTGGATGCGCTCAACAATCACGCGGCGTATTACCTCATGAAACCGATCAATATCGATGAGTTGATCAAGGCCGTTGCCTATGTTGCCGAAATACGTCAAAAAGAAGACGCTCTAGAAGATCGGGTGTTAAAACCAAAACTCGGTAAAGTAGATGGCAAGATTACCCTGCCACAACAAGATGGCTTTCAAATTCTCAACGTTTCCGAAATTTTGTACTGCAAGGCCGATGATAATTATACCGAGGTGCATTTAGTGAACAAGAAGATATTGGTCAGCAAGACTTTAAAGTATTTTGAGGATGCATTGGTAGATTTTCCCTTTGCGCGAATACATAAATCCTATTTGGTCAACGTGAACGAAGTGGTCAAGTACCGAAAGGGAAAAGGCGGAAGCGTAGTAGTTTCCAACGGAAAGGAACTATTGGTTTCCGCATCGAAGAAGAAAGATTTATTGGCTTATTTTTAAGCCAGTTTTGGGTCGGTCAACATGAACAAAAAGCAATATAATGATAGTTAAAACCATAAACGGAAAATCGCCAATAATTGGAGAGGATTGCTATATCGCCGAAAACGCCACCATCGTCGGTGAGGTCAGCATGGGTAATCAGTGCAGTATTTGGTTCAATGCGGTCTTGCGGGGCGATGTGCATTTCATTAAAATGGGTGACAAGGTGAACGTGCAAGATGGTGCCGTTATTCACTGTACCTATCAGAAATCGCCTACCACGATTGGCAATAACGTTTCTATTGGTCACAACGCGATCGTACACGGATGCACCATAGAGGATAATGTTTTGGTCGGTATGGGAAGTATCATCATGGACGATTGTGTTGTTGAAAGTTACAGCATCATCGCCGCAGGCGCAGTACTTACCAAGGGCACCCATGTGCCTTCAGGAAGCATTTTCGCCGGCATGCCCGCAAAGAAGATAAAAGATATTAGCCCCGAATTGAGCTCGGGCGAAATTGACCGCATCGCCAATAACTATGTTGAATATTCAAGCTGGTTCAAAGAAAATGTAAAGTAATTTAGAGTAGGGTTATCAGTGCTTCGATTGTTACTACTTTGGATGCTTAAAAATGAAACAAGGCAAACTTGAAACCTGCTAAACTTCAATAGGCAAAAGATTTTATTCCTTACTTTTGCCGATCTAAAACGAAAAATACCTACAATGAACGCATATATTTTTCCAGGTCAAGGGGCACAGTTTGTGGGCATGGGGCACGATCTCTATGAAAAGTACCCAATAGCGCAAGAACTGTTCGAAAATGCCAATGAAATACTTGGTTTTCGTATTACCGATACCATGTTCGAGGGTTCACCCGAAGATCTGAAAGAAACCAAGGTGACCCAGCCCGCCATTTTTCTCCACTCGGTAATTTTGAGTAGGGTTATGGGCCAATCGTTCAAGCCTGATATGGTGGCAGGGCATTCACTCGGTGAGTTCTCCGCCTTGGTGGCCAACGGGGTACTTGATTTTGAAGACGGCCTAAAATTGGTATCGCAAAGGGCCTTGGCCATGCAAAAGGCATGTGAGCTGCAACCCAGCACTATGGCCGCCGTTTTGGGTTTGGCCGATGAGGTGGTTGAAAAGATCTGCTCTGAAACAGCCGGAATCGTGGTTGCCGCGAATTATAATTGTCCGGGTCAACTGGTGATTTCAGGGGAAATCACGGCCGTAGAACAGGCCTGTGAAAAACTGAAGGAGGCGGGTGCTAGAAGGGCCCTTATGTTGCCTGTAGGTGGTGCTTTTCATTCCCCTTTGATGGAGCCGGCCAGAGAAGAATTGGCAGCCGCCATAGATAGTACCCTGTTTGGCATCGCCCAATGCCCCATTTACCAAAATGTAAGTACAACCGCTGTAAGTGATTCAGAACAAATAAAAATGAACTTGATCTTGCAGCTCACGGCGCCGGTAAAATGGACACAAAGTGTTCAAAATATGATAAAGGATGGCGCGCTGAACTTTACCGAAGTCGGCCCGGGTAATGTTTTACAGGGCCTGGTTCGTAAAATAGACTCGGCCGCCCTAACCAGTTCGGTAACGTTGAATTAGGTGTTATCGCCGATCCAAGCGGTAGTTAATCTATTAATACCATCTTTAAACCAATATATGGGGTGGTAGCCTTTTTTTTTAGTAATATTGAAGTCCCATTTTTTGCCCTTACAGCTTACCTACCGACGCTTAAACATTGAATTTTTAGAGTTCAACGTCTAGCTTATGAAATTGAAAAATGAGAATAGTTCATCCTCAAAAATCCAAAGGTTTAAAGGATGTCTAGTTAAACTAATATTGCTGTTTGGCTTTGTTTCTGCTGCCCAGCAGGCGAACCTAACGGTTGTACCTGGACCCAATGCCTCAGAGGCTGGCGGCGTGGGGGCAAGCTTTCAAGTAACATTGTCCGCATCACAGGACATTTGGTTTATATTGGACCGCTTTATAAATTATACTGTAGAAGCAAGCAGCACTGCTACTGCCGGTTCAGATTACGCACCATTGGCTGGTCAGTTGTTTCTCCCTGCCGGGGTAGATACGGGCACTATCGACATTACAGGCGTTGTTGATGACTTACTCGTTGAAGGTCCTGAAACGGTAACGATTACATTGACCCCGGGATTTTTTTATCAACTAGATCCTATCATTGCCAACCACACCAAAACCATCATCATCGATGATAATGATACGGGCATAATCTCCTTACAACAAACGAGCCCTTTTGATGGCGATGCCGCTGAGGAAAATTTGGATCCAGGGCTTTTTAGAATCGCTTTAGACAAGGCCAATGGCACCGCTTCAGTAGTTTTGGTTACCTATACCATTACGGGGACCGCCACCAATGGCCTAGATTATACCCTGGGAGGTGCCGCAATTACAGGCTTGACCTTTGCCAATAATGGTAGCCAAGTGGCTAGAAACATTACTGTGCTGCCCATTGACGACGCTATTCCTGAAGACATAGAAACGGTGATATTGACCCTTACCGGTACTGATAACCCCCTCTTTACGGTAGACCCGACACCGGCCACGGTAAGCATTGCGGACAACGATTGTGCGGCGGGCACCACGGCGCCCCCTTTGAACACGGCTACCCCAACATCAGTATGTGACGTTGCCAGTGTGAACCTGAACACTTTCGTTGTGGGTGGTGGGCTGAGCGCCCCAACAGGGACTACTTTGCGTTGGAGTTTGGTTCCTGACCCCTCGCTGGCGCAGTTACTACCAAATTCCTCGGCAAATGCAACAGGTACCTATTACGGGGTTTATTGGTCTGCAACGGGTGCCTGTGCAAGCCCATCGCTACAGGTTAATTTGGTCATTTCCCAATCGCCCGATGCCGGCAATGCCATTTCAGGAGTATATAGTTGTAATAGCGCAGCCACAGGTGGCGATGCCGACGGTAATACCCTAATCGATCTAGATTTGACAATTTCAGGCCAGGATCCGGGGGGGGTATGGACCTACATATCTGGGCCACAGGCTAACGTAAACTTCAATGCGAGTACTAATGTGGTCAATTTCAATGGCCGCCCTGATGGCAATTACGTCTTTAGATATACGGTCACCGGCACAGGGGCCTGCCCCAATGATACCGTAGATGTTACCATTCCCATAAGTGATTGCGACCCTTGTGTGGCGGGTAATGCGGCGCCGGTTCCAGTACCAGGTGTACCACAAACCTTCTGCGGACCTATAACAACAAGTTTGAACGACTATACCAATAGTACACCTCCCCCCGGTACAACCTTACAATGGACTACCGTTCAGGATCCGGAAAGCGCACAGGCGGTTTTTTTGACCGCCGCACAGATCAACAACCCTTTGCCAGGCACTTATTATGGCTTTTTCTGGGATGCCGTTAACAATTGCGCCAGCCCTACCTTACAGGTTAATTTAGTTTCAAACGGTATACCGAATTTAGTGGTGGGCGCAAGTCCCCTAAGATGCGGTCCCGGGCCTGTTACCCTAATGGCTTCTGGTACCGTGGGGCCCACTAATGCGACCATAAATTGGTACACCTCGTTGACCGGGACGATCTTGGTTGGCTCGGGGGCCAATCTTATCATACCAAACCTGACCGTTACCACCACCTACTTTGTGGAGGCCACATTGAATGGTTGTGCGACCTCGCCAAGAATACCGGTTACCGCTACGGTTGTTCCGCAGCCATCGGCCGGTGTAGCTACCGACGGATCGGCATGTAGCGATATCACCAATGGACCAACGACCGTAGATCTCGATGACCAGCTCGTTGGTGAGGGTGCCGGTGCATGGGTGGTAACAAGCCAACCAGTAGGCGCCAATTTGGTGCTCGATGCCGGCAATATCGCAAATTTTGTTGGTAAGCCCGACGGTGATTATGTGTTTACCTTTACCACTACGGGGGCGCAGGCACCTTGTACCGATGCATCGGCAGTAGTGACCATTGCGGTAAATGATTGTGATTCGGATACGGATGGTGACGGACTTTTTGATGGCCTTGAGGCTGTTTTAGGAACCGACCCCAACAATCCCGATACCGATGGTGATGGCATCAATGATGGTGAAGAAGTAGGTCCTGATGTGTCTAACCCTTTAGATAGTGATGGCGATGGGATCATAGATGCCCTGGAGTCTAATATTGTCGATACCGATATGGATGGTCTGGTGGATCAGGTTGATCCTGCGAATACCAACCCTTGTTTGCCAAATCGCTTTAATGGCGCATGTGATACCGATGGCGATGGCCTATCCGATTTGCTGGAAAATGAACAGGGCAGTGACCCCGATGATCCGTGTGATCCCAATGCCACGCCCAATTGTGATGTTCCATTAGATCTAGAAGTGCTCAAAACTATTGACGATGAAAATGCCGTACTGGGCAGCGAAGTAGTCTTTACGATTACCTTAAGAAACCTAGATGCCGACAGAAAGGCACGGAGTATTATTGTTGGCGATATGCTAGAAAGCGGCTTCGAATATATTTCTCACGAGGTATCGATGGGCGGTTATGAACTGGAAACGGGCGAATGGAGTATTTTAGAGCTGGATCCTTCGGCCATGGCAACCCTGAGTATAAGGGCCTTGGTTATCGAGGGCGCGAGCTATACCAATACGGCAACCTTGTTGTCATCGATTCCCATCGATGCTAATGACGCCAACAATGAGGCCACCGTGCAACTGAATGTGGATCTGCCCGAAGGTATTGACTTGATTATTGAAAAAACTGCACTTAGTGCCAATCCGCTGGTGGGCGAAGAGGTCATATTCACCATCAAGGTAATCAATGCCTCGATAGATCCCGGACCGGTAAACAATATTGAAGTCAGCGACTTGATTGAAGCCGATGGTGGTTTTGAGTTTATTGATGCAAATCCGGCGGAAAATTACAATCAATCAACGGGAATATGGTCAATTCAAAGTCTTGCCAAAGGTGCTGAAGTTGTTCTACAAATCAGGGTCAGGGTGCCTAATGAAGGTAGATTTACCAATACGGCACGAATTGTGCGTTCTTCTCCGGCGGATGGGGATCCTACGAATAACGTGTCATCGGCAGAAGTAAGGGTAAGCCAACAGACACCCGTTGATATTGGAATTATTTACAATCAGTTTTCACCCAATGGCGATGAAACCAATGACAATTTAATGATTAATTTCACTCAATTTAATGCCGATGGTTCAAAAGGGCCAGAAGTGCCAATTAATAATAGAAGTTACAATATTCAAATTTTCAACCGATACGGGAACTTGGTTTTTGAGGCGAACAATAAAACCGATAGTATAGTCTGGGATGGTACCTGGCAGGGTAAGAACGCTCCTGAAGGCACCTATTTTTATGTGATGAGCCTCGCTATTTTAAATAATGGGGTGGAAGAAACCTCTCAAAGTAAGGGCTGGATCCAGCTGATAAGATAAGGTAGTAATGAACGACCAAAAAAGTAGGCTTTACTCTAAATACCTCTGCAGCTCCATCGGGTTGCTGCTGGCCGCTGTTTTTTCGGCCACGGCGCAGAATGAACCACAGTATACCCAGTACATGTACAATATCGGTAGTTTTAACCCCGCCTATGTGGGCACTACCGAAACGGCCGAGATCATGGCGCTCTACAGGGCACAATGGGTGAGTATCCCCGGGGCTCCTAGAACGATCAGATTGGGTGCCAATCTTCCCTTTTCAAATGAGAAGATGGGCATGGGCATCAACGTGGTCAGTGACCAGATTGGCCCTTTGAGCCAGACCTATATCAATTTGGCCTATTCCTATCAGTTCAAGGTTTCGGAGCGTACCAAACTATCCTTCGGCATGAATGCCGGCGGCGCCTTGCTAAATGTCGATTTTGCAAAAGGTACCTTTGAAAACCCCGGAGAGCCAATTTTAAATCGCGATCCGATCAATAGGTTCTATCCTACCATTGGCGCGGGGCTCTTTCTATACGATGAAGATACATGGTACCTTGGGGCCTCGATACCCAACTTTTTAACGGATGGTGTGTATAATGACGATGTGGCAGCCATTGTTGAAGACAACATACAGCTCAACTTTATCGGGGGCTATGTTTTCGACCTTTCAGAGGGCTTAAAGTTCAAACCCGCCTTCTTGATCAATTATATCGGTGGAGCACCGGTAACGTCAAATATTTCCGCCAATTTTTTGATACAGGATAAATTTACCATGGGGGCTTCGTACAGATGGGGTAACGCCGTCAGCGGCTTAGCGGGTTTTCAAATAAGTAGTGCCACTTTTATAGGGTATTCGTACGACTACAATACCAATTCCCTAGGTCAGTTCAACAGCGGATCACATGAGGTCATCTTAAAATTCTATCTCGGTGAAAGAGCAGGTGGTAGCGGCAAAGATGATGGCACCAAGAAATTAAAGGGCAAACCGAAACAGATCGATACACCTAGGTTTTTCTAAGGAAAAGAAATGAAAGCAAAGACATTCATACTATTTTTTTTAACGGCGTTCTTGGCGGCCAATGCGCAAGAAATGACCTCAAAAGGCGATAAATATTTTTATATGTACGCCTTCAAGCAAGCGATAGCGGAGTATCAAAAAGAGCTGGCCAGCGGAAAATTGATAAGTAACCACCAACAATTGAACCTGGCCGACGCTTATTTCAGAACGGGCGACTATAAAAACGCTTCTAAGATATATGTGGATATCAATAAGAAAGAAGACAGTATCATCAGCGCGAACCGTTTCAATATGATGTTGCAGAGCCTTTCAAAAATTTCTGAGCCAGAACGGGTAAAGGCCTTTTTGAACACAAGGAAAGACGCTCTTTCAAATGAACTTCTTGACAACGCCGAGTTCAATTTTGAACTTCTAGAGAGCAATGCCAATAACGGGTCGAATGTGGAGATATTCAATAGTAACGGTAATAGTGCCCAAGCTGATTTTTCACCATCTTTTTATAAGGACAAACTGCTGTTCAGCAGTGATAGGCCGCAAAAGGCGAAGAAAGTTTACCAACGCACCGGTCAATCGTATTTAGATATTTATGTCGCCAGAATAGATAGTAATAGTGGGCGAATTCAGAATCCGAACAAGTTCGATGGTATTCCTGATTCAAAATACCACAAATCTACGCCCCACTATTCCGAAGGATTGGATAGGATGTTCTATATTCTATCGAATACCGAGAACGGTGAGATGATCTATGATGACAATGGCAAGAACGCACTTGCCATAGGCCAGGTTTATGATAGCGGTTTTTTCAGGTTCATGCTTCGTGATTTGGGGACCTCTTTCTACTATCCTTTTTTTGACGAAGCTACGGGCAAATTGTATTTTGCCGCTGACTTTGATGGTGGTTATGGTGGTACCGACATCTATTATGTATACACCAACAATGGCCAGATCATGTCAGAACCGGTCAACCTGGGGCCACGGATTAACTCCCCGGGCAACGAAATCGCTCCATTCATTTACGACGGCAGTATGTATTTTTCTTCGGATATTTTTTATGGTTTGGGAGGCATGGATGTTTATAAATCCAACATGCGGTCTGACGAGGCCTTCAGCATACCGGTGAATATCGGCAAGGGCATCAATTCTGAACAAGATGATTTCGGAATGATCATTCGAAATGATGATGAAAAAGGCCTGATGGGCTATTTTGCTTCGAATAGGCCCGGAGGTCAAGGTAACGATGATATTTGGGGCTTCAGTATGAGCCAAAAACCAGGTTTGAGAACATTCGCCATGAAAGGTAAAGTAGTTAATCTTTCAACCAACGAGCCAATTTCAGGAGCACACGTCAGGTTAACCGGGAAGGATGGTAAAATAAAGGACCTAAAAACAAACGATGCGGGAGATTTTTGGGCGGAAATACCTTGGCAAGATGAAATTACCATTTACGCGACGAAGAATAAACACTCGGTTTTCACGGCCACATACGCCGATGCCGCTTTAGACGAGGTGCAGCAATCGGTGTTCATGATCAGTATAGTCGCCTTAGAAGATTTGCTTACCGAGGTTGAGGACAAGACGGTTTTGAATTTGCAGAAATTCTTCTTCGTTAGGGGCAAGGCCGATTTAACGCCTGCCATAACTGCCGAGCTTGCTAAGGTGGTTGACGCGATTTCTCGGTTTCCGCACTTACAACTTGCTATCGAAACACATACCGATAGCCGCGGCAATGACACGACCAACAAGCGTCTATCGCAAAAAAGGGCCGACGCGATTAAAGGCTATTTGCTGAATAACGGGGTGCCCGAATCAAACATTACGGAGACCGTGGGCTACGGTGAAGAGCGTATTGTAAATAATTGCACCAACGGGGTCTACTGTCTCGATTTCTTGCATCAGCAGAATAGCAGAACCTTGTTCGTAATCACCAATGCTGATTGATTGAAATGGCGTAATTGAACATGGCATCACGTTTTTGTGATGCGCCAAGGCCAATCACATCAATTCGATATAGACATAGTAAACCGAGAAAAAGGTTAAGAAAACGATACCGGCATAGGTCAGTAAGCGTAGTCCGAACCCAGGTCTTGAAGCCTCCGGCACATCGTCACTCATTACATTCTTAAGGTTCATATACCCTATTACAGGGGCCACAACGAATGAAACGAAGGTGGCCAAGGCCACTAGTTTGCCCATGTTGGCGGCAAAGACGGTAATGACCACAAAATTAACTATGGCCAACAGAATAATGGCAACGGCGAAAAAAACCTTTTTACCCTGTAGTTTACTTTTTGGCAGCATCAGATCAACAATATCAAGGCCTACCCTGGCGACCGCATCGTGTGCGGTGATACAGGTGCTGAACATGGTTGCAAATGCCGAGACGGCTATAAATAAATAGGCCCAGGATCCAATATGGGTGGTAAAGAGCCCGACCACCTGATCGGCGAAGACTACCGAGTTTCCACTTAGTTCTGTATTGGTGCCGTATAGGGTAAACCACCCGATGATAAGAAAGAAAATGGCCAAGATTGCCGTAATGAAGTAACCGACATTGAATTCTTGCAACGATTCTTTCAACGACGGTTTTCGCCCCTCTGTCTTCCATTTTTCGATACTCCACAGGCTTACCCAGCTTGACGCCTCAACCGTGGTGGGCATCCACCCCATAAGACTTATCAAGAAGAGGATACTGGCGTTCTCGAAAATAGGGGTAGGGGTAAAATCGCTTGCCATTTCAACCTGCCCCTTATAAACAACCAAACCGGTGGTGACGACAAGGGCAACAAATAGAATGGTAACCACAAACTTTAAAGAAACCTCCAAAAACCGATAGCGCCCGATGATCAGTAGGGTGCTAATGAGAATGAAGAGCCAAAGAGCGATATAGGCAATTTCAACCCCGCTAATCTTGAATAGATTGATGAACAGACCCGCAGTTACGGTATACAAGGCCGCAAGTATGGTGAAGGTGGTAAATAAAGTGATAAATGCATAGAACCATAAATAGGCCTTTCCACGGTTAAGGTACCCTTCGATCAAGGTTTTGTTCGTCACATTGGTATACCGTACGCCAAATTCAAAGAAGGGATATTTAAATACGTTGGCCAAGATGATCGGTATGGCCATGATCCAACCGTACTGTGCGCCTGCTTTGGTGGAAAGAACAAGATGGGAAGTACCTATGGCCATACTGGCGAACAGTAAACCTGGGCCTAGATTCTTGATTAGGGTTTTGATAGTTGACATGGTCCTATTGTTATACCCCTAAAATACATTTTTTTGTGAAATGAAGGTTGGCTATTTGATTTCAATTTGCTCCCCATAGAATTTGGGCTGCGTATTGAATACCAGGTCGATAAAAACCTTCACCCGTGCAAAATATTCCCGAACATGTACCTTTAGGCCATTGTTGCCCGAAACATCCTCAGCATTGAAACCGACTGCCGTCAGCCCTTTTTTTTCGGCAAGGTAAATGGCACGTTCATTGTGGAACTTTTGGGAAATTATGGTCACCCGATCAAGCCCAAATACCTCTTTGGCCCGCACCATAGAGTCCAGGGTTCTGAACCCGGCATAGTCAAGGAATATTTTTTCCGTTGGAACCCCACCGGCAACAAGATCCTTTTTTATGGTTTCAGGCTCGTTGTAATACTGGGTGCCATTATCACCGCTGACCAATATGAAGTCAATTTTTTTCGCCTTGAATAGGGCCAGTGCCGCGTGGATCCGATAGCTGTAATACGGATTCGGTTGTCCCCCTACCAATTTATTTGACGTTCCGAGTACCAATCCCACCCGATTCGCAGGTACTTC
>JBHJNU010000139.1:0-13257 GCA_050330515.1 Flavobacteriaceae bacterium | reverse complement strand
CACTTTAAAAGGATGTTCCTTTTTTTGAATTAATGGAGTTGGGTTCTCCTCCTTTGTTGAAATCAGAACCACCCCATTTTCAGATGCACTACCAAAACAACCAAAATCGACAGGTTCTTTTAAAACTTGAATTGACTTGATATTCTTCGGATTCATATTAAGAAGGAAGGAGGAGTTCCCCGCCATTGGAACACCGTCAACTATAAACAAGGGAGTCTTTTTTCCATTAAAGGTTCCGCCACATCGGATAACTATTTTTGGGTCGCCAGAGGTTTTGAATAAAGTAGAATCTGGCAAAGCGGCTGTTTGCGAAAATCCGCGAGCCAATAAGGCAAAAGAAAATAGTACAAATAGGAAGGTTTTCATTTTATCGATTTTTAAATTCGATATAAACCTACTGGTTAGCTATTTCCTATAAAATGGGAATTGAGCAAACTGTACTATTGAACGAGGGAAGTCTAACTTTTAATTAGTTGAAGATTTTCATTTCTTAAGATTTTACCTGTTTCAGTTTCCAAAAACTTGGGAAGATTGTAAATCGTCTTGGGTACTTCATATTCGCCCAAAGAAGATAATGCAGCGATTTCTTTGGTAAGCAATTCAATGTTAATTTTACCCTCCACTATTAAGACAAGTTTTTGGCCCAAATTCTTATCGAACAATCCTATTACAAAAAATCGATTGGAAATTAATTCGGATAGCTTGGCCTCAATTTGTTCGGGAAATAACTTAATGCCCCCAGAATTGATAACATTGTCAATGCGGCCCAACCATTCAAATTGGGTTTCTGAAATCAGGTTTACGATATCATTGGTAATAACGGGATTTTCAGACACTTTAGGAGCGGTGATTACAAGACAATCTCGATTATCTTTTTCAAAATGAACATTCGGAAGAGCGGTGAAAATACTTTCGACCCCGCTCGGACCAAGAGTTTTTTTTGAGTTTATATGGTTCACGGCAACATGTGTAATGGTTTCTGTCATTCCGTAGGTTTCATAAATCTGAGTGGAGCTAAGCTGTACTTGATTTTTTAATTGTAATGCCATCGGTGCACCACCCACCAGTAGCTTTTTAAGCTTTTCAATGTTGTGAAGTGAATTTTCAAGCTGCAACGGCACCATCGCGCAGAAATCATAGATCTTTTGAGTTGCCGCCAGCGGGGTCGCACTGGGCACTACACAGTCAAGTTCTAAACCCGATACAAATGCCCTTACCAACATCATTTTACCTGCAATATATTGGGCCGGCAAGCATAACAGGGCAGAACTCCCGGCCTTCAGACCGAAGAAGTCGGCAGTTGCCCGGGCGGAGTTGATCATGTGCTGTTTTCTAAGAAGGATCTTCTTAGGGGTGCCTGTAGAGCCTGAAGTTTTTACTGCGATAGTATCGCGCTGATCAAGCCAATCTAGCATAAAGGCTCCTATTTCCTGCTCGTATGCTTGCCCTTCTTTGATGAAACTGTAAGCCAGCTCCTTTAATTGCCCATCGTTATAAGATGTACCGTTGAGCTTAAACCTTTGATGGATTTTTTTAATACTCGATAAGGCTGTCATCTTCTAATGAACCAATATTGTTTTGGGATAGGAAGTCTTCTTTTGAGAGCACTTTGCCCGTTAAACGTTCTTTCCAATTCGCCCAACCGTATCTTTTAGAGAAGATGAAAAGCAAAATAGGATAAATCACAAAGACAGGAATGAGCACATCCCAACCAAGAGCAGGATCGGAAACATCACGATAAACGGAATCTGTTTGAAAAGCGGTCCAGTCGGCAGTTACCAAAAGGGCTGCGGTAAGATTATTGGCGGCATGAAATCCTAGGGCCAGTTCCAAGCCCTCGTCCATCAAGGTAAGTATCCCCAGAAAAAAACCTGTTCCGATATAGAATACCAAGATACCGTACCCCAATTTTTCAACTTCAGGATTAAAAATGTGCATCAGACCGAAAAGTGTTGAGGTTACCAGCAGCGGCACCCAACGGTTTTTGGCGATTAACCCTAGACCCTGCATCATAAAGCCACGCATATAGTATTCTTCAAAACTGGTCTGTATGGGTATCATTATTACAGCAATTATAGCCAATACCAAAAAAGGTTCTAGGTTAAAATTCCACACATAATCATAGGGTGAAATTGTAATATCTATAAAAATGAAGATTATGGAAATTATGGCCCAAACCATAAAGGCGAAAACGATGCGTTTCCAATCTACCTTTTTTCTTGACGTAGTCAGTTCTTTTATAGGCTGTCTATGAACCAGTTTTGTCCAAATGAACAAACAGACAAGGCCAATAACAAAAGTCAATAACATGTAAAACAGAAAAGGGTTAGTACCCAAGATATTAGCCATTATGCCAAGATCCCCGCTGGCCAGAACTGATAGGGAATCTGATTTCATCATCAATGCGGCAATCAACGGAATACCTCCGAAAACTTGCCAACCAATGAAGACAACGAAAATACCCAAAATATACCGCCAAAGATCATTTAAACTTTTATACGCTTGCTCTATGTACATAACTCTTTAATTAGGTTGGTTTTCCAATTTTTATGCTGATCGTAATATAATGTTCCTTTTTCAACGACCAAAGGACTGTCAATATTATTCGTATACAAACTACCCGTACCCAGCCCTTGTGGCATTGTTTTTTTTAAGGTAAACGTCCATTGTGCTATGGCGTTCAGGCCAATATTGCTTTCCAAGGCACTGGTAACCCACCAGCCTACGTTCAATTTTTCAGCTTCATCGATCCACTCAGAACTGCCTTTGACCCCCCCTATAAGGCTAGGTTTCAAGATAATGTATTGCGGTCGTATGGTTTGTATCAATTTTTTCTTTTCCGTTACACTGGTTATACCGATCAATTCTTCATCCAATGCAATTGGTAAGGGAGAGATCTCACAAAGCTTGGCCAATTCGGCCCTTTGCCCCGGACTAATAGGTTGCTCGATGGAATGCAGGCCTACATCGGAAAGCTTTTGAAGTTTATGTAAAGCTTCGGAAGCAGTAAATGCACCATTGGCATCTACCCTAAGTTCAATTTCTTCTTTCGAATACTTTCTTCGGATAGATTTCAATATCGATAGTTCAGTTTCGAAATCAATCGCCCCGATCTTCATTTTTATACATTGGAAGCCATCATCCAACCTCTGTTTAATCTGTTCGTGCATAAAAGACTCGCTTCCCATCCATACCAAACCATTGATGGCGATCGAACTTTCTTTTCTGGTAAAATCGGAAGCAAAAAGCTCAAAAGGGTTTTCCGATGCCAAGGACAGGAAAGCCTGCTCCACCCCGAACTGAATACTTGGGTAATCGGTCAGTGAATGCCATAGGTAATCGATTCCTAAATGTATGTTAGCGCATACCCATTCTAATTTTTGCTGATAACCAGCAGCATCATCAACGCTAAGTCCCTTAAAAAAGCCACATTCGCCTAAACCGTACCTATCATTATCCTCCACCACTAGAAACCAGGTCTCTTTTTGTGTAAGCACACCACGCGAAGTACCGCTAGGTTTTTTAAAATCAAGAATGTATTTTTTATAGGTCGCCTTCATAGGTTGTTTTCAAATTTAGTTATATTTTCAATCTAAAGACAATATGAATGGGTAAGTTAGATGGAAAGACAATTTGGATTACGGGAGCCTCTTCGGGCATTGGCGAAGCACTGGCGTACGCCCTGGACAAAAGAAGTTGTAAACTTATACTATCTTCTAGAAAAATAGTGGAATTAGAGCGGGTAAAGGCAAACTGCCTTAAGCCTGAAAACATAAAGATAATTACTTTAGACCTAGCTAATCTCACGGATATCGATGCCAAAACCAAAATGGCCTTAGCGGCTTTCGGAACTATAGATGTCTTGATCAACAATGCAGGTATTAGCCAGCGGTCTCAGATCATAGACACCGATATCAGTGTTTACAAAAAGCTGATGGATATCAATTATTTGGGAACCGTAGCCCTTACAAAAAGTCTATTACCACATTTGATCGAGACCAAAAAAGGACATGTGGTTACCGTCTCGAGCCTCATGGGTAAGTTTGCCGGGCCCCAGCGATCAGGTTATTGCGGGTCGAAACATGCGCTGCACGGCTTTTTCGATGCGCTGAGACTTGAGCATGAGAAAGATGGTCTTACAGTGACTATGGTATGCCCAGGTTATGTGCGCACCAATATAGATAAGAACGCGCTCACCGCTGATGGCAGCCCTCAAAACAAACAAGATTTAGAAAACCAAAGTGGCCTGGCACCCGGCCGGTTAGCCGAAAAGATGATCAAGGGTATCACACACAAGAAATTCGAAATGTATATTGGCGGAAAAGAGACGCTGGGCGTTTACCTAAAACGATTTTTTCCAAGATTACTACATAGAGTAGTACTCAGAAGCATTCGGAAGTAGGTCGAACAAATCACTTGAAATGGAACCAAAAGCGAACACCTTCCGCCGTTTTATCGATATTCAAGGTTGACTGCAACTGATTGACCAAGCGGTTCATCAAACGGATACCCATCGATGAATTGGCCCGTTCATCCGTATCATCTGGTAAGCCTACTCCGTTATCGGTGTATTCAAAGAAACCTTCTTGATTAGCTATTTGCCGAAGATGAATATATATTTTACCGTTATCTTCGGAAGTAGGGAAGGCATATTTAAAGGAATTGGATACCAGCTCGTTCAAAATAAGACCGAACGGAATCGCCCTATCAATATCCAACTCTACGCCCTCCGCATCAATGGTAATATTGATATCATGTCCTCCTTTTTTATAGACCGATTGAATACTGTTAATTAAACTTTCAATGTAGCCCTGCATTTCTATTACCGAAAGATCGTCATGCTGATACAATTTTTGATGGATCAACGCCATGGCCTTCACCCTACTTTTTCCCTCTTCCAAAGCTTCTATGGCAGCCTTACTGCGGGTATTCTTTGTCTGTAAGCTCAAAAGACTTGAAACCATTTGCAAATTATTCTTCACGCGGTGGTGAATTTCTTTGAGCAAAGAGTCTTTTTCAACAAGCGCATTTTCAATAATGTGCTTTTGTTCAGCGATAAGGCGTTGGCTCTTGATACTTCTTAAATAGGCATAAACCAGGCCTGCAAAACCTAGAAGGGTAAAAATCAAGGAAACAAAAACGAAGCTTATCTCGCGATCTTTGGCAACCATTTCATTCTTAGATTCTTCCAGTTCTTTCTCCTGTTGTTCTATTTTATTCTTATTGTATTCCGTTTCTTTAGCCATAACCTCGGCCAATTGTTTTTTGGTAATTTCCGTTTCGTTTAGTTTAATGGAATCTAGAATTCTCACGTTACGTTTTAGGTACGAATAACCCGCTTGATAGTTACCTGTTTTATCATAATAAGAAGCCAGCAGTTGGTTTTTCTTTATTAAGTTGTCAACGCCGACAAGAGTCAGGTCATTGCTGAGAAAGTCAGTTGTTTTTTTTAGGTCGCCTAGCCGCAAGTAACAATCGGCGATCTCTAAAGTGTTTTCGACCAGTTCTGAAGAGGGTTGGCCCTTCCGTTCTTTAAAAATATCTATGCTTTCTTCTAAAAATGGAATAGCAGACTCATACTGCCCCAGGCGAACATAGCATTTGCCCTGGTTACCTAGGATAGTTGCTTTTAAAGTTCCGGTTTCAATAAGGTTTTTTTCCGATTTTTGTTTGGTAACATCGCTTAAATAAAGATTGAGAAAACCCTCCGCTTTTTTATAATTCGTAAGGGCAGCAGGATACGATTTATCAAGTCGCAGGTACGTACCCACATTATTATAAAATACCGCTTGTGCATAATAGTCTTTCTCGTCGACATTCTTTTTCTCTTCCAACATATAGTATGTCATAGCCTCTCTATGCAAACCTAGGTTAGAATAAATATCATGGAAAATTACATCTTCACTGAGACCTGAATCTTTTTTTTCCTCCCGAATCTCGATCTGATCCACGTATAACTTCATTTTGGAGTAGGTCTTGTCCATTAAATCAAGTAAAACTGACCTAGTTTCCAAATCGATACCTTGCTTTTGACCGTATATTTCTTTGGAAATTGCTAAACTTCTATCATAGTCACCTAAATCATAATAAAGCTGGGACTGCATTAACTTATACTCCTTTACCGCTGCAGAATCTTTAGTTTTTTCAGCGTTGTTCAGGTATACATTAACTATTTGCAACCAGTCGTACTCTGAATTCTCGCTATAGCGGTTTGGTAGATTAAAAAAGAAATCAAAACGTTTTTCAAAGTTCTCCTTGTTTTTAAATTGCTCGATCAAACCAAGGTTATCTGTTGCATCTTGGCCGGTTAGGGTAGTAATGCAAAAAATATGGATGAATAAAAAACAAAGAGCTTTTAACGGGAGTTTTTTCATATCATTTTAAAGCGCAAAACCAAACCTACGTCTATAAATTGGTTCCGCTAAATTTTTGTTGCAAGCCAAATACACGATTCGGCGCATTCAATATCAAAAAAAGAATGCTTTTTACAATCAAGTTGTGTTCTACACTATTCTCACGCCAGTATCATAGCAAGGTTCGACCGCTTTACTTAACACCAATATCTGAGCGCATAGAGGCAATAATAAAAGCTTTTCAGTCACTGCTCTACAAACGATCACGACACTAAAAAAAGTACGATTTACGGGGTTTAAACAAGCTTTTCAAAATTATCGAATTGAATCCAATATTGAGATATATTGTTGTGTAATGCCTGTTTTTTGTGGTGAAAATTCGAATATTGAAAAACTAATGTATTTCATCGGTAATATTGCGCGCTTCATCGGTTAAACCATATTGAACAGCGAAGAATAAATGAAAAAAGGGTGCCAATTGCACCCTTATATCTTCAATTGAATATAAACACCGATTTCAGTTGTCTATGAATTCATTGCAGAAATTATCAACTCCTTAAATTCTTTTGAAATAGGTATCAGGTTGTTATTGATCAAGATATCCTTGGAATTGATTGCATCGATATGATCAACGTTCACGATATACGATTTATGTGCCCTATAGAATTTGTTTTTGGGTAGTTTTTCCAAATAATCCTTAAGTGGCGACCTTACCAAAAACTTCTTATCAATAGTATTTACCTCCAAGTACACATTGTCGGCCTTAATAAATTGAATATCACCGAATTGAATTCGATAATACAAATGCTGTTTTTTAACAAAAATAGAGTCCTTTAAAATGGAATTCGACATGGGAACATCATCGTCGCTTAGATTATCCTCATGTTTGTTTCCGCCTATACCATAGGTAAAATTAGACAATGCAATTTCAATGGAAGTGTAAAGATCCTGTTGTTCAAAAGGCTTTACCAAATACCCGTTAGGCTTGACGGTTTTCGCGTTCTCTACTGTCGCCCGGTCAGAATTCGAAGTAACAAATATGAAAGGTATGTCATAATTTTTGCGAATATGCTTCCCTAAATCGATACCAGTTTTATCAGATGCAAGTATGATATCGATAAGCACAAGATCTACCTGTTGGGTTCTTAACACTTCCTCGGCCTGTTCGTAAACAATCACATTGTCCACGATCTCATAGCCGATCTCTTCAAGCATAGATTGCATATCGTCAGCAATGATGACATTGTCTTCTACGATAAGTATTCTAATAGGTTGTTCCAAAGTGGTTGTGGTTTAGATGGTTAGACTTCAAAGTTACAAATTAATTATAAGTTATATAAAACAACACGGCCAGCAAGAATGTGCTTAAGGCCAGTTTCTTAAGTTCACTATCAAGTGCTCCTGGAGATGTATTTGAATATACCTTAAACAAATGCATGCCAATAGGTATAAAAGCCAACATAGGTATATAATGATACCAAGCAACGGCGCAGAGTATTGAAAAGAAAAGCATAGCTAAAAACCCAACAACAAGTAGTAGGTAATGGTATTTCTTCCCATTTTCGAATCCGATCTTAACGACCAAGGTATTTTTTTTCACCTTAGCATCTGATTCATAATCTCTTAGATTGTTTAGATTAAGAACTCCTACGCTTAAGCAACCGATGGTTATGGCCGGCAACAAGGCATTGACCGTTAAAAAATTGGTATACAAAAACATAGAACCCAAAACACCTACAAAACCGAAAAAGATAAATACGAAAACATCGCCCAACCCCTTATATCCGTAGGCGGAATTTCCTATTGTATACCGTATGGCGGCCCATATGCTCAAAAGACCAAGAACCATAAATAGTGAAAAATAACCTATATTTTCGCTTCCGAATGCAATAGTCAATAATACTGCAACAAGCATAAGACATGCTATTATGGAGAATATAATACCCTTTTTTAGCTCGCTTCGCGTCAACAACCCGCTCTGAAGGGCGCGTTTAGGCCCTATGCGCTCTGCATTGTCAGTTCCTTTGACCCCATCACCATAATCATTGGCAAAATTCGAAGTAACTTGAAAACCTATTGTAGTGAACAATGCTAGCATGAATATGAGTAGGTTATTTTTTTCGTAAAAACCGGCTAGCGCACTACCGACCAGAACTCCTGAAATTGATAGGGGCAGCGTTCTGAGCCTAGCTGCATTAAGCCATGCACTTATTTTCGGCAAAATTAATAAGGGTCTTCTATTTTTAGCCGTTTACCTTCTTTGTAGGAGGCAACGAAAGCGTCTTTGAAACCAATCTCCACTAGTTCTTTTCTGAAGAGCTGCGCTTCTTGAAGCGTTTGGAAATTACCAAGTGAGTACGAATAGAACGGATTCGTTTTAACGAAAAGTGTATTCGTAAGTGCTTCTGAAGCCAAGGTCACATTGTTGTCTACAAATGATTTTACCTGAACAGAGTAAATCTTTTCTTTCTCCAAAAACTTCTTCGCCAAGTAATATTCCTTTACCAAGCTTAACTCTTCGTTCTGCTCTTTTAGATTATCTATCCTTGTTTTTATTGCATCGAGACTATCTATAGAAACGAGTAGGTTATTCTGCTGTTCTATAGAGTTACCTCTACTGGTTACCCCTGCCGTATAAGAAGTTATCCATAGGGTAGCCATTACGAAAAGTCCTGTTACGGCGGCAAGAACGTTACGTTGTACCTTACTTTTCTTTAATTCTTTATTCTTGATCTTGATTTGATCTAGAAGTCGCTCATTGATAATCTGGGCCTTATCAATGTCCTTATGTAGTTCAAGCAAATCGCTTTCTTCAATAAACGGCATCTTACAGAGTTTTAGGGGGGTATTTCCGGTTAAAGTTACTTAAAATTCATTGACGACTGAAAAATTAACCTCGTCAATGTTGCAAAAATAGAATTTTTAGTGGTCTAGCCAAGAAAAAACGTTGTTAAATGCTTTTACTGAATTGATTGCCATTTGCTTATCGACAAAATACATTGGCATCGCATTACTTCTATTTCATTTAATGAGCGTTGTTTTTATCGGTCAAGGCATGTTCGATACCCTTGATCTTTCAAAGGCAGCTAGCTTGTTTTGCAATGGCTCAATTTAAGACAGTTCATGCTTCAGCCCTAACGTTTTACTGTTCCCTTGTGACGATATAAATACCATCATCCTTAATTTCAATTTTCCGCTCTTTGTACAGGGTACCAATTCCCTTTTTAAATGTTTTTTTGCTCATTTGCAGTTCTTTCTTAATGGTCTCAGGATCTGACCTGTCATTCAAAGCAAGGAAACCCTTATGAGCCAACAAGGTATCATAAATCTTATTGGCTGCAGGTTCTAGTATTTTCAGCCCCAGGGGCTGCAATGACACATCTATCTTATTATCACGACGTATGGCCTTAATACAACCGGCAACAACATCACCTACCGCTAATTTTTTAAATACTTCATTGAAATAGACAAGGCCTTTATGCCTATTGTTTACGATTACTTCCCAACCTAGATCGGTTTGTCGGGTAACCACGAGCTCAACATTTTCCCTAACCCTAACGGTCAGTTCATCATTACTTAAAAATTTGTCAATTTTGTTAGAGGCGACCAAACGATTGCTACGCTCGTCTAAATAACAGTGCACTACGTACCATTGACCTTCCTGCATCTTATTGCGTTGCTCGCTAAAGGGTACAAGTAGATGCTTTTCGAGCCCCCAATCTAAAAATGCACCGAATTCGTTAACTTCCACTACTTTCAATAACTGAAATTCTCCAACGATGATATGTGGTTCAAGGGTAGTCGCCACAGGCCGCTCATCATGATCCAAATAGCAAAACACTGTAATTTCTTCGCCTATAATGTAGTTTTCGGGCACGTATTTATTAGGAAGTAATATACCCGAATGAGTGTCATCTCCCAAAAAAAGGCCAACGCTCGTATGCCTAAGTATTTCTAGTTTATTGAATTGTCCTAATGCTATCATAGGGTAAAAATACAGCTAAAAATTTGCCCATAAAAAAAGACCACTACTTTAGTAGTGGTCTCCTGCGATTTTTATAATATCGATTACGATTAATAAACCGATTCTTTCTTAAAATGCTTGCACAACATGTAATAGACAACGGCCCTGTGCTTATTCTTATTAGCAGAACCATATTGTTCTAAAACGCTTTTAATGCCCTCCATAAGTTTTGGGCTATCGCTCATACCAAGTTTCTTGATCAAGTAATTGTTCTTGACAGTTTCCAGTTCCTTCTGATCCGAACCCGAAACCTTTGAAGCGTCTAAGTTGTAGATTGATGGCCCTAAACCAATAGTTACTTTTGTCAGTAGATCCATGTTTGGTTTCGCCCCGAATTTATCTTTAATGTCGGCGGCAAACTTTTCGATTAATTCATCTCTTTTACTCATAATTGATAGTGTCATTTTGTTAATGGTTAATAAATGTCTAAGATATAAAATCGAAATAACCAAACAAAATTTTATCATTCAATAATCTCGGAGTACGCACCTCTAAAAGACTTGCGCCTGTTTTTTGTTGGAAAAAATCCTTTAAATTTTTTTCCAGCATTACCTTATCATTTACTAGGTTGTAATCTATTTCATACATTTTACAAAGATGTGAAACATCATAGTTTTGAACGGTCTCGAAATAGGTTTTAAAATTAGTCGTTTCCTCCTTTCCCGGCAAAATCCGAAAAATACCCCCTCCTGCATTGTTTATAAGAATAATCTTAAAATCAGGCCTGATGTAATTATTCCATAGTCCATTACTGTCATATAAAAAACTAAGGTCACCCGTTATCAGAAGTGTAGGATCATCAGCATATTGTGATGCCCCGATTGCCGTTGAAGTACTTCCATCAATTCCACTAGTGCCCCGATTACAGTGTACCCTTATACTTTTATCCAGGTCGAATAGTTGTGCATAGCGCACTGTTGAGCTATTGGCAAGTTGTACATTGTAATTCCGGGGGATGTTCTTGGTGATCATACCAAACGCCGAAAAATCAGAAAAAGGAATCTGATCAAGGTATGCTTCCCTTTTCTGCTGATAAGCTTTCTTGATGCCGCTCCAATAGGAATGGTAGTCGCTTTCTACCGGCCTACTATAATTTATGAATTCACCAAAAAACCCATTTGCATCCATCTTAAAATGTTGGGTAAGTGAAAAAAAGGTGTCGTACGCTTTTAAGGGATCAATGTGCCAATGCTGTACGGGTTTATATTCCCTCAAAAATGCCTTGATCTTCTTTGACACTATCAGTCCACCAAAAGTGAGTAAAATTTCAGGTTGCAGTTTAGAAAATAGCGCTTCCTTTTCTTTTGATTTCTCTATCGGCGCGACAATACTGTCAATACTAGGAAAGAAATTAGGATGGTGTAGGTTCGATGTTGACTCCGTAAATACAACTACCGATGGGTCATTCGCCAACATATCTAGAAATCGTTGTTCGACGGTATTATGATGGTTGACCCCCACCAACACCATTTTTTTGGTGGCAGCATTCCAAGGTCGCACAACTTCGGCTATATTTTTGGTGCCTTCCGCTATTTCTGCAGGGGGCATGGTGATATTTGGCATAACCGAAGGCTCTGCAAGCACATCATATAAAGGTTCTTCGAATGGTACGTTGATATGTATGGGCAAGCCAGACTTGAAGGCCAAATTGATGGCGGTGTTCACTTCCCTATCGTTGTAATCTTGTACCTCTTTTTGGGCCTCTGCCGTTGTAATGCCGGCCAGCAATTCGGGCGCGTACTTTAGCACCCTGCCCGTTGAATGTACAACATCTTGTTTCAAATTGGCGGAATACCCGATATGCCGGTGAAAAACATGGTCTTGGCGAATGGTCTGACCGTCACCGACATCTATTTTATAGCTTGGCCTATCAGAAGAGATGACCACAAGGGGAATGTTACTATAAAAAGCCTCCGCTATCGCTGGGTAATAGTTCAATAGTGCACTACCAGAAGTGCAGACCACGGCTACCGGTGTTCGCAATTGCTGGGCAATGCCCAATGCAAAGAAGGCGGCGGAGCGTTCATCGACAATGCTGAAACATTTAAAAAAAGGATCTTCGGTAAAACCAATGGTCAAAGGTGCATTTCTTGAACCGGGCGAAATGATAATGTTCTCGATACCTTTGGCCTTGCAGTGCAGTACAACTGTCTGTGCGGAGGGAATACTGGAGTATTTCATTGAAGTCATTTAGACTTGTGCAAAAATACGACGCAAACGTTTCTAATCCCAATACAAGCATGAATATCGTCTTCAAACAATAATTAAACCTCTAAAAGTGAATGCTAAAAACTGATTTTCAAAAAGATGGTTGATTTTTGCGGCTTGGAATAGTTAGAACGTTGAAAGATACCAACTACCGCACTAGTTTTGAATGATCTTCAGCATGGTATTGGTTTTAGCCATGGTTTCTTGCCACTCTTGTTCTGCTTTTGAGTCTTTGGTAATTCCTCCGCCAACATAAATAAAGGCTTTGGAGCCCTTTAATTGCATGCAACGAAGATTCACAAAAAAGGTGGTACTTCGTTTGATGCTCCTATAGGCTTTGTTCTCTTGGTTTTTTCTTAGGGAAGGCCGTTCCCCTTCGTCTTTAAAATTCAATTCGCCCAAATAGCCGGTATAATATTCACGATCGTAATTTTCGTTTTCAAGGATATACTTTTTGGCGGCATCTAAAGGTATTCCGCACACGGCGGGAGTAGGGTGTAAAGCCAACACTATCGCCGCCAGGTCTTCATTTTTAAGTGCCGCCGTTATCTTTGTGCGCAGATGCAGCAAACCTCCTGCCCTGATGGTTTGCGTTTCCAAAATTCTAAAGGAAGTAACTTTACCATGCAGGGCGTTTGCCACATATTCGGTTACCAACCGCTGTTCTTCCTG
>JBHJNU010000138.1:0-15393 GCA_050330515.1 Flavobacteriaceae bacterium | reverse complement strand
GACCAATTTCCGCGCAGCGGCAACGGTGCTTCGCACTTTTTCAGTGAATTGTGGTGAAAGCAATACGTTGGGCAAACTGGTATCGGCTTCAAAGGCCTTGGCAATATCTGCCAAAAGTGCGGCCCGTATGATACAACCTGCACGCCATATTTTTGCGATTTCGGCGATGCTCAACCGGTAACCGTATTCTTTAGAGGCGTCGGCCAACTGGTGCAGGCCTTGGGCATAGGTCATGATAAAGGCGAAATAGGTGGCCTCTTCGGCAAGTTTTTCAAGTTCTACCTTATCTAGTAAGGCTATCAGGGGCCTTCCGTAAAGTTCTTCCCCTTTGGCACGCTCTTCCTTAAGGGCGGAAATTTCCCTCATGCTAACCGCTATGTCTATAGAGGGGATCGGAATACCCAGGTCCATGGCGTTTTGGCTGGTCCATTTTCCGGTGCCTTTTTGTTTGGCCTTGTCTAGAATTTTATCCACTAAGTATCCGTCCGTCAAATCGTCTTTTTGTGCGAAAATTTCAGAAGTGATCTCCATCAAGAAAGATTGTAATCTGCCCTCGTTCCACTTCTCGAAGGTTTGATGTAATTCTTGATTATTGAAATCCCCCCCTTTCTTAAGCAGGTGGTAGATCTCGGAAGTCAATTGCATGAGACCATACTCGATCCCGTTATGAACCATTTTTACGTAGTTTCCGGCAGATTTCGGCCCCAAATAGGTAACGCAGGGCTCTCCATTGTATTTGGCGGCGACCGCTTCGAAGATCGGTTTGATGTGGCTGTAGGCGGTTCTCGAGCCTCCGGGCATTATGCTTGGCCCCAAACGTGCTCCTTTTGCGCCACCGGAAACACCGGCTCCAAAAAAATATAAGCCCTTCGTCTGTAAATAATCTTCCCTTCGATCGGTATCGGTAAAAAAAGAATTTCCGCCGTCAATGATAATGTCGCCCCGGTCAATATGGGGCATAAGACTTTCGATCACCGAATCCACTATTTTTCCCGCGGGCACCAGCAACATGATTTTTCGGGGCAGTTTTAAGGCTGAAATGAAGGTTTTTACACTGGTAGAAGCATTGACCTTAGTAAGGTCGCCTCCCTCATCTTTTAGCGCCTTTACCTTTTCAACATCCAGGTCAAGACCATAGGCAGAAAAACCGTTGTCGGCAACGTTCAGAATAAAATTGCGTCCCATAACGCCCAAACCTACTAAACCAAAATCGTATTTTTCGTCCATAAAACCATTTTATTGTTCTTAGCGAGAAGTCCGTTAGCTGATGTACTGTCTTATATACATTCAGAACAATCGGAAGAAACACGCATCAAATCAAAATTAAAAGAATAACTCAAGATAAGTTCATTGCTATTGCTTTTTCTTTTCGATACTTTTAGCTTCTGAAACACATTCTTTGGCTATGAACAAGACCGAAAATCAAATGCTGGTCATCTTCGGCGCATCTGGCGACTTGACAGCCAGAAAACTGGTGCCCGCGCTGTACCGACTGCATAAAGAAGGGCAGCTACCTGAAAATTTCGTAGTGCTTGGGGTGAGCCGCAGTTATATGACCGATGATGATTTTCGCAAAAAAGTGGTCAGTGAAAGTACCTATTTGGGTGAGGAGCTGAAGGAAGGGGATAAAGAAAGTATGATCACGTTTGCCGAAAAGTTCTTCTATGAGGATCTGGGAACGGACTATGATACCGATTACAGGTATTTGGAAGAACGGATCTCAGACCTTGACAAGGCGTATGGTACGAAAGGCAATTACATTTTTTATCTTTCCACCCCGCCCAGTTTGTACGAAGCAATCGCCAAGAACCTTTTTGCGCAGCAGCTTAACAGAGAACATAACGGGTTTAAACGATTGATCGTTGAGAAACCTTTTGGCTATGACCTGGAGAGCGCGAAAAACTTGAACAAGGGCCTACAGCTTTATTTCAAGGAAACCCAGATTTATCGAATTGACCATTATTTGGGTAAGGAAACCGTGCAGAACCTTTTGGTGACCCGGTTCGCGAACAGTATTTTCGAACCGCTATGGAACCGCAATTACATTCACCATGTAGAGATCACCAGCGCCGAGAGTGGGGGTGTAGAAAAGCGGGGGGGCTACTACGACAAGTCCGGTGCATTGCGCGATATGTTTCAAAACCATCTCTTACAGATCGTTTCGTTGGTGGTGATGGAACCTCCGATCGGTGCCAACGCAGAGGATATTCGAAACGAAAAGGTAAAGGCCTTGAAATCGTTACGGATTATGACAGACCCCGAGGTTCTTCATGAAAATACCATTCGGGCACAGTATGTGAGTTCGGTGATTGACGGGGCGAACGTAAAGGGCTATCGGGAAGAAGAAGGAGTAGTACCCGACTCTACCACGGAAACCTATGCCGCGATCAAGTTTTTTGTAGATAACTGGCGTTGGAAAGATGTGCCATTTTACGTACGCACAGCCAAGCGGATGCCCACCAAGGTTACTGAGGTGGTCATTCATTTTAAATCGCCCCACCATCAGATATTTCAAGATGCCGGTATGTTCGATAAGGACAACAAATTGGTCATCAGAATTCAACCCAATGAAGGTATACTTTTGAAATTCGGAGTCAAAGTACCCGGACAGGGATTTAAGGTAGAGCGCGCCAATCTTGATTTTTATTATTCCAGTTTGACTGAAAGTCACGTGATGCAAGCCTACGAAAGACTACTTTTAGATGCCATGCAGGGCGATGCCACTCTGTATGCAAGGGCTGACGAAGTAGAGGCGGCATGGGTGTTCGTGGATCCTATTCTCGATTATTGGAAAAACGGAAAGGATGTTCGTATGTACGGCTATTCCGCCGGGGTTTGGGGGCCTGAGAACGCCGACGGACTCATAGAGGGTCTGGGCATGTGGCGGAATCCGGGCGCGAACTTGGCAGATGACCCGGGGTTTTGTGTTATTTGTTAAAAGAGTATGGGGCGAAGACCCCATTCAAATTACGATGTTATTCAAATTATGAAACTAAAAACATACCCGACCAAGCAAGAGGTGGCAATTCAGTTTTCTAGGTACCTGGCCATTGTGATCGCAGCTAATAAAGTTGTGCATATCGCCCTTTCAGGGGGTAGTACACCCAAAATTGTTTTTGACGAACTGGCCGCTAATTTTCAATCGGATATCGATTGGAGCGGCGTACATCTTTATTGGGGCGATGAGCGTTGTGTGCCAGCAGATGATGTCGAGAGCAATTATAAAATGACGATAGATTATTTGGTTTCTAAAATTGATATCCCCTCAAAGAACGTACATCGCATGAGAGGCGAGAACGAGCCTGAATATGAGGCCAAACGATATGCCGAACTGATGTTGAAGAACTTGTCTAAGAAAAACGGAATACCCTATTTCGACCTGGTCATACTCGGTATGGGTGATGACGGGCATACGGCCTCTATTTTTCCGAATTCCATAGATCTATGGCATTCCGAAAAGCTTTGTGAAGTAGCGGTGCACCCTGATTCAGGGCAACAAAGAATAACCTTGACAGGTAGGGTCGTAAACAACGCCAAAACGGTTGTTTTTTTGGTTACCGGTAGCGGCAAGGCTCAAAAGGTCGACCAAATTATAAACAAAAAACAAGATTATGAAATGTACCCCGCGGCATTGGTGGCGCCAACTTCGGGCAATCTTGTTTGGTTTTTAGATGCTGAAGCATCCGGTCTTCTTAATGGTCGAAAGCTAAGCTGACGTTTTCGCCATCTAGTTCTGAAAGGTGTTCTTCCAGTTTGAATTGAGATTCATCATAATCAGTATTCCTCTTTAAAGCTTGCTTGCGTCTTTTGATGCTTCTAGCGAAACGCCGTACGCCCTGTTCATTTTCAAGGATCAATCCTGGAACTTCTACGCTATTGCCGTTCTCATCTTTGGCGACCATGGTAAAATAAGAGGAGTTACAGTGTCTTTTCTTGCCGGTGTTAATATTCTCGGATTCTACCCGAACCCCTACCACCATAGATGTGCGGCCCGTATAATTGATCGAGGCCCGCAATGTTACCAATTCTCCCACCTCGATAGGGTTCAAAAAATCGACCTTGTTGACAGACGCGGTCACACAATAGTGTTGCGAGTGTTTCGAAGCGCAGGCGAAGGCGATTTGATCCATCAGGTTTAGAATATGCCCGCCATGCACTTTACCGCTAAAATTGGAATGGGAGGGAAGCATTAATTGGGTAATGGATACCCTTGAGTCTTTAGTGCTTTTGAACTTTCTCATTATCTTTGGCTCAGTTTCTAAAATGTGGCGATTCTTCCTGTTCTACCTTGGTAACGTAGTATTTAGTGTCACCCAACCAGAAAAAGGTGGCATAGCGCTCTACGTAGGTCAGCTTTACGTATCTACCTTGATATTCCTTTAAATGGTCAATGACCTCTTGATCGCTTTGTAACACCGAGAATTTAAATATCTGGGCGCCCGAAATACCTTGGCTGAGCTCGCCTTCCCATGTTTTGAACATCATTCCTTTATGGCTTATTTTGATCAATTCGCCTGAACGCACCCCTTCGCTATAGGTAACAAAATATATGAAACCGTAGATGATGGCGAATAGGGTCAAAATAACCAGTAGGATACTTACTAATGCTTTTTTCATATTATAGGTACAATTTCATTTAAAGGTGCGGCTATGAATTTGATCATTAAAATGGCTATTGGCAGCTTGATGTGTTATTTCTAAATGAAAACTACCAACCACTAAGGCTTACTGGAAATCTCAAAATCATCTTCTTGTGCACGTTTCAAAAGGGGTTCTGGTATTGATTTTTTTGCTTTGGCACCCATGATCTTCAATTTTTCGATACTCGTAATAATATTGCCACGGCCCTCTACAAGTTTGTTCATCGCGCCCTTATATTCATCTTTAGCCTCATCCATTCTTTTGCCAACTTTCATCAGGTCACCAACAAAACTTTCGAACTTGTCATATAACGCACCTGCCTGCCGCGCTATTTCATTCGCATTACGTTGTTGCTTTTCGTTGTTCCACATACTATCTATAGTGCGTAAGGTTGCCAATAGGGTCGATGGGGTAACGATGACGATATTCTGTTCGAATGCCTTGTTGTACAAGGAGTTGTCATTGTTTATCGCTATGGCGAAAGCAGGTTCAATGGGGATAAAGAGCAACACGAAATCAGGACTCTCCATTTGATATAGATCTTCATATTTTTTGGCGGATAACTGGTCCACATGCCTTCTTAAGGAGTTGATATGGTCTTTCAGGAATTTGGCCTGTTGTTCATCGTTATCGGCATTTACAAAACGTTCATAGTCCGTTAGGGAGACCTTTGAATCGACTATCATTTTCTTTCCATCGGGAAGATGTATGATAACATCAGGTAGCACACGGGTACCATCTTCCAACGTAAAACTTTGCTGTACCGAATACTCACGATCTTTTTCAAGTCCTGATTTTTCCAAAACCCTTTCCAGAACCAATTCGCCCCAATTGCCCTGCATTTTGCTGTCGCCCTTTAGCGCCTTTGTCAAGTTTTCGGCCTCTTGTGTAATTTTAAGGTTTTGGGTCTGAAGGTTGAGAAGCTGTTCTTTTAGGGCGGCGTGAATACCGATATTTTCTTTTTGACTTTCTTCAACTTTCTTTTCGAAGAGTTGTATTTTTTCGTTCAAGGGTGTCAGTATATCCTTAATGTTCTTTTCGTTGCGCTCGGTGAACTTGAGACTTTTCTCTTCAAGTATCTTATTGGCGAGGTTTTCGAACTCCTTGGTAAATTTTTCTTGTAGTTTTTCTACTTCCTGTTTTTGCTCGGTGTTTTTCTGGCGTAGGTTTTCCATATCAGACTCATAACGCACGAGTTGATTGCCAAGGTGTTCTTTCTCTTGCTGCAAATGGAACTTGTATTCCTCTGCGTCGCTAAGTTTTGCCTCCAAACTGGTGACCGTACTTCGCAGTTGTTGTTCACGCTCATCAAGAACACCCTGACTTGAATCGGTCTTAAGTTTTTGTATGTAATTACCAAGAAAATAGCCTGCTGCCAAACAGATAAGGCCCACTAAGAGATATGCTAAATAAGGGTTCATTTGATTTCAAAAGTATCTGTAGTAAAGATACAAGATTGGGGGCAAAATATCCGTGCCATCTAACTTTAATCCGTTGGTCGACATGACCTTCTTTTATTATAGTTCACGATGATCTTCTTGTCTCTGGGCATTACCATTATTTCTCTACCCTAAATGAGCCTGTAATCGCATCAAAGGAAACAGCGTCTTTGGGAAAAAGATTCTCAAACGCTTTTTGCTCAATGAGTTCACAAGGCTGCCCGAATGGATTTGTACGCCCATCTAAAAGCAACATTTTATCACACAATTGTATGGCCAGTTCAATTTCATGGCTGGTAAAAACAATGGTCTTTTTGGTCCGGTGGGCGATATGCTTCAAAAGCTTAAGGATCTGAACCTTATGGTAAAGGTCTAAATGTGTGGTTGGTTCGTCTAACATGATCATCGAGGTATCTTGAGCCAAGGCTCGCCCAATAAGTACCCGTTGTAGCTGGCCGTCACTAAGTTCGTGGCATTTTTTGTTTTTAAGGTCATTCAATTCCAGCATTTGTAGGGCTTCATCTACTTTTGTTAAATCTAACGTAGTTAGGGTGCCCAACCAATTGGTATAGGGTTGCCTGCCAAGGGCGACCAACTCGAAAACGGTCATATTCTTTGAAGCTATAGCCTCTGTCAACACAATACTTATGTAGGTGGCCAATACGTTTTTGGAATAGTAGCTAATCGGTTTACCCTTTAACGAAATACCACCTGATAACTTGGGTTGAACGGCACATAGTGTTCTCAGTAAGGTTGACTTTCCGATACCGTTGACCCCTACAATAGCGGTTAGTTCGCCTGTTGCCAATTTAAAGTCAATGCCCTTGGCCACAGGAATGTCATGTTTCTTGTTCTTGTAACCAATACACAGATTGGTTACTACCAGGGTATGAAGTACTTCGTTATCGGTCATGCTAGTCTCCAATTACGGCCATTTCGAAATGACTTACTTCCGCATCGTGATAATGTGCAGGAAGCTGAGGGTTGGCTTTCAGATAGGTGAGGCCAAGAAAAGCAAATCCTGATTTTTGATAATACGCAATAAGTCCTTTGTTTTCCCCAACGGTATCGAGCCGAATAAAGGTTTTATTATTAGCTTTCGCATAGGTTCTGGCCCATGCTACAATTTTGCCTACCAAATGCTTTCCTCTGTAATCGGGGTTAGTAGCTATTCTGTGGATATAGACCGACGGGTCGCTATTCTTTTCCTTCCAAATTAGGGGATCATCGAATGTGGTTGCCCAAACACAGGCGATTTCGTTGTTTTCTACAATTTTCCATTGGCGGTTTTCTAAAATTTCATTTTCTACCAAGGCACTTTCAATTTGGGGCCATAGTACGGCACCCTTGATTTTTTGATAATCGCGTGCGTGCCCATATAGGGTCAGAATGTCGTGAATATCGCTGTTGATGCAGTTTTTTATTTCCATTAGAATATCATTTTCCGTTTCCGAACCAATAACCAAATAACTACGGGAGCCCCTAGAATACTGGTAATGGCATTTATAGGTAACACGCTTGCTGAATTCGGTAATTGCGCAACGATATCGCAGAGCAGCATAAAAATGGCACCGGCCATCAAAACCGATGGCATCAGTATTTTATGGTCTGTGGTATCGAACACTTGTCTGGTCAAATGCGGTACTGCTAAACCTATAAATGCAATAGGTCCGGCAAAGGCCGTAATGCTTCCTGCGAGCAAACCAGTAGCCAAGATAATGAGGTATCTCGATCTTCTTAAGTTCACCCCCAAACTCTGTGCATAGTTTTCTCCCAAAAGAAATGCATTCAATGATTTTATCGAACGTATACTCAGTACGATGCCAACTAGAACTATACCTAATAACAAGTATACTTGATTCCACGTGAGGTTTCCAATACTGCCGAAAGACCAATAGATATATTGTTGCAGTTTTTCCGCGTTTGAAAAGTAGGCCAATATACTTACAATCGCGGCGGTAATGCTGCCGAACATCAAGCCAATGATCAAGAGCGCCATGGTATCCTTAACCTTTGAAGCCACTAGCATCACCACCAGGAGCACAATAAAACTACCTGTAGAGGCCATAATGGCAAGGGTTACATCATTTACGAGCTCAATGGCCATATGAACCGAAAAAAAAGCGGAACCCATTATCAAAAGCGCGGCACCAAGGCTTGCCCCCGAACTAATGCCCAATACAAATGGTCCGGCCAGCGGGTTTCTGAAAAGCGTCTGCATCAATAGTCCGCTTAGGGCTAACCCGCTACCTACCAAAACCGCAGTAAATGCTTTCGGGATCCGATAATTTAGGATAATATATTGCCAAGATTCATTGCTGATGCTTTTTCCCACCACCACCTTTAGGGTATCTGCAAACGGAATAGCTACCGATCCCAAACTGATGTTAAGTAAAAAACAACAAGCTAGGCCGAATAGTAACAGCAAAAAGGGCATGCGATATGTTTTGTGGTATGGCAACTAATCTAAGGGTTTAAAGAAATAGAGTTGATGATCGGGCAGTAATTCTGGGTGAAGAATATGGATCAAATCCTTTAAAACAATATCGGGCCGGTGGGGCGCCAATTCGTAATATAGGAGTCCGCCTGTAGCCCCTGTGGTCTTGGCAAAGGTATAGGCGTGTTTGTTCTTGAATGCATCGAATTGCGTGTAATGGGTATTGGCATCCTGCAGGTCATTATAGCTTGTGAACTGTGCCGGACCTACCCAAAAATCGGCATGTTGGGCGGTGTCGAGAATACTTTCCCAGCTTAGCGAAAGACTTCCTGTTTCTTCGGTGTTAGCCCATAGGTACTTCGCATTGGCATCGGCCAAGAACTGTGCGGCCCAACTCTTTCCCCCAGGTAGGTACCAAATATCTTTGTACAAGGCGCCGCTCAGTACCGTAGGGGTACTAGTTGCCGTTCTTGCCAAGTCCCTTGTGGCAAGGTATGATTTTTCAATACTGTCGAAAATACCTTTTGCCGCCGTTTCCTTTCCGAAGAATGGTGCGAAGAACTTAATCCATTCCGCCTTTCCCAAAGGGGTCTCTTCGGTCCAGTCTCCATTATATACAACGCGAATATTCGAATGTTGTAGCGTTTCGTAAACCCTGTTCTGATTATTGATGCTGAACCCCACGACCAAATCAGGGCGCAGTTCGATAACCATTTCGGTATTCATAGCTTCATTGTTGCCCAATTCTTTGACCAGGCCATCGGTAATTCGCTTTCTGGTCTTTTCGGAGGATATGTATTGGGTATCTGGAAAACCGACCAGTCTATCCTCTACACCCAACGCTTCCAACGCCGGAATATGGGTGGTCGAAGTGACCACTATCGAATTTACGGGTACGGGAATAATTGCGTCAAATACCTCTTTGTCAAGGCTAATGGAAGATGCCAATGCCCTGGGTACGAGTGCATAGGTAAAGGACGTTTCTGCTTTGGGCCAGGGCGAACTAATTTTTACTATAGTGATACCCGAAACCGTTCTTTCAATTGAAAATCCCTTTGCGTGCTTAATTTCGGGCTGTTCGTTCATGGGCACGTTCAGGGCACCTGCGTTTTCTTTCTGCTTACAGGCCAGTGAAATCGTAAGAAAAAGGACAACTACTATTTTTTTCAAGGTGAGCGATCTAAACATTTTCAAAAGTAGTATTATTTAAACTTTGACTTGAATGATTGAATAAAATGTTTACTTTCACAGTGAATTTTGGTTTCCATTAGGTTTAAACGTAATGGGATTAAAAGGGAATCCGGTTGAAATCCGGAACTGTTCCCGCAACTGTAAGTTTTTGCCAAATCGGCCTGTAGGTTTATAGGTATCTTTTTGGGACCTTTTTATAAGGATGTTATTTTCTTCTTGGCCACTGTTCGCTTGTTGCGAATGGGAAGGCGGAATAACTTAAGACAAGTCAGGAGACCTGCCAGAAATCGAACAAACAATGTTAAACTTTCGGGATAAAGGTTTACGTGTGTTGACAGACATACTATTCTCCCGTTTTCCAAGAAAACGATTAGAAAAATGAACAAAATTATTTTTGCCACATGCGCTAGCGCTATGCTGTGCATGGGTGTGAGTGCACAAGAAGCGCAAAAAGACTCCCTTGCCCTCCAAAAATTGGATGAGGTGGTGGTTAGCGATTCGCGTTTTAACATCAAACGTGAAAATTCGGGCAAGACAGTTATCAAGATAAGTGCCGAAGAACTGGAACGCAATCAAGGAAGATCCATTGCCGAGATCATCAATACAAGAAGTGGTTTTGAAATTTCGGGGAGTAGGGGAGTTCAAGGTTCGGTTTTGGGCGTTTTTGCCCGTGGAGGCCGAGGGAGACAAGTGCTGATCGTGATCGACGGTGTGAGGGTATCGGATCCGTCTTCCTTTTCAACGGAGTACGACTTACGGTTATTGTCGACTGCCAATGTTGAATCTATCGAGATCATCAAAGGTGCCGCTAGTACGCTTTACGGCACCAACGCTGCAACGGCGGTCATTAATATCACAACCAAAAAGGCCCCCGGTAAGACTATGGCGCTGAACGTGCTTTCCAGTGTGGGCACCAACCAGACAGCTGAAAACCAAAATTTCAACGCCTCTGATTTTTCTAATAGCGCCCGGATCGGCGGAACCCTTGATCGATTTACCTACACGGCGCAGTTTGCCCACAACTATGCGGATGGCCTTTCGGCGATTGCCACACTTGAAAATGAAGATGATCCATATTCAAGTATAAGCAGCGACTTACGTTTCGGATACCGGTTTTCGGATAAACTGAGTTTTTCCGTTTATGGTAACCAGACCAAAATAGCGACCGCCTTTGATGAGTCCTTCGGATTGATGGATGCTCCATTCCTGTTCTTAAGCCAGCAAGAGCGGGCGGGAGCGAGCATAGATTATGCGTATAATGAAAATGGTTCACTGCATTTTAACGGTGCCTATACCCATTACGATTCGGAAAGTAGGAGTACGTTTGCCAATTTTTTCAAGGGAGAGAATACGGTTGTTGATGTTTTCCATAAATACAACTTCAATAATCGGTTCCATACTATTTTTGGGTTTAATTATTTGGAAGATCAAACAGCTTTTGAACAGGATGAACGGTTTACCATAATGGATCCCTATTTCAACATGGTCTATATTTCGCCATTCGGGTTGAATACCAATGTCGGTTGTCGGGTGAACACGCATTCAGCATACGGAACCAGCTTCGTATACAACTTGAACCCCTCGTTTACCTTTAAAACGAAAGCGGGCTATTTTAAGGTTCTGACGTCTTATGCAACTTCTTATATTACGCCATCTTTGACACAACTCTTCGGAAACTTTGGCGCGAACGATACCTTAGAACCTGAAGATAACCGAACCCTTGAGGGAGGATTCGAATATGCGGCCGGTGCCGATTTTCGTTTGAGCGGCTTGTATTTTAATAGGAAGGAGGAAAATTTTGTATTCTATGATAATGTAACGGGCACCTTTAATAATGCTGCCAATACCATAAGGGCGGAAGGTTTAGAAATGGAGTTTTACTGGTCTGCTACCGAACTGCTGAGGCTTACGGCCAATTATACCTTCACCGAGCGAAAAGGCGATTCTGCCATTCGTATACCCAAACATAAAATGAATTTCAATGCCTCGTATAAATTTTCTGAAACGCTAGACGCAACAATTGGGTATGCGTTTACCGGAAGACGTTCTGACACTGATTTCAACGATTTTCCCTTTATTGATGTGTCACTAGCCTCATTCTCTTTACTCGACATTCACCTTCAATATCAAGTTATACCGAACAAATTGAAGGTTTTCTTGAACGCCACAAACCTTATGAACGAGCGCTACACCGAAGTATTGGGTTTCACCACCAGGGGCAGAAACCTGCGTATAGGGTTAAATTTGAATCTCTAAAACCAGATTGTACCGATTGAAACAAAAAAAGAGCTGAAAAATGCAGCTCTTTTTTTGTTTCAATTTTCGTTGTGACCCTTTTATTCTTGGCTATCTAAGCGATCGATCCACATATTGTCTTTGGTGGGGGTAAACATTTCAGAACCAGTGAAAGCCTTAACAGGCATTTGAACGGTGAAGTCACGTTTGCCGGTTGCGCCGGTAATTTGCTCGATCGCTTTTGCTAAAAGGGGTTCGTTCTGGTCACCCAGAACACCCAGGTTGGCAAGATCTTCCTCTAATTCAATGTCGGGCACCAATCCCGCAGTATAATCGGAGAAGCCATCGGCATTTTCATTTCTACCGATCAGGGGCTGTATGGCCCACTGATTATTGGCAGGTATTTTATCGGCCCGTGCCGGGTTGTAGACATAGGGACCCCAATTGCTGTTCCTATCATCTACCAAGGTTACCGAAAATTCATTTTTTCCCCGCGTGGTCTCGCCAATGCGAACTACGTCCATATGCGGGTCAAGCCCGTTAATGACCAATTCGCTTGCAGATGCCGAAGTATTGGTGGTCAATACATACACCTTATTCAAATTTAGGGTATGTACTGCATTTCCTGCGGTAGTTTTATTCTTGAAAAATCTTCGGGTCTCTTCATTATTGTTCGCTAAGATGGCCTGGTACTTGTCATTGTAACGGGCATTTAAGAATACATCGTTGGTATTGGTGCCATGGATCATACTGCCCAAAAGCACCGTAGTGTTCACTGACCCGCCTGGGTTATATCTTAAATCAAGCACTAATTCGGTTACCCCACCTGATACGAATCGCCCAAATATGTCATTTAATTGTTCGTCAAATTCGTTTAGGAATTGGGTGTACACTAGATAGCCAATTTTTTTACCTTGAATTTCGAATATTTTATCCAAATAAATAGGATCTTCTTGAAGCCCCTCTTGTTTGGTCAAGGTAACCTCTACATTGTTCGCGGTAAGCTCGCCATTGACAACAGAAGCCATATTCAGTGTATACGTGTCATTAGAACCAAAAAGTAACCCTATGTAATTGTCGCGGGTAAGGGCCTGCCCGTTTACACCGGTAAAGACATCGCCTCGTTTGATAGCCTTGTTTGAGGCATCGGACCCTGCAATGATGTAGCGTACATAACCATAAATGTCATTACTACCCGTTACGCCGACCAGGCCAAATTGCACCCCGTTACTTTTTCGTATTCCCGATAAAGATTGGGTAAGAACACGGTAGTCTTCATTAAAAAAGCTAAACCGGTCTTCACCGAAAAGTAGCTGGTTACTAAAAAAAGCTGCTGGATTATCCTCTAAAAGTAAAAAGTCAGTGTAGGTCTTTGAACCTTCTGCCGTATTCGGGAATTTACCATCGGCCAAATTAGGCACCTCCGCCTGCCAAAAATACCAGTAGTTCATGGCCTTCCACATAAAGTCTTGCACTTCTACGCCCGCATTTGGATCTGGGTTTACCGTATCGGGTATATCGACGCCATCATCTTTGCTGCATGAAAGCGTAATTAGGAAAATTAAGATCCCGGTTATTTTTAGTCTTTTCATTTGCAATAGTATAGCGCTTTGTGGCATCAGGTTATATCTAACTTCACGTTTGAGTTCAGGTGAAGGATTAAGTAAAACCAATATTATCTATTTTCCCTCTTATATGGTATTTTAAAGGAAGCAGGTACATCGATAAACAGTAGTTTACCTCCCATTGGCCCCCTCAAGGACGAACTGGTCACTAAATCTACCGGTATTTTTGCGGTGAAGTCCATCTTACTTGAGATACCGGTTAGTTCCTGAATCGCCCTTGCCAAAAGTCGTTCGTTCATATCTCCCAATACCCCCAGTTCTGTTATATCTTCATCAATTTGAATGTTCGGAACCAGGCCGGCCGAATAGTCTCCAAAACCCGCTGAGTTTTCAGTTTGGCTTACAATAGGCTGTATGGCCCAACGGTTGTTCGGGTTAATTTGATTTACAGTTTCTGGGTCATAGAAATAACCATTTGATGGGTCATCAACAAAGGTTATGGATCCTTGGTTCTTACCAACCGTAGTAGAACCAATATGTACCACATCTAAATAAGGCCGTAAGCCATTGATAAGTAGTTCGCTTGCAGAAGCTGAGTTACCAGTAGCGATAATATAAATTTTTGTTAGATTTAAACTATTCAAAGGGGTTTCGTTGCTACCATCAAAAGTTCCTGTGTCGCTAACAAAATAAGTTTCTCCGTCTCCAGGCCCGAACGTGGCCTGAATTTTTGCATTGAACCTTCTCTTGAAAAAAAGATCATCAGGGTTGGGGCCGTAAATTAAACTACCTAAAATTTGGGTGATATGGGCAAAACCACCTGGATTATACCTTAAGTCTAAAATCAAATCAGTAACTCCATTAGTTTTAAACCTTCCAAAAGCATCGTTCAAAGGTTCCCCGGATCCTCCGGCAAATTGATTGAACATAAGGTATCCAACTTTTTGCCCTCCGATGTCCAAGGTTTCCTGAACCAGAATTGGGTCTTCAATCAAGCCCTCTTCTTTTGTCAAAGTTACTGTCTTATTATTGGGAACGATTGTTAGGTTGATGATGTCTGCCATTCCTAACGTGTATGTATCGTTATCTCCAAAGAGCAAATCTAAATTGTTATCTGTTTCGGAATTGTAAAATAAGCCCTGTCCATCAACGGTAGTGAAAATATCACCCCGTTTTATGTCTTTTGAAGAAGCGTTAGACCCCTTAACCACATAACGCACGAAACCAAACACATCATTATTTGCGCCATATAGAGAAAGACCGAACTCAAGTCCGTTGCTCTTTGAGATACCGGCAAAATCATTGGCCAATTCGGCATAATCTTCATTAAGAAAGCTAAAGCGATCCGCAGAGGCAAGTAATTTATTGAAATAGAAATCAGAAGGGTTTACTGTTGAAGATAAAAAGTCAGCATAACCTTCCTCTGTGGTAAAACGTGTATCTGCCAAATCGGCAACATCCGCCTGATAAAAGTAATAGGCATTCATGGCTGTCCACATGAAATTTTGAACCGGGTAGTCGGCCACGAGTTTAGGTTCAACCGTTGTCTCCTCATCTGGCTCCTCACTGACTATGGGGTTGGCATCAGGCGAATCATCATTCTTTTTACAATTCACCAATACGATACCCAGAATAAGGAACAATAAGAAGTACTTTTTCATTTTTCTTTTTTTTTGGTTCACAAATGTTTAAAAAAATTTACAAGTATCGGCCCAATCTATAGCGCGATACAATTGAAACCGATAACTACCTTTAACGCATGCGTTTTAACAAGCTAGTGATTAGTTTAATATCGCCCAATTTACTTACATATATAGGATAAAAAAATTTTTTGTAACAAAATTCGTCGTACTTCGTCTTGCTACTGTAAACAACTTAGAACTGG
>JBHJNU010000137.1:0-23153 GCA_050330515.1 Flavobacteriaceae bacterium | reverse complement strand
GGGGGTTATGGCAGTGAGGCTAGAATAATGACCTCGACCGCAAAAAAGATAAAGACCATCAAGAGCCCATATTGGACCAAGGGAAGTAATAAGTTTGTAACGCTTCGCGATAGTTTAGGACTATAAGTTTATGGAAAATTTTTTAACTAGTCATTATAACGAAGTACTATCTACGATAATAACGGTAGTACTTCTGCTCATTTTTCGATTTTTGGGCAAGCAGGCGGTAAACCGAATTGGTAGAAAAAGTGAGATTGTTGAACCACGCATATTGTTGATTTCAAAGTATGTATCCACCTTGCTTATCTTTCTAGGTGTTGGGATCATCACGATTATTTGGGGCGTAGATTTTCAACAATTGGGCATACTCTTTTCATCGGTTTTCGCGGTCATCGGGGTAGCCCTGTTTGCGCAATGGTCTATCTTGAGCAATGTAACAGCCGGGGTAATACTCTTCTTTTCTTTCCCTTTCAAGATCGGTGACCGGGTAAAGATAATGGACAAGGAAATTTACGAACACGATGATGGAGGCCCTAGTATTCTGGTGATCGAAGACATCAAGGCATTTCATGTGCACCTAAGAAAATCGAATGGTGAGCTATTGACCTACCCGAACAACATGCTGCTACAAAAAGGGGTTGCGCTGGTGTACACCTATCAAGAATCTCTAGATGGAAGTGACCTGCTTTAGGCATGGTTTTTGATATATTTTGCTTTCGATTTATTGTTAAAGTAGTTCTAAATTTCCGTTGAAAGCACATTATCTTTCTATATTTGAACGCCAACTAAACTCCATACTATGCGTTATTTTTCGGTAGTTCTTTTCACGCTTATCCTTAGCCTTCATGTTAGCTTTGCGCAGGCTCCGAAAAAAAGTTCTTCTGCCGATATTTACCATGCTGTTCAAAAATTGAATTTCTTGGGCTCTGCCCTTTATATTGCGGCGCATCCCGATGATGAGAATACAAGGTTAATTTCTTACCTCTCCAACCACGATAAGGCCAGAACGGCCTATTTGTCGTTAACAAGGGGCGATGGGGGACAGAATTTGATTGGTCCTGAACTGCGTGAACTTTTGGGCGTACTGCGTACCCAAGAACTTTTAGCGGCAAGGCGAGTAGATGGTGGGCAACAGTTCTTTTCGCGCGCCAACGATTTCGGATATTCAAAACACCCGGATGAAACACTTGAAATCTGGAATAAAAAAGAAGTCTTGGGCGATGTGGTGCGGATCATGCGTGAATTCAAACCAGACGTAATCATTAATCGTTTTGACCACCGTTCGCCAGGTACAACCCATGGTCACCATACTGCATCTGCCATGTTGAGCTACGAGGCTTTCGATTTGGTCAATGACCCCGATGCGTATGCCGACCAGTTGGCCTCCACACAAATTTGGCAGCCCAAGCGCCTTTTTTTTAATACATCATGGTGGTTTTACGGAAGCGAGGAAAAATTCGAAAAGGCCGATAAGTCCAAATTGATGAACTTAGACGTAGGGGTCTTCTACCCGATTCTTGGAGTTTCTAACAATGAAATAGCTTCCCTGGCAAGCAGCCAACACCTTTGTCAAGGCTTTGGTAGATTGACCAGTAGGGGCTCTGAAAACGAGTATATCGAACTCTTAAAGGGTGATATGCCAAAAGACAAGGGCAACATCTTTGATGGAATCAACACCACTTGGTCGCGGGTAGAAGGAGGCAAGGCAATTGGCGACATCTTGTATGCCGTTGAAAGGAATTTCGATTTTACGAATGCCTCATCGCACCTTCCACAGCTGCTGGAAGCCCATCAACTTATAAAAGAATTGGGTGACGTACACTGGCAAAAAATAAAACGGCAAGAAATCGAAGACATCATCACCGCGGTTACCGGCCTCTATCTTGAGGCATCATCCGATGCCCCTTTCACCAACCCTGGAGGAACAGTTACTATAAGCATCGAGGCATTGAATCGCAGTTCAAGCAACATTGTAATAAAATCGATTACCATGCTTCCCGGTATGGTTAGTGACAGCGCGATATCTCTGGGAAACAACAAAAAGATTGTCCTGAAAAAGCAGCTTCTGGTTCCTGAGAACACCACCTACACAAGTCCCTATTGGTTGAATGAGAACGGCACTTTGGGCATGTACAAGGTCGATGACCCGAGTTTAATAGGCAAACCCGAAACGCCACGCGCGGTCAATGTCAGGTTTGATCTCGATATTGAAGGCTATAGTGTACCTATGACCAGGCCAGTAGTTTATCGCAATGCCAAACCAGATAAAGGGGAACTCTACCAGCCTTTTGAAATTCTTCCAGAAGCTACCGCCCGATTTAATGACAAAGTAGTGATTTTTGCCGATGGCGCCGCCAGGCAGATACCCGTTACTGTAAAGGCCCTGAAAGATAATGTAAAGGGCGAGGTACAATTCTGCTATTCAAAGGGATGGACAGTGGATGTCGAAACCAAACCTTTTGCGATTTCAAAAAAAGATGATGAGCAAATACTGATATTTACGCTGACCCCTCCTGCAAACGAAGACGAAAGTTATATCAGCCCGATCATAAAAATTAACGGTAACTCACTCTCAAAGGAACTCATTACCATAGCTTACGACCACGTGCCCTCACAATCGGTCTTGAAGAATGCCGAAGCTAAGGTAGTCCGCCTGAATATTCAAAGACTTGGCGAGAATATCGGTTACATTATGGGGGCAGGTGACGATGTACCTACAAGTCTGGCCCAGATGGGCTACAACGTGGTCACTATTGTTCCCGAAGAGATACAAGCGGGCAGTTTAGCCAAGTTCGACGCGGTAGTTCTGGGTATTCGTGCGTATAACGTGGTACAGGAATTAAAATTCAAGCAACGATTTTTGTTTGATTACGTTAAGGAAGGTGGTAACTTGATCGTACAGTACAATACCGCCGGTAGGTGGGACAAACAATTCGATGACATTGCACCCTATCCGTTAAAACTTTCAAGCGACCGTGTTACCGACGAGAACTCTGAAGTATCGATTGTGTCTAAGAAGCATGCCCTGGTCAATTTTCCGAACCCCATCGTCGCAAAAGATTTTGAAGGCTGGGTACAGGAAAGAGGCTTGTATTTTCCTAGTGAATGGGATGCCGCTTTTACCCCCATACTATCTATGAAAGATAAAAACGAGCCAGCGACAGAAGGAAGTCTTTTAGTAGCGAAATATGGCAAGGGCAATTATATCTATACCGGACTAAGTTTTTTTAGGGAACTTCCAGCAGGCGTATCGGGAGCATACAAGTTGTTCGCCAACATGCTCTCGTTGGGAAAGGAAGAATTGTACAAGACCGATGAGGTAAAAAAATAGTCAAGATGGAAGACAAGCTGGTTTGGAAAAAAGAGTATTCTGTAGTAATTATCCTTAACATACTTTACTTTTTTATTTTTTATTATATAATGACCTCTTTCACTTGATATGGGCGCACTAGACTGGATCATTCTTGCCGGAACGCTCTTATTCATAGTGGTCTACGGTGTTTGGAAAACAAAGGGAAGTCAAAATGTCGAAGATTACGTTCGTGGCCGTAAAGAGTCTAAATGGTGGACCATAGGGCTATCCGTTATGGCGACCCAGGCAAGTGCCATTACCTTTTTATCCACTCCAGGGCAGGCCTTTCATGATGGCATGGGTTTCGTTCAATTCTATTTCGGACTTCCGTTAGCGATGATCGTCATCTGTTTGGTATTCGTACCCATTTACCACAAATTGCAGGTATTTACCGCCTACGAGTTTTTAGAGAATCGTTTTGACCTCAAGACGCGAACCCTGACCGCAATACTTTTTCTCATTCAGCGCGGCCTGGGAGCGGGTATTACCATTTTTGCGCCATCGATCATTCTTTCGGCAATTTTGGGTTGGGATCTGCGCATTCTGAACATCATTATAGGAATGTTAGTGATCATCTATACGGTTTCAGGGGGTACCAATGCCGTTAGTGTGACGCAAAAGCAGCAGATGTTCATTATTATGACCGGTATGTTCATCACCTTCTTCTTTATTTTGGGGTATTTACCTACCGACATCACCCTCAGTAAGGCGATGAAAATTGCCGGTGCAAGCGATAAGTTAGAGATACTGAATTTTGACTTCAATATGAAAAGTAGGTACACCTTTTGGAGCGGTATTACGGGGGGATTCTTTCTAATGCTTGCCTATTTTGGTACGGATCAAAGTCAAGTGCAACGTTATCTGACCGGAAAATCGGTAAGAGAAAGTCAACTGGGACTTATCTTCAATGGAATTCTAAAGATTCCCATGCAATTTTTCATTCTTTTGGTAGGTGTCATGGTATTCGTTTTTTACCAATACAATCCCGCCCCCTTGAATTTCAATCCTTCAGCGACAAAAACAGTGATGCAATCGGCCTATGCCGAAGACTACAAGCTATTACAGGAAGGCCATCTTGAACTAGAGGTACAGAAGAAAATGGCACAGGATAAATTTTCCGCCGCGCTAGATCTTAAGGAGTATAACACCATTGAAGAAGCGAAGCTACAGGTTATCGCCATCAATAAAAAGGATAGTATCAATCGGGTAGCAGCCAAGGCACTGATAAGCCGGGCTGATGCGAGTGCGGAAACCAACGATAAGGATTTTGTCTTCATCCATTTTATCTTGAACAATCTTCCGAAAGGATTGATTGGACTTTTACTTGCCGTAATTCTATCTGCGGCCATGTCGTCTACCTCATCAGAGCTCAATGCCCTAGGCACCATATCGGCGCTAGATCTTTACAAGAGGAATGTAAAGGGAGATTTTTCACAAAAACATTATGTGAACGCGTCAAAGGCATTTACACTACTGTGGGGCATCATAGCCATTGCCATCTCATGCATAGCGAACTTGTTCGATAATCTTATTCAATTGGTCAATATTGTGGGCAGTATCTTCTATGGCAATGTGCTAGGGGTTTTTCTTTTGGCTTTCTTTTTCAAGTTAATCAAAGGAAATGCCGTTTTCTTTGCAGCGATCTTGACGCAGATCATTATATTCATTCTCTACTATTATCTCATCCACAACCCTGATGGTGAGGAAAAACTAGGCTTCCTCTGGCTTACGTTCATCGGGGCGATACTGGTTATCTCTATTTCCATTCTTTTTGAGGGATTTGATAGGTTGTTGCGAAACCCGCCCATTAAGAACTAATTCGCCAATGGTGGTTGGCCATGGATCGGGGTAGGATAAACCGCGATTCGGGTAGAATATGTTAGATATTCCTTCATCAACCGCTATTTTTTGATTTATTTTACCTTCAGAAGGCTAAACGCTATTCCATTTTATACAATGGGATTGTTCAAATTTTATGAATGGATAAAAAGTATACCATAAAAGACATCGCTAAATTGGCGGGCGTATCAAAAGGCACCGTAGATAGGGTACTGCACGGCCGGGGCAAGGTCTCCGATGAGGCGAACCAGAAAATCAAACAGGTACTAAAGGAAATAGATTACCACCCCAACCCTATTGCCCGAAATCTAAAAAACAATAGGATTTATAGAATTTGCGTATTACTACCAGATCCTAACTTTGACCCCTATTGGATTCCGGCCAATGAGGGCATTGATGATGCCATCATCGAATTCAAGCCTTTTGGCCTGATGGTCGAGAAATTTTTCTACAACACGGGGCAACGAAATTCTTTTGTTGAAGAAGCTGATAATGCGGTAAGATCAGCTCCCGATGCCATACTAATGGCACCTGTATTTCATAAGGAATCTTTGCAAGTATTTGAAAAATGCCAGAAAAAGCAAATTAAGGTCGCATTTTTCAATAATTACATTGATATATTTAACACCGAAAACTTCATTGGCCAAGATCTTACACAAAGTGGTCGCGTAGCGGCAAGCCTTATCGATAAGATGGAGACAGGTAACTCAACTATCGTGATTTTGCATATTGATGAAGAGGCCCATATGCGGCAGAAGGAGAACGGATTCAAAGAATACTTTGAAGAACAAAAAGATGTTAGGCACACCTTGATCACCTATAGTCTAAATTCAATCGATAATGAGCATTTCAAAAAAAATATTGCCGACTTTTTCGAAAAACACCCCACGGTTTCCTCTATTTTCGTGACCAACTCTAAAGCATATCTTTTAATTGATGCAATTCGAGGGTTAAGCAAAAACATGATCATCATTGGCTATGATCTTTTAGAAGAGAATATCGCCTATTTAGAAAATGGTAAAATCGATTTCCTGATCCACCAAAAGCCAAAAAGACAGGCCTATTTGGGCGTCGTTAATCTTGCCGACTACTTTCTTTTTGGCAAACCCATACAAAGGCGGAACTTACTACCTATTGATATCATTACGGCGGAAAATGTAAAATACTACCTCGAACCGGTGGATAAGGAAAAAAGATCTTTAAATAGGCATTAACAATACAGATTTTCCGGGGTCATTTAAACTGTAATCTTATGTTATAATGAATTCAAAATTGAGGATTCACCAAACATTTCGAAGGCTATGTGAAATTAAGCGCCAAACTAAATTTAGTTCCAAAATCATACAAGGTAAGATGAATCGGTTGTACAAATTTGGAAATGTAGTTCATGTTAAAATTGAAAGAATGCATGTGCTCGAACACATTTTTGCACAAAACACTTGTGGAATAGAAAAAATAGTTTAATTTCAACTTGTATTAATAAAATGTTAAACTAACAACATCAAAAAACCAAATTATGATGAAAAAACTATTCCTATTTCTCGTGCTGGTATTAGGGACATACCCTATGCTGGCACAAAGTAAAACCATATCTGGCACCGTTACTGATGCGTCAGATGGTTCTCCCCTTCCGGGAGTTAATGTCTTGGTACAAGGCACTACCAATGGAACACAAACTGATTTTGACGGTATTTATACCATTGAAGCTTCTGAAGGGGATGTTCTGATTTTCTCCTTTATAGGAATGGCCGGCCAAAATGCAACCGTCGGCTCTTCCAATACGCTTAATGTTTCTTTATCGGAAGATGCCAGTAAATTAGATGAGGTTGTAGTAACCGCTTTGGGGATTCAGCGCCAACAAAAATCGCTGTCCTATGCGAACCAACAAGTTGAGACAAAAGAATTAACGCAAGCACGCTCTATTAACGTTTTGGAGGGTCTTAGTGGTAAAGTTGCCGGGATATCGGTTACACGTTCTACTTCTGGTGTTGGTGCACCTGCAAAAGTATTGTTAAGAGGTAACCGTTCCATCGGCGGTAGTAGTGAACCCCTATATGTCGTTGATGGTATTCTTCTAAATGGTGATATCAATAACATTAGCCCTGACGATATTCAAGAAATCTCAGTGTTGCGTGGTGCGAACGCAGCTGCTCTTTATGGCAGTAGAGCTTCCAATGGTGCGATCGTTATCACCACGAAGTCGGGTAAAGGGGCTCGAGAAGGGGTTTCCGCCACGCTAGGTTTCGTTACTACTATTTCTAGCCCAATTAATCTTTTGCAACTGCAAAATGAATATGGGCAAGGAGCTGGTGGCACATATGGTGCGCAGGCAACTACTTCTTACGGACCTCGTTTTGATGGTAGCCAAGTAGCACACTGGTCAAATGACCCAAATTATCCGCTTTTTGGGCAAACTTATGCCTATGAGGCCCAACCAGATAACGTGACCGATTTTTTTCAAAATGGGTATGATTTGGCAACAAATCTAGGGGTAAACGTAAATAGTGAGAAATCGAATGTATTTATAGGGTATACCTATACCGATGCCCAGGGTATCGTACCAGGTAATAACTTGGATAGACATAGTATCTCTACCAGAATAACTACAAAGGTGACCGACAAATTACAGGTCGATGCAAAGTTGAACTATATCCGCGATAACTTTTCGAATATTCTCTCTACGGGTGAAGGTTTTGACAACCCTGTTCGTTATTTATTTATAACACCTAGAAATATACGTACGGAAGATTTTCAGAATTATGAGTTCATCAACGACCAAGGTAAGTTAAGGCAACATTATTTCTTGCCGCAATTCAATGGTGGTGGTAACCCTTACTGGACCATCAATAACATTCAGAGACCCCGAATTGACGAAAGGGTACTCGGCATGCTTTCCTTGAAATATCAAATTACTGATGACCTCTCGATTTTAGGTCGCTCCGCCCTAGACCGTTCGAATAGAAACGAAGAATTTTTCAGATTCAACGATTCATATACCGTAGCTCAATTTGGAAGTTACGAGAGAACTCAAAGAGTGGTTTCGGATTGGAACAGTGATGTACTCATCAATTATAATAAGCAAATAACCGATGACTTTAAGATAGATTTGAATGCAGGTGCCAACCTAAGAACGTTTAGAAGTGACTTACTAAGGGGGGCCGGTTCTAATTTTACCATTGAAAATTTCTTTGCACTAAGTAACACTCAGCAGCCTATAGCAACGGAAGAATTTGAGACTTTTGAACAACAATCCGTGTATGGTTTAGCAGAGTTATCTTATAAGAACGCCATATTTCTAAACCTTACTGCGCGTAATGATTGGAGCTCGACGCTTCCTGAGGCTAATCGCTCTTACTTCTATCCGTCGGTAGGTTTGACCGCAGTCGTTACCGATTTGGTTAATCTTGACAGTAGCCCTCTAAGTTTCTTGAAGCTACGTACAAACTGGGCAGAGGTAGGTGCTGATACACGACCTTTCCAGTTGTCTAGGAGGGCAGATATTCGTTTTGGAAGTTTGGACCTTAATCCGCAACAGCCCAATGAGAATTTGCTGCCAGAAAGCACCCAATCTTTAGAACTAGGTTTCGATTCACGTTGGCTTAACAATAGGTTACGTTTTGATTTCACTTGGTACAAGACCAACACATTTGATCAAATATTCAGTACGCCAACACCTGTTGCCTCAGGTATAGCGCAGTTATTTCAAAATGGCGGTGATATACAGAACCGTGGGGTTGAAATTATTCTTGGTGCCACTATATTGGAAACTTCAGATTTTTCATGGGATCTAGATCTTAATTTTGCCAGAAATGTCAATGAAGTACTTGAGATCGCTGAAGGTTTTGATCGCTTAACTATAAGTAGTGATTTCATTCGCGATTATGTTTTGGAAGTTGGAGGACAATTTGGAGATATTTATTCAAGGGGTTATGAACGTGATGATCAAGGTAGGGTTATCATAGATAATTTAGGTTTACCACTAATCACGCCGGGAAGAGATGCGGTGAAGGTTGCCAACTTTAATCCAGATTGGCTGGGCGGTATCCGAAACTCGTTCCGTTACAAGAATTTCAATTTGAGTGCCCTTATCGATATTCGTCAAGGTGGTAGTACAACATCTTTTACTGAAGCGATCCTAGCCCGCGACGGTGTTCTTGAAAGCACGTTACAAGGACGAGAGGGCGGTCTTGTTTTCGGTGATAATTTCTTCGGAGGCGAAACCGCTGTTAGACAAGACGGTTCGCCCAATACGATAGCAGTAAGCGCCGAAGACTTTTGGAATCGGGTGGGTGGTAGAAATACACCGGTAGGCGAAGCGTTTGTGCGTGATCTTTCAAATGTTAGATTACGTGAATTGGTAGTAGGCTATACATTACCGCAGAGTTTCCTGTCAAAAACGTTTATGTCAACTGCTAATGTTTCTTTGGTAGGAAGAAATCTATTTTTCATTTCGAACAAATCTGAAAACTTTGATCCTGAAGCATTGTCAAGTGTAGATAATACCGCAGAAGGTACATCTTCATTTCCACTGCCTACCACACGCTCATTAGGTATTTCCATAAATATTGGTTTCTAAAAAAAATTGTAATTTTAAAGAAAAAAACATGAAAAGATTTTTAACAAAATGTTGTTTAGGTTTCGCTCTACTAGGGTTTGCCCTACTAGGTTGTACCGACGATTTTACTGAACTGAATACGGATCCCAAGAATTTTACAGAGGATGCAGTAACCTCTTCTGAGTATCCGCTATTTGTAAAAAGAGCCTTATACACTCCCAATTTCATGCCGTTTGACCAGGCAAGAGGGCCTTTCCAGTTATGGCATTCGCTTTTCTCTGACGTTTACGCCAATTATTTTGCCACTACGGCACCTAATTTTGATAGTGATCAGTTCGTTCTGGTAGGTGGTTGGCTGAATGGAGGGTATCGATATTTTTACCAACGGGCTGCTACCAATATTAAGTTTGCCGAGGATACCGCAGCGGAGTTAGGTTTTGAATTGGAAAACGCTATGATGAAAGTGTGGCGTGTATACGCGTACCACCGTGTAACAGATTATTGGGGACCTATACCCTACTCTCAATTTGGTAATGGTGAAAAAGTAGTACCTTATGACTCTCAAGAGGCCATTTACAATGACTTCTTCACTACTTTACAAGAAGCGGTTACGGTTTTAAAGGCCAATGCGGGAGGAACTTCATTTTTAGCAGCTAACGACGTTATCTATCAAGGAGATGTAGATTCTTGGCTGAAATTTGCAAATACCCTACGTTTAAGATTGGCCATGCGTGTGAAGTACGTAAGTCCTTCTTTATCTCAGAGCAACGCAGAAGCAGCTATTGCTGACGGTGTAATGTTAAGTAATGACGATAACGCATTTATTGCTACTGACCTTAATTTCACCAATAGCTACACCACAATTACACAATGGGGTGAGTTTCGAATGAGTGGGGATATGGAAAGTATCTTAAAGGGCTTTCAAGATCCACGGGTTGCTACATTCTATGCCCCAGCAGATATTCCCGACCCTACTGATGATCCTGCAGGTGTCGAGTTTCCATACGAAGGTTTCCAAAATGGTCAAACCTCTGAGACAAAAGCTACTACAAACTTCAATGGCTTGGCATCCAATATGGCAGTGCCTTATGCAACAGGTGGGTCCGCGGGTCCTGCGGTTATTATTATGACTGCTGCCGAAGCCTTCTTATTGAGGGCAGAAGCCGCTCTTGAAGGTTGGTCTGCAGGCGGTTCGGCCGAAGATCTTTACAACCAAGGTATTGTACAGTCTCATTTGCAGCACGGTTATGACGGTTCAAATTTATCTGGTGATGACTATGTCACAAGTGTATTAACCCCTATGGGTATTAATGCTGCTACTCCTGCTGTATCAACCGTTCCAGTGGCATATAACGCAGCCGGTAGTGCAGAAGAGCAGTTAGAACAAATTATAACCCAAAAATGGATAGCCCTATGGCCAGATAGTGGTGAAGCGTATGCAGAACGAAGAAGAACCGGATACCCTACGCTATATAATCGGGTGAATAGTTTGAACCCTGACATTCCGGTTGATCAAATTCCAAGAAGGATGACCTATACGGCGACGGAGTATGCTGATAATAATGCTGCTGTCCTGGAAGCTGTAAGTACGCTACTAGGGGGACCAGATTTGGGATCTACAAAGCTCTGGTGGGACGCTAAGAACTAATATTTGAAATTTCACAACTTAAAAGACCGCTAAAAATGCGGTCTTTTTTTTAACCCAAACCAAGGATTGCTTAACTTTAGTTCTTGCTTTAAGCCATATTAATCAGTTATGTCTATAATTCAAAAAAATATAGTCTTATCCCTAGTATTTATACTTCTAATTGTTTGTTCTTGTCAAAATGAAAATGCCGACAAACAGTTTACACTTTTATCACAATCACGCACCAATATTAACTTTAAAAATAGTGTTCAAGAATCCCAAGAGTTCAATGTTTTAAAATACGGTTATTTGTACAATGGCGGTGGTGTATCCATTGGCGACATTAATAACGATGGCTTACCTGACATATATTTTACAGGCAACATGGTCGGTAGCCATTTATACCTTAACAAAGGGGATTTCAAATTTGAGGAGATTGCAAAAGATGCCGGGGTTTTTGCAGAAGGACTTTGGAATACTGGAACAACTATGGCCGATGTAAATGCAGACGGTTTTCTTGATATTTATGTATGTCGATCCGCCGCACAGAGTCCCGCAAAAAGGAAAAATCTCCTTTTTATCAATAATGGGGATTTAACTTTTACCGAAAGAGCCGAAGAATTCGGTATTGCCGATTCAGGTTACTCCACACAAGGTGCTTTTTTCGATTACGATAAAGATGGAGATCTAGATTTATATGTGTTGAACCATTCAACTCAAGAGTACGCGGGCTTCGGACAGATTACGGCATCTCTTAAAAAGAAACAGAACGCGGCGTATTCCGATAAACTATATAAAAATGAAAACGGAAAATTTTTTGATGTTAGTAAAGAAGCTGGGCTTGTTTCCAATGTTCTAGGGTTTGGTCTGGGGGTAGCGGTATCTGATCTTAACAATGACGGTTGGCCCGATATTTATATATCCAATGATTATAATGAGCAAGATTATCTATATATCAATAATCAAGATGGAACCTTCTCAGAAAGTCTCGAAAAATACATAGGACATACCTCCCTTTTTTCCATGGGATCCGATATAGCCGATATTAACAATGATGGCTTTACCGATATTATGACCTTAGATATGTTGCCTGAGGGAAACCAGCGTCAAAAAATGGTATCTGGTTCTGATAATTATGACAAATACCAGCTTTTGGTCAACTCGGGCTTTTATAACCAGATCATGCGCAACATGCTTCAATTAAATAACGGCGGCAACTCATTTTCCGAGATTGGCCAGTTTTCGGGCATTTCAAATACCGATTGGAGCTGGAGTTCCCTTTTCGCCGACTTTGACAATGATGGATATAAAGATATCTTCATCACCAATGGCTATAAACGTGATTATACCAATATGGATTTCATGAACTATGCGGTTCAAGAAAAATTGAAAGAGAACAAAACGGGTCAACAAACCGCTATTATGGACCTTGTGGAGAAAATACCCTCAACGGTAGAAGAAAATTATAGTTATCGAAACAACGGCGATTTGACTTTTTCTAAAATGAACACCGATTGGGGCCTTGACCAAAAAACGCTGTCCAACGGAGCGGCTTATGCCGACTTAGATAATGATGGTGACTTAGACCTAGTGGTGAACAACATAGCTGAGCATGCGTTTATATATCGTAATAACAGTGAGTTAAACAACAAGAACAATTATTTAAAGATAAAACTAAAGGGGGAGGGTAAAAACATATTTGGTATTGGTGCAAAAATAACCCTAAAGCTTAATGATAAAACACTGATCCAAGAATTATTTCCTACCAGAGGGTATCAATCGGCCGTTGACCCAAACCTCGTATTCGGTCTTGGCGAACAAGATAGTATCCGCGAATTGCGCATACAGTGGCCAAACGGTAAGTCTCAAACAATTATAGGCATCAAGGGCAATCAGACCATTACACTTGAGCAAGCAAATTCAAAGCATGAGGATATCGAAGTAAAAGCAGAAGATACTACCTACTTTACAGAAATCTCCTCTGACAGCCTGCTTCAATTCAAACATCAAGAAAATAAGTATGTCGACTTTAAAAATCAACAATTGCTGCCTCATAAGCTTTCGACACAGGGACCAAAAATTGCTAAGGCCGATGTAAATGGTGATGGACTTGTAGATTTATATATTGGTGGGGCAAATGGGCAAGCAGGGCAATTATTACTTCAAAACGGTGCCGGTGGATTTAAGGCCCAAAGTGGGCAACAATTTCAGGAGGATGCCTTCTCCGAAGACTTAGGTGTACTTTTTTTCGATGCGGATAATGATGGTGATTCGGATCTTTATGTGGTAAGCGGAGGTAATGAATTTGATACGGACTCTCCAGAACTTCAAGATCGGTTATATCTTAATGATGGCAAAGGTAATTTTAGCAAAAATAAAGCTTCCCTTCCATCGATTTTGAGCAGTGGATCATGTGTACGGGCCAGCGATTTTGATGGCGATGGAGATTTGGATCTTTTCGTAGGTGGCAGATTGGTGCCGGGAAAATATCCGAAAGCACCTAGAAGTTACATTCTTGAAAATGACGGAAAGGGAAAATTTACCGATAGTACCCTTGAAATTAGTACAGAGCTGCTATCTATTGGCATGGTAACCGATGCTATTTGGAGCGATTTTAGTGGAGATGGTAAGGATGACCTTATCATAGTTGGAGAATTTATGGCGGTTCGGGCTTTCGAGAACAAAAACGGCAAACTGATCGAACTCCCCGAAACTTCGGGACTGGAAAACTCGGAGGGCTGGTGGAATACTATAAAAATGGGTGATTTTGATAATGACGGGGATATGGATTATATACTTGGTAATTTTGGACTAAACTCTCAATTAAAAGCCTCCGTGAACGAACCTGTTGAACTTTACAGCAAAGATTTTGACGGTAACGGATCGCTTGACCCTATTTTATGTTCTTATGTATTAGGAGTTAGTTATCCGGTATTTTCAAAAGATGACCTAGTCGGCCAGCTTAGTTCGCTCAAAGCAAAATATGTTAACTATTCCGATTACGCCGATGCGAAAATAACAGATATTTTCACACAGGAAGAGCTAAAAGATGTTCAAGTTTTACAATCCAAAAATTTTGCCAGTTGCTATATGGAAAATCTGGGCGGATCAACCTTCAAAATAAGTGCCCTACCCACTACTGCTCAGTTTGCTCCTGTTTACGGCATTATCACCGACGATTTTAATAACGATGGAAATTTAGACATCCTTCTAGCTGGAAATTTCTTCGGTACCCGAGTAAAATATGGCAGGTACGATGCAAACAAAGGGGCACTATTTCTTGGTAATGGTAAAGGCGGTTTTTCGCCCGTTCTTGCCAATCAAAGTGGATTGAATATTGAAGGAGAGGTTCGAGACATTACACTACTCGAATCCAATGGCAAGAAAATCGTTCTGTTTGCAAGAAATAACGACAACATAAAAACGTATATTTTTAATCCAAAAACCAAAGGCTGATGCAGAATTCATTAGGCGTGCTCATACTAGCATTACTTTCGGCACAATTTTACGCCAACAGCCAATCGCTATCTATAAAAGAAGAAATGATGCCTTTAGATACCTATGGTTTCGGTAAACCGAATCCAGTTCCTATAGTCAGTCAAAACCCCAAGATTATACCTTATTATAAATTTGAGGAGTATGCTCAAGAAAGTTTGAAAAAAGAATGGAAAGTGGTCACTTTAGAGAATGATTACATAAAAGTGTTCGTACTCCCTGAAATTGGCGGTAAGGTTTGGGGCGCTATAGAGAAAAGTACAGGACAAGAGTTTCTCTATAAAAATGAAGTGATAAAGTTCAGGAATATCGCCATGCGTGGACCTTGGACATCGGGCGGCATAGAATTCAATTTTGGGATCATCGGCCACCACCCTTCAACCGCTACCCCAGTTGATTATTTAACACGAACCAATACGGATGGAAGCGTAAGTTGTATTGTTGGCAATAAAGACCTCCCTTCAAACACCAATTGGACCGTGGAGATCCGTTTAGAAAAAGACAAAGCTTATTTTGAGACCAACGCATCTTGGTACAACGCATCTAACCTTACCCAATCCTATTATAATTGGATGACGGCAGCAGCTGTTGCCACCTACGATCTGGAATTTTTTATCCCGGGTAACGCCTATGTAGAACATAATGGAGATGCCCATTCGTGGCCGATAGATGAAGAAGGTAGAAATCTTTCGATGTACAAGAACAATACTTTCGGGCCATCAAAATCGTATCATGTGGTGGGTGAATACAATGATTTTTTTGGAGGATACTATCATGATAGAAACTTCGGTTTTGGGCATTGGGCAACTTACGAAGAAATGCCAGGTCAAAAACTATGGTTATGGGATTTATCGCGAAGCGGAGGAATATGGGAAGACCTGCTAACTGATTCTGACGGTCAATATATTGAATTTCAAGCAGGTAGGTTGTTTGACCAATACTTTCCTGGTGCTGTTAACCCCATTAGTCAAGTGGGCTTTGATCCTCAGGTAATGGATACTTGGTCTGAAATTTGGTTCCCGTATAAAGAAATCGGGGGAATGGAAGACGCTTCAAAACACGGGGTACTGAACGTCGAAATCGAAAACGGACAACTGTATTTTGGCCTTAACGCACTTGAATCACTGAACCATGAGATTCAGGTCAAGATCAATGGACAAGCAATCTTTACCGAAGTACTGAAACTTAGGCCAATGGATGTCTTCTCAAAAAAATTAACGGTAAACCCCTCCGACAAAATAGAGGTAGCCGTGGGCGGTACTGAACTATATTTTGTGAACAACCCTGATCACCAATTAGTAAAGCGTCCTTTTTATCCTGACAAGAGCCTAAAGGTATCCGATGCGGAAAAGTTACTCCAAGAGGGAATGGAATCGTTTGAATTCAGAGAATATGATAAGGCACATCAGAAACTTTCCGAACTGGTACAACTGGACCCCTCTCATCGTGGGGCCCATGTAAAACTTGCTGAACTAGAATATCGCAAAAGCAACTACGAAAAAGCATTGGAGCATTGTAACACAGTTCTAAGAATGGATACGTATGATGCAGGAGCAAATTACTTTGCAGGAATTTCATATACCGCCTTGAATGATACATTAAATGCGCTAGAATCGCTTGGCTGGGCTGCGCGGGATATCAAATATCGATCGGCAGCCTATGCACTAATGGGGGAGCTACATATATCCCAAAAAAATTATGCTAAGGCAAAAATCTATGCCCACAAGGCTCTAACAAATAATGTAAATAACGTAAACGCTAGAGAGGTGCTGCTTTTGCTGGCCAGGGTTGAAAATAGTACAGAACAATTCGTGAACCAAGCCAAGGCTATTCTAGATAGTGATCCGTTGAATCATTTAGTAGCCTTTGAAAGTATTATGATGCCGGGTTTCGTACAAGAGAATGAAAAAACTATTCCCAAAAATATCACCAACGAGTTTGAGGACGAAACCATATTACAAGTTGCACTTCGCTACCATCAGCTCGGGTTTGATACGGAAGCAATGGCGGTCTTGAAGATCGGTAAAAGAACTACCAAGAACAATCTTTGGTTAAGTTATTTGCAAAGGGGCCTTAACGAGCCTGAAAGTCAACAATTGCTAAACAGGGTATTGTCAGCACCCATAAATATGGTATTTCCTTATCGCAGGGAAACATTACCCGTTTTAGTATGGGCGGCTACACAACGTGACCATTGGAAAATAAAGTACTATCTGGCACAAAATTACCTGGCGGTTGGACTTACCGATAAGGGCCAAGCCCTGTTAGAAGAATTGGGAGATCTACCCGACTCAGATGTTTTCTACCGATTTAGGGCAGCGATGTTGAAAGATAGTGCAATCAATGATCGACAGGCCGACTACAAAAAAGCTCTGGCACTTAACCCTAGCGATTGGAAAATATGGGAAGAAAATATACTTTTTCAACTTCAAAACGGCAACTTTGAAGAGGCACTGCACCTGTCAAAAAAAGGGTATAAAACATTTTTTGGAAACTATAACATAGCACTGGCGCATGCCAAAGCATTGTTGAACTCGGGCAACTACTTAGACGTAATTAGCGTGCTGAAAACCATTCAGGTCTTGCCTTACGAACATGCAAGCGAGAGTAGGAATATCTATGAAAGAGCACATATAGGCGTAGCAATTTCAGAACTCAAAAAAAATAAATACACGAAGGCCCTCAAGACCTTAGAACTTTGTAAAGAATGGCCAGAGAATATAGGGGTGGGCAAACCCTACGATCCAGATGAAAGACCACAAGGCTATCTTATGGCGCTGATATATGAAAAAATGGGGAATTCTGAAAAAAGCAGGTCAGCTTATGAAGCCATTGTATCCAACACGGAAAAAAATAAAAATGCCAACTCCTTGAATCATTTATTTGGTCTATTGGCGGCCAAAAAACTTGATAATTCTTCCTTGGAGCCCATGCTTGCTTCACTAGAACGGCGCATGCATGAAAGTGATGAAAATGGTAAGGCGGCTTTAGCCTTTTTTAGAAATGATTCAGTGTCCTTGAATTTGATTAAAGAACATAAAACGTTTTCCGATGATATTTGGGAAATGGCTAGTTGGGTCGCCAATAATTAGTCAACACTACATAAAATTTTACCAAATAGGCAGTATTACATAACTATAGCTTAAATTTTCAGGTTTTATCTGATACTTTTCCATAGGTAGGTTGCCCCAGCGGTTATCGCCACCGACACCCATCTGCCTGTAATCGATATTGAGGTTCACCAAAGTGCGCTTTTTTATAGCAAAGGTATGGCGTTTTTGCTCTTTCCCATCTGGGTCGAAATCGTCGTTTAATTGATGATGGGCGCTAAAACCAAATCTTTCGGGCACAAAAATTTCGATTCCCTTTTCTGAGGCAAGGGTGAATTTCAAGCTACGGATATCGGTTCGGTTACCATTTTCTTGCGTCCGGATATTTGGGACAAACAGATTGGCCACACTTGAGGTATACTTACTGACTCGGGACCAGGTCTTTCTTTCATCAAAATTTTCGTGGTATCTCATACCGTACCATTCCACTTGCCTGTATTCTTCTTCTGTGCTGATATTAACACCGAATCGAGGTAACATGGGGGTTCCGATCGCTACACCGGTAAGTTAACTTGTAATACGCTTCACCCTTATCATTGATTTTATAGGCAATACCGACCCCGCCACCCACCAAATGCACAGCATAAGTGCTTGAGATCCTTACCGTTCCTTTTTTTGTTTCGAAAGGATTCTCCACTAGTTTAAAAACATCGATGGTTTCGGACCCGTTAGATTCGATCTTCATACCCAAAAATTGTTGTGTGGTGGTTGCCTGACTCCATTTTTCTAAAAGATTAGGCATGTTATATTCAAAAGGATTATTGAATGTTGGTCTTCAAAAATTGGCCTCCATCCCACTTAACAGCATATTTCCATTTCTATAGTCAAATGAAATCAATTCGCCTTTGCCTGAATCAAATTGTACCTTGAAACCACTGCCGCTCACGTTAACGGTAGCTTTATCGATCGAAACCGTTAATCCTTCTTTTTCCTTTTTCAAAGAATACATATCGGGCTTGTAGTTGGCACACAGAAACTATTGTCACAATTTTGTGGAATATACCAAAAACATAAAAAACCCACCTTTATGGTGGGCTTTCATTGATTTATACAGGCTTACGGTTACTTTGCCCCCCACTCTTTCAACGAGTCCATGTTCATTTTTACATAATCATCATTACCGGCCTCTTTTGCGGCGGCTAATGATTTTTTTGCGGTTTCGATAGCTGCTTTTTTATTACCCGCTTTTGCCTGGATCAATGATTGCTGACGTAGTTGCCAAAAAGCAGGCTTTTCGGTCATCGCCATGGCTTTTTCCATCCACTCGTTCGCTTTCGCGATGTCTTTTCCTTCACTTGAATAATAGGTTGCCGCAGCGTAGTAATCGTCTGCCGACGGGCCAGCTAAGGCCTTCGCGATATCCATTTCTACCGAGGCATCGGTAAGTACTTCAAAGGGTACGGCTACATACACACTTTCCCACAGTATTCCAATATTGGCAGAACTAGAGGTCAAGTCATCAAGGGTAATGGTAAAGGTTTCAACCGGCATTCCTTCAGGCATCGGAAATACCTGGGCTGTGGTCTTAGCAACAATTTTACTTTCATCCCAATTACTTGGCGTACCGCCACCCTGCGTATCGGTATAGAAGAATACTTCCCATGAGGTCATACCCGGCTTGGTGAATATCGAATAGGTGCCCGATTTAACATCTTGACCGGCAATCTTTACATCTTTGTCAAAAGTAATCAGGGTATACCCGTTGGCACCTGTACGCCATAATTTGTCGTAGGGTACTACATTGCCGAAAATTTTTCGACCTCTCATTGAAGGTCTTGAATATTCTAAGGTAACCTCTGTTAGCCCAACTGTCTGAATCAATTTTGAAGACGGACTTGGTGCTGGCGTATTGATCTGTGCCTGTAAAGAAACTGCGGCCAATACAGCAAATAAGAACAATGTAACTTTTTTCATTTCAAATGTGTTTTTGTTTCGACAAAACTATACATAATGCACAGTTTGAAATGTTAACGAATTCTTAAATTAAAATAAAGGTATTTCGGCGATTACTTGGTGAAAGCTTCTGAAATCACGCCATTATCCAAATAAAATGTCAAATAATAAACAGCGTTGCCAAAGGTGGAAAGATCAATACTTAGAGTGTTACTTTCAAGCTGGCTACCCAGAACGTACTGAAGCTGTTTTCCAGTTGCTTCATGAATAGCCCTGCCGAAAACGGCGCGGTCGGTAGTCAGCTCATACTCTAAAAGATGTGAGCCGAAAGGCCGGTAAAGCAACAATCGATTTTCAAGCTCTTGCGGATTCTCATTAGGATCAATGGGGTCAATAGGGTCTACGGGATCAACAGGATCTACCGGATTAACGGGGTTTTGATCTGAATCGATTGTTTCGAAAGCGAACAATTGTGCCGTTAAGGTAATTGGTGGACTGGTATTGCTGAAAGACTCCGAGGAAACAAAGTAAGTGTCTTGGTCAACATAAGTAATCCCTTCAGTTTGTGCCAAACCACTGCCGAAAGCTAGCCTTTCAATGGCGCCGCTAAAAATTGCACTGTTTGTGGGCCTTTCAACCCTTATTGTAAAAGGTCCTAAAAAAGCGTTATAACCAATCAAGAAAAGTACGTCGGACAACGGATTGTAAGTTGCCCCGGTAATTAGACCATTGGCATCGTACGTTTCAATTTTTCGAGCCTCATAGGTTCCAGGTGTTTTAGGAATGGCATAGGCCACCGTACCATTACTCGTCCATTGTTTGGTCAAAATAATCAGTTCATCATTAAGGGCGAATAATGCTTCGGCATCCCAGTCAGTTCTCGAATTGTCAATAAAATCAAATTGGTCTTCGTACCTAAAATCCAATCGTTCGGCAGACACGGCATCTGATTGATCATAGGCTTGCTTACTAACTCTATAGACAACCAGATCGGTTCGTGTGCCCCGGTTATTTCCAAAATCACCGATGTATATGAAGTCCTCGTCTTGAGTGATATCCTCCCAATCTATATTTTCGGCATTCAAAATAGTTACGGTACGTATTATTTGCAGCGAAGTGGTATCTATTTCGAACAACTGCGCCGTATTGCCCGAATCATTATGGGTAATCAATCTGCCATTATGGAAAATGAGTCCTGATGTTTCGGAAACCGCATTGGGTAGCTCTCCCAATTCCCTAACGTTTTCTTGTGAGAACAGATTAGCGCCAAAAAGCAGCGCAAAAAAAAGAGTTACTTTAAGAACCATTGTGCATTTTTCAAGCGAAATTTACGAAAAACAAAACAATTCCCTCCAAATTTAAGACCAACGGTAGCAGAACGAAGATGATCCCATGAAATGGGTAATAAGGTCGAGCGGTTCATACTTTTATTGTTGTTTAACAAATGTTATTTTTAATTAAACAAAAATGAATCTATCTTTGCACAAACTATTATTATGAAGCTATATCAACTGCACTCTAAGCAAGCGTTGCCCATATCTCAAAGGGAAGCATGGGACTTTCTTTCGAGCCCTGCGAACCTAAAGGTAATCACGCCCGACCATATGGGTTTTACTATTCTATCTGGTGCCGATCGCCCGATGTTTCCAGGTCAAATCATTCAGTATAAGGTCGCCCCTTTTCCTGGTTATTCCACTACGTGGGTAACGGAGATCACCCATGTAAAGGAGGGCGAATACTTTGTTGATGAACAACGTTTCGGTCCGTATGCCCTTTGGCACCATAAACATTTTATCAAGCCGATTGCGGGTGGTGTTGAAATGGAGGATATCATTGATTATAAGATTCCTTTTGGTATTCTGGGTCAATTAGCTCATCCGTTAATCGTAAAAAAACAACTGCAACAAATATTCATGTATAGAGAGGCGAAGCTTATTGAACTTTTTGGCAAGATCGAAGGAATGCCCAACGAACTCTATTTAAAATCAATTTAAGAATGCGTAAGAATATACTTTTAATCGGGGGTTCACATGGCATCGGATTGTCTATGGCCCAAAAACTGCAAGAAGATCATCATGTTCTTATTGCTTCTAGAACATCAGAGCAAATTCAAGGATTGTCGGTAACACACATTCCTTTTGATGCTACAAACGATGATCTCGACCTTAGCGCCCTACCCGATGAACTGCACGGTTTTGCCTATTGTCCGGGAAGTATCAACCTAAAACCCTTTAAAATGATGGCACTCGATACTTTCCACGAAGATATGCAGCTTAACTTTTTCAGTATGGTAAAGGTGGTGAAGGCCATTATGCCAAAACTGGTCGACGGCGCAAGCATGGTCCTTTTCAGCACCGTTGCCGTAGGAACGGGAATGCCCTTTCATACCAGTGTAGCCGCTGCCAAAGGCGCTATCGAGGGATTTTCCAAGTCTATGGCCGCCGAATACGCGCCCAAAATCAGGGTAAACGTTATTGCACCCTCACTGGTTGATACGCCCCTTGCCACACGGTTATTGAGCAATGATAGAAAACGCGAAATGATGGCGGAAAGACACCCTTTAAAACGGATCGGCCATGCAGAGGATATTGCTAACATTGCCGTATTTTTGTTGAGCGACAAAAGTTCTTGGATGACGGGGCAAATCCTTGGTGTTGACGGCGGATTGTCCACATTGAACATCAGTTAGAAATCAGGTCGTGCAGTTTCAATTTCGTAACCACTTAACAAGACGGTTCAAGGATAAAATTGAACCCTATAAATGTTCGATCAGGAGGACCAATGCTGGGAACCTTCAACCTGAAACTCGATTCAAATGCAAGAAAAAGTATCCATTTTCTGGTTTCGCCGCGATCTTCGTTTAGAGGATAACGCTGGCCTGTATGCCGCATTGCGGGGCGATGTTGCCGTACTTCCCATTTTCATCTTTGACTCTGAAATTTTAGAAAGACTACCTAAGGATGACGCACGCCTTAGCTTTATATTCGAAACCCTGCAAAAAATGCGCGCCGAGCTTCAGCAAAAGCACGGAAGCTCGTTGGCCCTGTATTATGGAAAACCGGCCGATGTTTTTGAAGACCTTTGCAAAAGCTATGATTTGCATACGGTACATACCAACCGAGACTATGAGCCTTATGCCAGGGAAAGAGATGAAAAAATAGCCCGATTACTCTCTGCAAAAAATATTTCCTATAAGACCTATAAAGACCAAGTAGTGTTCGAGCGGAACGAAGTTGTTAAGGATGACGGGGATCCATATGTGGTATATACACCTTATAAGAA
>JBHJNU010000136.1:0-23283 GCA_050330515.1 Flavobacteriaceae bacterium | reverse complement strand
ATCAATACCCTGCTGCCTGTCCGTCTTTACGCGATTCTGAGGCACCGGAATATACCCCACTTTCTATATCTATTCCTATGGCTTGGTAGCCCCCGTACATCCCCACGCCAAAAGCGATGCGATGCCCTTTTTTACGGAGTTCACGTAGTGTCTTTGGATCGAAGCCGCTCTCTAGATTCAAGGTTCCGCCGTTGGTCATTTTTGAACCCGTAGGTTGCGAACTACCTGAATGCCGCATTCGTGGAGCGTCACCGGCCTCTTGGAGATTCATTCCGAAATCTACCACGTTCACCACGATTTGTGCATGACCTTGCGGTTGCACGGCACCGCCCATCAGGCCGAAACTGGCCCATGGTTTTCCGTCTTTTGTAATGAAGGCGGGAATGATGGTATGAAAAGGGCGTTTGCCCGGTTCCAAGGCATTTGCATGGGTTTTATCTTGTACATTGAACATTTGTCCCCGATTTTGAAGTACGAAACCCAAACCGTCGGGCACCATTCCTGAAGCGAATTCCGAATAGATACTTTGAATCAAAGAAACCATATTCCCGTCTTTATCCGCGACTGTCAAATAGGTGGTATTTCCCGTTTCTATTTCCATATCTCCAGCAGGGTAGGTATCCGCCGCTTGGTTTTGATTAATAAGCGCCTTCCTTTTTGCGGTATATTCAGATGATAACAATACATCTAAAGGAATTTTATTGAATTCTGGGTCGGCATAGAATTTGGCGCGGTCTTCGTAGGCCAGCTTTTTGGCCTCCGTAAGCACATGCAGGTATTCGGGACTCCCGAAACCCATTGATGCGATATCGAATCCTTCTAAAATATTAAGCATTTGTAAAGCAGCCGTTCCTTGTCCGTTCGGGGGTAGTTCCCATACGTCATAACCACGGTAGTTCACTGAAACTGGTTCTACAAAGTTTGAAGTGTGGGCGGATAAATCGGCTGCACTTAAAAATCCACCATGCTTTTTCATGTAACTGTCAATTGTTTTGGCAATGGCACCTTTGTAGAAAACATCACGCCCCTTTTTAGCAATTTGTTCATAGGTATTGGCCAAATCTAGATTTTGAAACACCTCTCCTTTCACCGGGGGCCTTCCATTTGGCATATAGGTTTGTGCAAATCCTGGTTGGTCTTTAACAGCTTCGTAATTTGAGGCCATTTCATAGGCAATCACCTCAGACACAGCAAATCCTTCGCGGCCATATTGAATGGCGGGAGAAAGAAGGGTTTCCATAGGAAGTTTTCCAAATTTGTCATGAAGGGCGAACCAGCCGTCAACACAACCCGGAACCGTTACCGGCAGTGGACCATAAAAAGGAACATATTTTATGTCTTTTTCCGTAAAATAATCAATGGAAAGAGATTTTGGGGCTCTCCCGCTACCATTGAACCCAAAGAGTTTTTGATCTTTCGCACTCCAGACTATGGCGAAAATATCGCCTCCGATTCCACAACTTGCAGGCTCGACCAAACCAAGTACCGCATTTGCAGCTATGCCGGCATCCATGGCACTGCCTCCCTTTTTTAAAATATCAAGGGCAACTTGTGTCGCCAAAGGTTGGCTTGTGGCCGCCATACCATTTTTAGCCAATATTTCTGATCTGGTAGTAAAGGTTTCTCCGGTTAGGCGATCCTGTGAGTGAGTTTTGAGGTTCAATAAAAAGAATAAACAAAAGACGTAATGTGAACTACTTTTCATGTGATTTCTATTTAAATAAAGAAACGGTGACTTTACAAACCTAGCGATATTCGTACTCGCGCGGGCCATACTTTTCTTCTTTCGTTGTACTAAAGCCCTGAGAAAGTACAAAGCAAGATTATCAAAGTAAAAGGTAACACGTTCATTAGTTTCTCGGTTTTGGATTCTAGTATTTATTTTGAAATGGACTGCCATTTGGTTTTCATTTCTTCGGTTCTTTTGACAACTTTCAACACGGCATCTTCGGTAGGTGATGTGGGTTTGGCATCGGCATTTTGAAGAACTACCAAGAGATAGAGGAGTTTCTCTTGAAGGCCCACTACCGTTTCATTTTCTAAAGAACTTTCTCGAATACTTCCGTACAAAGGGTCTCCATTTTCAGGGTCACCTTTTCCTATGAAATTTTCAATTATAGTGCGCGTTTTGCTTTTTAATTTTCTACTGCCCAATTTTACTTTTCCATCTTCCCGAAGAGAATGCAGTTGGTTATAAGCATTATAGACATCCATCGAAAGTTTGGTATGCAATGCCAAGTCTACTTCAGAAAGTTTTGAGCGCGGGTCTAAACGCACCGTTATTTCCTTTTCGGTAACTGCGCCATCCACGGTAAGTTTTACTGTATATTTTCCCGGCGCAACAAAAGGTCCGACAGGCCCATCGGGAGTGTTCTTTAAAACTGCCGCTATGGCATAACTTCTGTCCGCTCCTGGGGGGTCTGCATAGCGCAGGTTCCAAACAAAGCGCTGATGCCCTTTTTCGGTGGATGGTTTTGTAAGCGGACGAATCCAATACGTTGGATGCGGTATTTTAGTGCTATCAGGATATTTCAAAACGTCAGTGCTACTAAATGCGGTCACCAATTTTTGGTCAGGATCCAAAATTTCTACAGAAACTTGGTTGGCAGCCTCTGGAAGGTAATAATCCAAGAACGCCCCGTCAGGCGGATTTTCTCCCGTCGGTTCTTCAGGAGGTAAGGGCGTATCCGCGAACATATTAAATCGAACGCGGGTCGCTAGGCTTGGCTGAAATAAATATGAACCATTTTTTGGAAGCCCTGCCAACTCCCGCAACGGACCAAAGTCATCCAAAATCCAAATGGAGCGACCATGCGTGCCGATGACCAGATCATTATCATGAATTACCAAGTCGCGAATGGAAGATGCCGGCATGTTCAGACGTAAGGACTGCCAATTAGATCCGTCATCCAAAGAAAAATAGACTTCGCGTTCCGTACCCGCAAATAACAATCCTTTTGCTTTATGGTCTTCCCTAACGGTGTTTACAGGCCCTATGGGGTTCATACCTTTGGAAATCAATTCCCAAGTTTTTCCGAGATCATGCGTTTTATAAACCAAGGGAAGCATATTATCCTTTCGGATCGCGTTCACGGCTATGTAAGCCGTACCCTCGTCAAAATGTCCTGCATCAATTTGGGAAATCTTATCCCATGAAGATACTTCTGGGGGTGTAACATCCGTCCAGCTGGCGCCGCCATCGGCAGTAACATGCACCAGTCCGTCATCGGTACCTGCCCAGATGATATTTTTATTCAATGGAGAAGGGCCAAGAGCGTAGACGATGGCTCGTTGCGGCATCGATTTCATTTGGTCGGTCACGAAATCACCAACACTCTGGGGGATTTCAGGTTGTTTACGTGTCAAATCAGGACTAATTTCTACCCATGTCTGACCGCCGTCCATCGTTTTAAAAACAAGGTTGGTTCCGAAAAGGAGCATATCGTCATCTGCTGGATGAAAAAGTAAGGGCATTGTTCTTAGAAAGCGCACTTTGCCCGACCGCAATACCTCTGGAGCGACCACTTGTGATTGTCCGGTGGTTTTATCAAATCTGACCACTCTTCCCCCATAAACAATATTGGAATCTTTGGGGTCTGGGGCGACATAAGCGTATTCGTCCGATCCTACACCCATAAATTCGCGAAATGAAATCTGTCCGCCATTACTTCTACTTGCAACGGCAATGGCACCACTTTCCTGCTGCCCGCCATAAACCCAATAGGGAAATTGGTTGTCCGTACTTACATGGTACAATTGGGCAGTAGGCTGATTGTACCAAGAACTCCAGGTCTTTCCCCCATTCACGGTAACCACGGCTCCCTGGTCGGCGGCAAAGAGCATAATATCCGGTTGTAACGGATTTATCCAAAAGCGATGGTAGTCGTCACCTCCTGGAGCTCCTTTGAGCGACATCCAACTTTTGCCACCATCTTCCGAACTGTACGAGGCAATGTTCCCAACGAATATAATATCCTCATTTTTTGGATGCACTTTTATTTCTGCAAAATCACTACCCCTGCCCCAAAGGCGATAGTCTGAATTTAGAAGCATCCAACTTTCACCGGCATCATCGCTTTGGTAAACACCTCCATTTTCCTTGGCGTCTACCGTGGCGTACATTCTACTTGAATTACTTGGTGAAATGGCGATACCGATTCTTCCAAGTCCTTGTTCGGCGGTGGGAAGCCCTTTTGTGATTTTATTCCAGCTACTTCCGCCATCGGTTGATTTGTACAGACCACTATTGGGTCCGGCGAACATTGCGTTTTCCCATGGGCCTTCTAGATGTTCCCACATATCGGCAAACACTATTTTTGGATTATTAGGGTCGAATTCTACTTGAACCGCTCCCGTACTTTGATTGATATACAGTGTTTTCTGCCAAGTGGCACCTCCATCCAAAGAACGGAAAACACCGCGCGTTTCATTGGCACCATACGGATGACCAAGTCCTGCAACAAACACAATATCTGGATCCGTAGGATGAACTATCAGCCTACTGACTTGTTGAATATCATCTAAACCTACATGCTTCCAACTTTTTCCGCCATTTTCTGATTTGAAGATACCGTCGCCGACCGCCAGATCCGGACGGTGAAGACCTTCCCCGGTACCCACATAAATAATATTAGGATTAGAAGGGGAAACTGCCAAATCGCCAACCGATCCCGTTGGCGCATCGTCAAAAATCGGGTTCCAAGTGCGCCCGTAATCGTCCGTTTTCCAAACGCCACCGTTGTTGTGGCCGATGAAGAAAACATTCGGTTGGGTAGGAATACCCACGGCACCAACGGTTCTACCCGCCCGGAAAGGACCTATCATGCGGTATGTTAAATTTTGAAATTTGGAAGTGTCAACCTGTGCTTGTAGCTGAAATACTAAAAAGCAAGAAAGGGCAAGTAGATAGGTTCTCATCTGGTCGGTTTTAGGCAGCTCTTATAGAGACCCTCTAAAATAAAGCTTTATTCGATTATTTTAAGGCTAATCCCGCAAAAATCGAGACTTCATTTAAAACCGGGTAGAAACAGAAAACGGGATTGGAAAAATCAAAGATTTAACAAATTTAGTGACAATCTATTTTAAAGGGGCTTCTGGGTATTCTTTGAATCGTAGGTAACACGATAAATAGCGTCGCCAAAATCATCGGAAATCAAAAGAGAACCATCCTCTAAAAATAAAAGGTCCACCGGGCGGCCAAAACGCTCTTGAGCATCTTCATCAAGCCATCCGTCTAAAAAAGTCTCATAGGCAATGGCCTTATTATCTTGAAGATGCACCAAAGAAATCTTATAACCTACTTTTTTAGAACGGTTCCAAGAGCCATGTTCGGCGATAAAGGCATATTCTTTGTATTTCTCAGGAAACATTGAGCCGGTATAGAACTTAACTCCTAAGGGGGCCACATGGGCGCCCAAGGCCTGAATGGGGGCCACAAATTCATCACACGGTCGCTGGTCGCCAAACTCTGGGTCTTTGACCACACCGCCATGGCAAAACGGATAGCCGAAATGCTGCCCGGCCGCCGTCACGCGGTTCAATTCACAGGGGGGTATATCATCGCCCAACATATCTCGGCCATTATCTGTAAAGTACATTTCGCCACTTTCCGGGTGCCACGTAAAACCTACCGTATTGCGCACGCCATGCGCATAAATTTCACGATTGCTACCATCGGGGTCCATTCGCGTTATGCTGGCATATCGTTTATCGCTTACAGTCGAGTCACAGATATTGCAGGGTGCACCAACAGGAACGTATAATTTACCATCAGGACCGAAGGCAATGTATTTCCAACCATGATGGAATTCTGTTGGGTAATCATCATAAACAACTACAGGTTTTGGCGGATTGTAAAGTTTCGATTCAATACTATCATAACGAACCAAACGACCTACTTCGGCTACATAAAGTGACCCGTCTTTGAAGGCGATGCCGTTCGGTACCTGTAAAGTGGTATCAAGCACGATAACCCTATCGGCACGATAATCCTTGTCCCTATCTTGAATGGCGTAGACCTTGTTCTCGTTGCGCGTGCCTACAAAAAGCGTTCCGTCATCGCCCATGGCCATGGATCGCGCACCGTCAATGCTATCGGCATAGACTTCAATTTTAAATCCGTCGGGCAACCTTAGCCTTTCTATGGGCAGCTTCGAAATGGGCTCGTCATATTGAACCAGAGGTTCTAAAGGGGCTTTCTCTTGTTCCGGTTTGCATGAGGTATAAGTCATTAAGACTGTAATTGCGACTAAACCATGTGTAAAAAGGGATGTTTTCTTCATTATTTCCGTTATTGGGCAACTATTCAAAGTTACCATCTTCCATTCAAATTAGAAGATGGTGGCCAAAATTTATTTATGAATTGCCAAAGCTCAAAATACCTTCGATTTGGTCAATTTCGGTTTGGGTTAATCGAATAGTTCCAGCCTTCGAAGTTTCACTGATCTGCTCAGGCGACCGGGCACCAACGATAGCCGAGGTCATAACCGGAAACCTTAAAACCCATGCTAAAGCGAGCTGTGCCAAACTACAGTTCTTCGCTTTTGCAATTTCGCCCAGTTGATCCACAATACCCAAATGCCTGCTCAATAGCGGTTCATTAAAGAACGGATGACGGCCACGCCAATCCGATTCCGGCAAGTTGTCGGCTCTTTGCTTGGTAAATCCACCAGAGAGCAAACCGGCCTGCATCGGACTATAGGCGATAATGCCGATCTGGTTGGTCTCGCAATACCCCATTACCTCCTCCTCTATTTCTCTTCGCAACATACTATATGGTGGTTGAAGCGAAGTTATAGGATGAATGGCCTGTGCACGTTTCAATTGCTCAAGACTGAAATTTGAAACGCCCACATAGCGAACCTTACCCTCTTTGACCAGTGCTGCCATGGTGCTCCAGCCTTCCTCGATTTCCTCGTCGGGTTCTGGCCAGTGTATTTGGTACAGGTCGATGACATCAATAGCTAGACGTTTTAAACTTGCCTCTACCTCGCCCCGTATACTTTTTGCGGTTAAAGATTTACCGATTTCACGGCTATCACCTTCCCACACCCGCCCACATTTGGTGGCAATGATTACCGAATCTCGAATTCCCTTTATGGCCCGGCCTACAACCTCTTCAGATCGACCATGACCATAGATGGCCGCGGTATCTATCCAATTAATGCCTTCATCAAGGGCCTGATGAATGGCTGCTGTTGATGCATCATCATTTTGAGGTCCCCAGCCGAATTTCCAATCACCACCACCCATCGCCCATGTACCCAATCCGATGGTGCTCAGGGTTAGATCACTGTATCCTAATTTACGTAGTTCCATATCGATTTTTGATTTGCCCTAAATATAACGAGTAAGTATGGGTTGTAAATCAACCTAGAAAAGACAACGGATCATCGTTGCATTTTTGTTAAATTTAAAACCTTAAACCAAGACAACCATGGCAAATAGAAGAGATTTTATAGAAAAACTGACGATTTCCGCCATAGGCGTACCTATGTTGTATAGTCCGACCAATTTATTCGCACAAAGTGCCGAAGTTTATGACGGGCCGATTTTAAGGGTGGCCATTATGGGCTTGGGAAGTTATGGCAACCGAGTGGCAGAGGCTATGAGAGACTGCAAGCGCGCCAAATTGGTGGGGGTCATCAGCGGAACACCTTCAAAGGTAACCGAATGGCGTGCAAAATATAATATACCCGAAAAAAACTGCTACAATTATAAGAATTTCGATGCGATAAGGGATAATGTCGATATCGATGCGGTGTATGTGATCACACCCAATGCCCTTCACAAGGAGCAAGTGATAAGAGTGGCCAAAGCTGGTAAGCACGTCATCTGTGAAAAGCCGATGGGGATAAATGCGTCTGAGGGGCAAGAAATGGTAGATGCTTGCAAGGCCGCTAATGTGAAGTTACTTATTGGCTACAGGATGCATTTTGAACCTAAAACGGTAGAAGTTATCCGAATGCGAAAAGCAGGCGAATTTGGAGCGGTAAAATTCTTTCAAGGTCAATCTGGTTTCGTCATTGGTGACCCAGCACAGTGGCGTTTGAACAAAGAACTTTCTGGTGGTGGCGCCATGATGGACATTGGTATTTATGCCATCAACGGTGCACGCTATATGCTCGGGGAAGAACCGATATGGGTAACCGCACAAGAAACGAAAACGGATCCCGTAAAATTCAAGGAGGGTGTGGATGAAACCATACAGTTTCAAATGGGATTCCCCAGTGGCGCCGTTGCAAATTGCCTATCTACCTATGCCATGAACAATTTAGACCGGTTTTTCCTTACCGGTTCTGAGGGATGGGCAGAAATGAAACCATCCACAGGTTATGGCCCTATTCAAGGTCGCACCCACAAAGGAGAATTGGAACAACCACATAGTCCGCATCAAACCTTGCAGATGGATGGTATGGCACAACTTATTTTCGAGGGCGTGGAACCCATTGTTGCCGTCGATGGTGAAGAAGGTGTTAAGGATATGAAAATTATCGACGCTATATTCTTGGCCGCAAAAACCGGACGAAAAGTTGAACTATAGCTTGAATTGGTGAGGATTTTTAACCAATTTGTTGAAGCGATTTAATACTCCAGTAATTCTATTTTTCGAAAATCAATAGGGTGGCTATTCGACTGAAATGAAACGAAACCACATTTTACAGCTGGATTTCCATTGACCAAAAAGGCTTTAGCCGTTTCATTGTTAACATCTTGTTCTTTAAAAGTTTGAAGGTGATTTTGCGGCTTCCACTGCGAAATCAAATAAATACCCGCTCTTTAAGCGCTAAAAATGCCTGCTGTATGCGTTTTGTTATTTTTCCGCTAGCATCCCTTTCGTAGAACCTATGGGCATCTATTTGCCTAATCGAAGCGATTTGGGTAGTGGTGCCGGTTAGAAATGCTTCATTCATGGTTACCAGGTCAGCAATGGATATTGCCTGCTGCCGTACCTCAATTCCCAATTCATGACATATTCTTAGGGTAACCTGTCGCGTAATTCCATCTAAGATGAAGGTATCTGCCGGATGTGTGTACACCACTTGATCCTTTACAAAAAACACATTGCAATGTGAAGCTTCCGTAACCATACCGTTTCTCACCAAAATAGTTTCGTAATGACCTTGTTTCATAGCAAGTTCATTGGCCATAACATTACCCAATAAGGAGGTCATTTTAATATCGCAACGCGACCACCTAAAATCTGGCGCTGTTATCACCGAGGCATGAACCTCATTGATAGCGGGCAATATCTTTGATATGGCATACATCATTAGGGTAGGCTTGGTGTTTTTTGGATAGGAATGCTGTCGTGGTGCCACTCCTCTGGTAATTTGAATATACAACAGACAATCTTTGCCAACTAAATCCGCCACTTTCAAAAGTTTGCCTATTTCTTCGGGCAAGATGCCGGTGTCAAAAACAATATTGATCTTTTCAAGGCACTGATCAAGTCTTTTTAAATGCGCCTTTTCATAGAAGAAGTGGCCGTTTATCTGTACCATGACTTCGTAGATGCCATCACCAAAAAGAAAGCCGCGATCAAAAACCGATATCTTGGCAGCTTCGGCATCTACGATTTCGCCGTTCAGATAGACCATTTTCGGATAGGGATTCATGTGGGCCATTATAGCAATTTCTGAAGGTGCCTTTTAAAATACATAGCGCTGTCAGCAATACTTTGCATGGCATCTGTTGCAAAATTACCCCCTTGCTCAAGATAGTAGAATTCGAGTCCTGATTGCACAGGGTCGGGTAATACCTCAGTGTAATCGATAGAACCATTGCCGAGTTCGGTATAATCTCTGGTAACCTTATCCATATCCTTAATATGCCACATTACATAACGCCCTGGATGATTGGCAACCAATTGTTTCGGACTCAGTTTGCAAGAATGCATGACCCAATAGAGGTCCATTTGAAGCTTTACCAATTCGGGGTCTGTTTCATGTAGGATCACATCATAACCATTCTCCCCGTGGTGATCCGTAAACTCGAAATCATGGTTGTGATAGGCGAAGCCTAGTCCGGCCTGGCCTACCCGCTCCCCTATCGCGTTCAATTTTTCGGCAAGAAGTTTGAATCTATCCATGCTTCTATGTTCCGGGGCAAGCCAAGGCCATGTAATATAGTTTTTATCAAGAGCCTTTGCGCCAACGATACATTGATCCACAAAACGATTTAAATCGTCCATCGGTTTCAACAGGTAGTCTGAAAACCCGTAATGGCCGCTTGTTGCAGTAAGTTGAAGGTCTTCTAAAATGGTTTTAAATTCAGATGATTTAAACCCGTAGTACAGATCTTTTTCCCCATCGTAACCGTAGGTTTCCAGATCCTGATAACCCAATAATGCAGCAGTCTTCAAGCTACCTATCGGATCCTTTGCCATTGCGTCTCGGATGGTAAAAAGTTGAAGTCCCATTTTAAATTTAGGCGCATTGGTCATGGTGTATGTGGGTATTGGTAAGAAAGTGGCACTAAGGCCAAGTGCCGTGTGTTTAACGAAGGTTCTTCTGGCGATGGCATTGTGTTTCGACATTTCTAAATGTGTGTTATGGTTCAATGGCAACAAAGTTGCTGATCAAATATAATTAATTGCAGACAGCATATTTCAAATTCAATGCTTTTGTCGGTCAATTTAGCTCTACATTCCTACTCTAACATAGCGTTCTCCGATTTTCGTGCTAGGCTGAAAATTTGGTCATATAGCCTAAAATTAACCCATGGCTTTACTTAAAAAAGAATACATTTAAGGTGACTTTAATATTCTTAAATCGTAAGGAAGTATGTTGACATATGAAGAAGTAGCCTCATTAGATGCTAATGGTTATTTAGGTCTGGGTCAATTGTTATCGGTCAATCAATTAAAGGAGGTCAATGCCCGCATCGACGAATTGATTGCGTTAGAGGGCGAGCATGCCGGATCTGAATTGTTCGAATCGAAATATATCAGGCATCCAAAGGAAGCAGGTGCGGATCGATTGGCCGATTTGGTGAACAAAGGCTCTATTTTCGACATGTTTTATACGCATCCAAGGGTGCTGGCCGCAATCCAAGCAGTGCTAGGACATGCGTTCAAACTATCTTCCTTAAATTACCGTGCCGCCCGACCGGGCCTTGGACTTCAAAAACTGCATGTAGATTACGGCAATACGGTGCCACAAGGGGGGTATAAAGTATGTAATACGATTTGGCTATTGGATGATTTTACCGAAACAAACGGCGCAACCAGAATTGTGCCCGGTACCCACAAATTGAAAGAGTTACCCCAAGACGTACTTGAAGACCAAAATCTGGCACACCCTGAAGAAATTAAGATCATTGCACCTGCCGGGTCTGTTTTTGTATTCAATTCACATGTTTGGCACGGTGGTACTACGAACCATACTTCCAAATTCAGGCGTAGTATCCACAGTTATTTTTGTACCTCAGACCAACCACAGCAGTTGGATCAACAACGTTACATCACAGAGGAAACCAAAAATAGGATAGGTATCGAAGGTCAAAAAATATTGGATGTAGTTTAACCCACAAAGAAGGACAGCTTAGGGAACTGCCTTAATGCTCCTCTTTTTCGAAAGTCCGAACAATACTAGTCCGGTTACGATTATTAGTCCGCCAAGCAACTGCACCGGGTATATCTTTTCGCCGAAAGGGAACGCAAGAAGCACTGCGAAGAAAGGGATAAGGTTCATGTACAATGTAGAAGTTGTCGCTCCCACTTTTGCAACGCAAAAATAGAAAGCTGTATAGGCCAAAGCGGTACCTATAAATCCCATAAACAATATTGCGTACCAAAAATCTAGGTCGGTAGGTATGGGTACGCTAAGAAACTCCTTTAGGGAAAACAGCGCAAAAAGCAATAATGCAAATACAGAACTGATCGCTGTCATCAAAACGGCATCAATATGTGAAATATATTTTGCAACAATAATCTGTGATAAAGAAAAGACCAGTGCCATCATAAGAATGTACAGGTCGCCCTTCTCGAACTCAAGCTCTCCCAAACGTGTAAAATCTCCCTTAATCAAAATCAGTATCACCCCAAAAAAACTAAGAATTATGGCCAGCCACTGTTTCAAGTTCAATATTTTCCTTTCCATAAAAAATGATAGAATAGCCGTTATCGCAGGACTGGTTGCAATAATTAGTGACCCGTTGATCGCACTAGTGGTTTCAAGACCCACATTAAAAAAGTAAATGGTCAAGAACACCCCGAAGAAAGAAGTTAGGAAGATATACCACCATTCTTTTACCGAGAATTTAAAGTGGAACAAGCTCCACCCAAATCGAAAAAAAAGAAGTAACAAAAGCCCAATAACACCCCATAGAAACCGCCATGTCGCAATCCCTATCGCACTGTAATATAATAGGGTGATTTTAGTTAAATGGAAATTAGCGGCCCAGGCCAACATTACGAAGATCATCAGAAGCATGGGAATAAATTTCTTCATCGCTGGCACGGCCTTTTTTCAAGTCTTTTTACTGTTGGAACAGGACAATCAAATATATATCTTAGTTTTCAACTGCGCACAAGCTAACTAAGACATATTTATTTATATTTATCGCATGAAGCCTATCGTACAAATTTCTTTAGACCTAACCCATATCGATGAAGCCTTGGAAACCGCAGCAATGGCCTTGAGGGCCGGTGTAGATTGGTTGGAGGCAGGAACGCCACTTATTTTGGCCGAAGGCCTACATGGTGTTCGTAAATTAAGGGAGGCTTTTCCGAACGTGCCCATCGTAGCTGATCTTAAAACCATGGACGGGGGTTATCTTGAAGCTGAAATGATGGCAAAAGCAGGTGCCACCCATGTTGTGGTCATGGCAAGGGCCCATGAAGAAACCATAAAGGTAGTAGTGCAGGCAGGTAAGGACTATGGAATAAAGGTCATGGGCGACAATCTTGGTTGCCCTGATATGGTGGAAGGTGCAAGATGGCTTGAAGCTTTAGGCTGCGATTATATTGTACATCATATCGGTTACGATGAGCGCCGTGGTATTGCGGCCCGTGGTTTGCGAATGCCTAGCCCGTTAGATGAACTGCGCGAGGTGGTTTCGGCGGTGAAAGTACCGGTGCAGGCCGTTGGCGGACTAAGTTTGGAGCAAGCTATTAGGTGTCCGGAATACGGGGCCCCGCTTGTAGTATTGGGTGCCCCATTGACCATAGATGCTGATGCCTTTAAAACTGCCGGAGGTGATTTGGAGGCCTCTTTGAAATTGATATGCACAGCCATCCATGCTTATGGAGAGGTCTAATAATACTATAATTTGAAAGCTGTATGCTGAAGTCCATAGCCGTAGTAAACTACGCACCTGAAAAAGGAAGTGTTGAAATACGTGAAATTCCAAAACCAAAAATAGGGGAAGATGATGTGCTACTTGAAGTTGCCAATGTTGGGGTTTGCGGTAGCGACCTTCATCAATGGACAGCTGATCATAGTTGGCCGGTGAATTACCCCGTAGTTCTTGGTCATGAATTTGGTGGCCATATCGTTGAATTGGGCAGCAAGGTTGTTGGCTGGCGTGAAGGTGACCGTGTGGTCAGTGAAACCGCTGCCGTTATCGATAGCAACAATTCGCTTTCCAGACAAGGACTTTATAACCTCGATCCAACAAGAAAAGGTTTTGGCTATGGTGTGAACGGGGCAATGACCCGATTTGTTAGGGTTCCAGCCCGATGTTTGCACAAAGTGCCTGAAAACCTTCCTTTTGAACAGGCTTGTCTTACCGAACCCTGTTCCGTGGCCTATAATGCCGTTTTGGTAAATTCTCATATTCGACCAGGAGATAGGGTTATCGTGATCGGGCCGGGTACCATTGGTATTCTCTGTGCGGCAATGGCCAAACTGGCAGGAGCCGAAGTAGCGATTGTAGGATTGCAAGAGGACAGCGGAAGATTGAAAATAGCCCAACAGTATGGCTGTGATATTGTTATCGGGAACGCTATGGACTGGGCGAAGAAGAATGACGGACTGGGCGTTGATTGCGTTATCGATGCTGCGGGTAACAGTGCCACCCTTAAGTTGGCCTTAGATTACGTGCGGCCTAACGGCCATATTACAAAAGTGGGCTGGGGTCCGCAACCCATGAATTTTTCATTGGACCCATTGGTGCAAAAAAATGTGACCTTGCAGGGCAGTTTTAGTCATAATTGGCCCATTTGGGAGAAAGTACTCTCGCTTTTGGGTTCGGGTACATTAGATGTCAAACCTATTATTGGAGGTGTTTGGAAATTGGAAGATTGGCACATAGCCTTTGAGCAAATGCATTCGGGCAACGTGGTCAAAAGTGTTTTATCACCTAATTAAAATTAAGTATATGCGTTTAGAAAATAAGGTCATATTAATAACAGGAGGTTATACCGGTATCGGCAGGGCCATTGCAAGGCAATGTTTTGCTGAAGGGGCAAGAATAGTCCTTAACGGATTGCAGGAAGAATTGGCCCAAGAATTACTGTCCGAATTCCCTGAAGGAAAGGCAACTCATCTAACGATAGATATTACGGTACCTGACGCGCCTGAACAACTTATTAACAAAGCGATTTCAACTTTTGGCAAGTTGGATGCCGTGGTCAATAATGCTGCTATAGTGGCCCCCTCAAACATAAAAACTACCACGGTTTCCTATCTGGAGCGTATGTTGGCGGTGAACACGGTAGCACCCTTTGCTATCATTCAGGCCGCACTACCCCATTTGACGGCTTCGCACGGCAATGTGGTCAATATTGGTTCGATAAATTCATGGAGCGGCGAGCATAATTTGTTGGCCTATAGCATATCAAAAGGGGCCCTGATGACACTTAGCCGTAATTTAGGCGATAGTCTTTTTCGGGAGTATGGCGTACGCGTCAATCAAATAAATCCGGGTTGGATTTTGACCGAGAACGAGTTCGTGAACCAAAGAGCTCAAGGTAAATCAGAAGATTGGCTTGAAAAGCTTCCGGCTATATTCGCTCCTTCAAAACGGCTTTTCAAGCCCGAAGAGTTGGCCATGGCGGCCATTTATTTGTTATCGGATGAATCTGGCCCTATTAGTGGCCAGGTCGTTGAGGTTGAACAATTTCCGGTATTGGGTAGAAATCCCCCCAAACCTCAGCAAAGAATAATCGAATAGCATCACTAAAGACACCTCCAAAACTAAAATGCCGAAGTTAGCCGTATTTCCAAAAGCCTTCATGCACGCGCTGTGCAAAGATGGTTCCATGAAGCTTTCCGAGTGGATAGCGTTGGCCTGCGCCCTCGAAATAGACGGATTGGAGTGGTACGCCGGCTTTTTAGAAATGGAAGACCAAGCTAACTGGCCCCATTTTAGGGGCCAAGTTGAAAATCAGGGTAAAGTGATTCCAATGATGTGCTGTTCGCCTGATTTTACACACCCCAACGCTGAATTCCGACAGCAAGAAATTGAAAAACAAAAGCACTGGATTCGGATGACAAAAGCTCTTGGCGGTTCGTACTGTCGGGTTTTATCAGGACAAAGGCGTCCTGAGCTAACTATGACAGAGGGGGTTCGATTGGCAGCAGGATGCATTGAGGCTTGCCTGCCCTTGGCCTCAGAACTTGGAATTACCCTGATCTTGGAAAATCATTATAAAGATGATTTTTGGGAATATCCTGAATTTGCCCAAAAGATGGAGGTATTCTGCCAACTTGTTGACGCAATCGACCACCCGAATTTTGGGGTCAATTACGATCCAAGCAACACTTTTCTGGCCGGCGAGGATCCATTGGAACTTCTTTATAGGGTATCACATCGGGTAGTTACCATGCACGCCAGTGATCGCTACCTTTTAGAAGGCACCCTAGAAGACCTTCGCAAAGAAGAAGGTGGTGCCCTTGGCTATGCAAAACGATTGAGTCATGGTGAAATTGGCAAAGGATTGAATGATTATGATTCGATTTTTTCAGAATTGAAACGCGTAGGTTTTGACGGGTGGATAAGTATAGAGGATGGTGTCGACGGCATGGATCAGTTAGAGCGCAGCGTCAACTTTTTGAGAGAAAAAATCAAACGGTATTGGCCTGATTTTAAATAATCAGTGAGCATTGATCTTTTATGGCGGAAAAAAACCACTTTCACTACAGGCTTTATAAGCCCTATGGAATGCTCAGTCAACTGACTTCAAATGACGCCAAGGAAGTTAGGAACAAACGATTTTTAAGTGAACTCTACCTCTTCCCAAAAGGTATCATGCCGGTTGGTCGGCTAGATGAAAAGTCCGAAGGGCTTCTGCTCATGACTACCGACGGCAGGATCAGTGATACCATTAACCAATCTGGGGTTGAGAAAGAGTATTTTGCCCAGTTAGATGGCGAAATATCCGATGAGGCCATTACACAGTTAAAAAGTGGCGTTCAAATAGGCCTGCAAGGCAAAAAATACCTGACAAAACCGTGTTCGGTAAAGCGATTGGAAGGTATTTCAACATTACCCAGCGCTTACGGCGGTCTGCGTATTGGTTGCCACAGACCTTACTCGTGGATAAGCATTATACTGACGGAAGGCAAATTTCGACAAGTACGAAAAATGACGGCAGCTGTCGGTTTTCCTACCATAAGACTGGTTCGCGTGCGTGTCGGAAATATTACAATTTCGGATTTGACCATAGGTGAGGTGCAGCCGATTTCTACCATTTGATTTGCTACCATTTTATGCAAACTCTTTTACTTTGTCGTATTTTCACAAAATGAACTGATTTCAATTAGGCGCAATTCGGCAAAAAGGTATGTAAGTTCAATGAAAACCGGTACGTTCACAAAGTCATTCAAAAATAACACGGATTAAATGGCACTAGTTACCTACGGAGAATTAGTTGAAAAGTTAAATGGGATACTCCTTAGGACCGGATTCTCCGTTTCAGATTCCTTACTTGTGGCAAAGATATTTGCCGACTCTACTGCCGACGGATATCATTCGCATGGTGTCAATCGCTTTCCTGTATTTCTCAAGACAATTACCGATGGTTATGTGAAACTAGGCGAGGAACCAGAAAGAGAGCTTGCCTTGGGAAGTTTTGAACGTTGGAACGGAAAACTGGCGCCGGGTCCATTAACAGCCCATTTCTGTATGAAAAGGGCTATCGAATTGGCGAAACAAACGGGAATGGGGTGTATTGCGCTTCAAAACGGCAGTCATTGGATGCGAGGGGGATCATATGGTTGGCAGGCCGCCGAAGCCGGCTGTATCGCCATTTGCTTTACGAATACCATGCCCAATATGCCATCTTGGGGTGCCAAAGAGGCAAATACGGGCAACAATCCTCTTATCATGGCCGTACCCAGTACCGAAGGCCATATCATTCTAGATATGTCCTTATCACAGTTCTCTTACGGTAAAATGGAAAAATACGCCATGGATGGCAAAGAGCTACCCTTTGATGGGGGCTTCGATTCGGAAGGAATGCCAACGAAGGATCCCAAAGCTATACTGGACACAAAACGACTATTCCCGACAGGATATTGGAAAGGTTCTGGAATGTCGATTCTTGTTGACCTAATGGTTACACTACTCTCCTCGGGGAAATCGACCGCAAAAATCGGGGAACTCGAGGCCGAATATGGACTTTCACAGGTATTTATTTGTTTTGATGCGGAGCAAATGAACCCTGCCGATCGGCATAAAACCCTTGTCAATGAGATTATCAATTATGTGACCAAAGCTGCGCCTGATAAAGATGGAAGGGCAATCGAATATCCAGGAAGCCAAACAAGGGCCAGAAGGGCCGAATATATGGCAAACGGTATTCCCATTAATGACGAAGTATGGCAGACCATTCAAGGCATATCCAAGGTGTAGTTATTCATGCGTATCAACACCATCTAGTGCCGCGGAATTGCGATAAACTATAATTCATGCAAAAGAAAATTAACGAGGATATAGTAAAATGGGGCATTTTGGGTGTGGGTGATGTTTGTGAGGTTAAAAGCGCACCGGCCATGCAAAAAATAAATAAATCCCAATTGATCGCAGTTATGCGTCGTGACGGGGCAAAAGCCAAAGATTATGCCGCCCGGCATGGGGTTGTCAAATGGTATGACGATGCCGACGCCCTTATCAATGACCCTGAGGTAAATGCCATCTATATAGCGACACCCCCTAACGCCCATGCGATATTGACCAAGAAAGTCGCGAAAGCCGGTAAACCGGTCTATGTTGAAAAGCCCATGGCACGCACCACAGCAGAATGTCAAGAAATGATAGCTGATTGCGCTAAAGCCGGAGTACCCCTATATGTTGCCTATTATCGCAGGAAACTTCCTAATTTCGAAAAATTAAAATCTCTTTTGGAACAGGGCGAGATCGGGGATATCCGTATGGTTAAAATTGACCTGTTCAAGACCTTAGACCCTGATATTGTTGCGGCCAACACATCTTCGGCTACAGCAAACTGGAGGGTGGATCCAGAAATTGCAGGCGGCGGCTACTTTTTTGATCTGGCCTCACACCAATTAGACTATCTAGATTATATTTTAGGTCCTATAATTAAGGTTTATGGATATGCGGCAAATCAAGCAGGCTCCTATAAACCAGCTGATGTGGTTACCGCTAGTTTTATTTTTGAAAATGGGATTATGGGTTCAGGTAGCTGGTGCTTTACAGTAGACGAGGCCGCCCAAAAGGACGAAATGATTTTTATCGGTTCTTCAGGTCAGATACGCTTGTCTTTTTTTGGCGCACCAAAATTAACCATTGAAAAATCAGGCGCCGATACCGTAGTGCTCGAATTCGAAATGCCGGTTCACGTGCAGCAACCTTTGATACAAACCGTTGTGGACGACCTCTTGGGTGAGGGCCTATGCCCCAGTACAGGAGAAAGTGCCGTTCGCACCAATTGGGTCATGGAAGAAATGACCAAGAATTTTTACGGTGCCTAGGATATTTTCTCTTGATCCTATTTAAAGCAATTGAATAAGCCTATGTTTCAGGAAGGTTGTTTTGTTTACTCGAAAACCTGGCAAAAAGTACCAACTTTTTCTTCGTATTGATAAAGTACACCCCGGTTAGCAGCACAACCGCTGCCCAAATGGATTGTTGGGTCAACTGTTCTTCTAGAAAATACCAACCGAGTAGCAATGCTATAATCGGGTTCACATAAGTGGAAGTGGCCACTTTTTCTGGAGAAACGGTCTGCAATAAATAATTGAAGGAGGTAAACGCTACGATACTTCCGAAAACGATCAATAAGACCATAGAAACCTGTACCGATGTACTCCATTCTGTAGGAAGTGTCCAAGGTTCGTTGAAAACCAGACTGGCAAGTATCAATGTAATTCCGGCCGTGAACATTTGGTAGCCCGTGTTCAAGAAATAATTAGCGGGCAGGTCGGCCTTGCCTACAAAAAGACTTCCATAGCCCCAACTTAACATACAGATGAATATCATTACCATACCCAACACCGAATTTTCTTGCTCAAGCACCTGTTTTTGACTGACCAGAAGATAAATTCCAATAAAACCAAGAACAACGCCCACCACAGACATAAGTTTGATTTTTTTTCCCTGAAGTATGCGCATGAGCAATAGAATAACGAGAGGCTGGGCCGATATTTCTAAAGCGGCAAAACCTGTATCAACATATTTTAGTGCCCATACCACCACCCCATTACCAAAACCTAGAAATAGGAAGCCGGCGATAATGGTATTCCATAATTGCTTCTTGCTTATGGCCAATGACATTCCTAAAAACTTACAGATGATGAATATTAAGAGCCCGGCACAGATAAACCGAACGGCGGCGAGCATAAAAGGAGGCAGTTCATTAACGGCTATTTTATTCAAAAGGTAGGTAGAACCCCAAATAACATAAATAGAGAAAAATGCGAGTAGTATGATAGTGGTATTCCTGCTTTTTCCCATAGATTTTTTGGTGCTTGGTTATTACGGTGCAATACTAAGAATAACTTTTAACACTAGCGAGTTGCATTTGCTCGACCTTAAAATAAATGACCAAAAATCATGAAGAGATGAACTATCCGCGTTTTTACCAATCAATTGGTCTGTAATCTTTCAAGAACTTTCCACTCCAATGCTTTCCGGTATTGATCCCGTCAATTAAAGGGTCCATTACTCTTGCCGCACCATCCACAATATCAAGGGGGGGCTGAAAATCATGCAGTTCCATTTTTCTTTTGGCTAGTTCCGCCGGATCTTCATCGGTAACCCAGCCCGTATCAACGGCATTAATATAAATTCCATCTTTTGCCAGGCTACTGGCAGCAGTGTGGGTCAACATATTCAATGCGGCCTTGGCCATATTGGTATGTGGGTGTCTATCTTCCTTAAAGAAACGATGGAACTTGCCTTCCATGGCAGAAACATTGATGATATGCTTCATGCCCGTGTTCTCTTTTTTCATCAATTCTGATAAACGATTGCATAGTACGAAGGGAGCTATGGAGTTGACGAGCTGAACTTCGATCATTTCCGTGGTTTCTATCTCGCCCAATTTGAGACGCCAACTATTGGTTTTACGAAGATCCACTTGCTGTAGATCGGCATCTAGCTGCCCCTCAGGAAACACCTCGTTGGTATTCAATGAATTATCAAAGCTATAAGGAATTTGAGATAATCTAGCCGACGCCCTTAACCCTACTCCCGGTTCCGGCCCATGCCATGTTACCGCCAACGTATTGTTCTTGGTATCAGAAACGCCTGTTGTTAGTGATTTAAGCTCTTCTAAACAAGCGAAGTGGTCTTTGAGTAGATGTGCGGCGTACTTCGGTAAGGTATCGGCAGGGCGCTCTTCATTGGGCATGAGGTGTTGGTAAAAACCTGCAGGCCTTCGAACGGTTTGCGCTGCATTATTGATCAGTACGTCCAACCGATCATACCGCTGTTCGATGTAATTGCAGAAAATCTCCACACTGGGAATATGTCGCAAATCGAGACCATGTATTTTCAGGCGATGGCCCCATTGGGTGAAATCCTCCTCTTGAGAGAACCGTAGGGCAGAATCTACCGGAAACCTTGTTGTGGCGACAACGGTCGCCCCCGCCCGCAATAGCATCAACGTAATATGATACCCAATTTTCAATCTTGATCCGGTAACCACGGCTACCTGACCTTTTAAATCGGTGGTCTGAAATCGTTTGGCATAATTGAAATCGCCACACGCTGTGCACATGGTGTCATAAAAGTGGTGCAGTTTGGTGAACATGGTCTTGCATACGTAACAGTTACGTGGCGATTCAAGTTCTTTTGTCTCTTTTGTAAGATCGGCGGCAGGTAGCAATTTAGGCGCCACGAATACCATAGCTTCGCGTGCACTTCGTATGCCGGTTTCCTTTCTAGCGGTTTTATCTTTGGCGGCCTGTTTTCTTTTTTGAGCTTTCTTGGCATCCTTTATACGTCGTGAAAACTCCTCTCGGCTGGGTCTTGAGAGCTTGCCCGCCAAGGTTATCAGTATCGTACGCCGTTCTTTTGATATTTCGAAAATCTCATCCGTATTGGTTACCAGATGCTCTAAAAGTGCTATACACTGATCCACTTCTTCTATACTGATAGCTCTTGTTTCGGCTATTTTATCATGTTCCATTTCCATAAAACCGCGAACTATTTTTTCTTGTTTCGTTTGTTGTAGTTCTTATCGCCTCTGGTCTGGGCCTTTTTATACTTCTTTTGGATAATTCGTTTGTACGAACCACCTTGGTTGGTACGGAGGTTCTTCTCCTTCTTCTCGTGAAAGCTGGCACCACGCTCTTCTTCTAGTTGTTTGTCGGGATTGTTCGGCTCTGTAAGTTTAGGGCGTTCTTCGGCGGTCAATTTTTCAGCGATTACTACTTCGTTCGGAACCATCTGTTCATTAATACGCATGCCCATAAGGTTTTCAATCTCCTCCTTGGCCGATCTTTCTGCTTCGGTATAGAACAATATCGATGTACCCTTTGCCTCTGCCCTGCCAGCTCTGCCGATTCTATGCATATAGTTTTCCGGAAAAGTTGGCGTATCAAAGTTGAAAACATGTGAAATCTTGTCAAGATCAAGACCTCGGGCCATCACATCTGTGGTTACCATAATCCTATTCTTTCCTTCATCGAACTGACGTATGGAACGTATACGGTAATTCTGAGTTTTGTTGGAATGGATAAGACATATTTCCTCGCTGAAGAACTCTTCAAGGTGGCTAAAAAGGAGGTCGGCTCTTTTCTTGTTTGATACGAATATTAAAACCTTGTTATACTGTATAGTATCTTGTAACAAATGAACTAATAAATTAGCCTTTGTATAAAAATTAGGAACCGCATAAACATGCTGTGAAATATTCTGCAACGGTGTTCCGCTAAGGGCAATGTAGACCTTCTGCGGGTTCTTGAAGAAATCATCGATCAATATTTCAATATCATCGGTCATGGTTGCGGAAAACATAACGTTCTGTCTGCGTTCGGGCAAGAGTTCGAAGATATTATTAAGCTGAAACCGGAAGCCAAGATCCAGCATCACATCAACTTCGTCAATGACCAGTTTCTTTATTGACTTTAATTTTAGCGCATTACTCAATATCAAATCATACAACCGGCCTGGGGTGGCCACAATGATGTCCGCACCCTCTTCTACAGCTTCCTTTTGGCGGTTCATATTCGTGCCACCATAAACACCAATTGTTCGAACATCGGAGTATTTGGCAAACTTTTCAATTTCCTCAACTACCTGAACCACCAATTCTCTTGTGGGCACCAAGACAAGAATCCGAGGGTGAAGTTCTTTTGACCGTGGAAGCATTTGTAGCAGGGGGAGCATATAAGCCAAGGTTTTACCCGTACCTGTTTGAGCGATGCCTACCATATCCTTCCCCGAGGAAATCACCGGAAATGCCTTCTCTTGTATGGGAGTGGGTTGCACAAAGCCAAGTTCTTCAATGGCCGTGCGTAGCGGGGTCGAAATTTTTAAATCTTCGAAAGATGGCATAGGGGTATTTCTAGCGAAAGTTGAATCAGATTGTTACAAAGGTACAATCACTTTACGGGTTCTTTTTATTTTGATCGGAAATAATACCATAAACCCCAGACCAGCTACTATTCCTCTGGTGTATACCCGTGGATCTCTTCAAAAACAGTATCGAAGTTCTGTCTCAGATAGGTATTCAGTTTTAACTTATAGTCATCTTTCAGCCACTTGATAAAATTGTGCGTACTTCTGCTAATACATTTTGAATATGTCAAAATACGGTTCTCTATATCTTCATTCAACAGTTTTGCCAAGGCAAGTGCATCATAGACATCTTCGCTATTCTCAATGCAGATATACACATGCTGTTCAATGGAGCGTTCTAAGACCACTTTT
>JBHJNU010000135.1:0-34710 GCA_050330515.1 Flavobacteriaceae bacterium | reverse complement strand
GGCCATGGCAATGTGAACGGTATCGACCTCGCCTATTTTGACCCGGCGCTCTTTACGAAGGAACAGATTCACGAAAAAAGGCATATTTTGGGCATAGCTGAAGATGATTTTGTTTTTTTGTTCGTGGGCAGAATCGTATCAGAAAAAGGGATAGAAGAATTGGTGAATGCATTTTCAGAACTGCACGAGAACATTTTAAAGGTTAAACTAGTGCTCGTGGGTTCTTTTGAAAGGGAACTGGACCCTATACCCTACTATATTGAAGAAGAGATCAAAAAAAACCCAGGGATCATTTTGGCCGGTTTCAAAGGTGATGTCAGACCCTTCTTTGCCTTATGCAATGTTTTTGTACTTCCCAGTTATCGCGAAGGGTTTCCCAACGTGGTTCTGCAAAGTGGCGCCATGGGGAAATATAGCATCGTAACCGACATTAATGGATCCAATGAGATCATAACGGAAGGTTTGAATGGTACCATTGTTCCGATCAAGGACAGCGAAGCCCTAAAAGCTGCTATGATGGCCTGCCTCAACGCCAAAACAGAGAATCTAAAAACGAATATGAACCACAGAAGGATCATACAGGATAAGTATGAACAACGTTTCGTCTGGTCCGAACTTTTAAAAGAATACCAAAAACTAACCTAGCCCCATGTACCGAGCCTTCTTTAAAAGAGCCATTGACGTCCTTATCGCCTCGATCATTTTGATACTGGCCAGTCCGTTGATTTTGTTCACCTTCATCGCCCTGTATATCGCCAACAAGGGCAAGGCCTTCTTTTTTCAAGATAGACCGGGTAAGGACCAACGTATTTTCAAGATCGTGAAGTTCAAGTCGATGAACGATAAGAAAGGCCCGGACGGCAAACTCCTGCCCGATGGCGACCGCATTACCCCTTTTGGCAAGTTCGTGCGCAAAAGCTCACTCGATGAGCTGCCCCAACTGTTCAACGTGCTGAAGGGCGGACATGAGCCTGATTCGGGCCGCGGCCCCTGCTCGTGGCCTACCTTGACCGCTATACCCCTTACCAACGCAAACGGCATTTGGTGCGGCCGGGCATTACCGGGTGGGCGCAGGTGAACGGCCGTAACGCCATTTCATGGGATAAAAAATTCGAATATGATGTTTGGTACGTAGAACACCTCTCGTTCGCCCTTGATGCAAAGATATTCTTCATGACCATTAAAAAAGTGTTCACCCGAGCCGACATTTCAGCTTTTGATAACGCCACCATGGAAGAATTTCTAGGTGCTGAAAAAAATAATTGCCAAAAAGGACAAAATAATGCACTATGATTTGGACTTTCAGCGTTGACATTATATAACAAGAATAGCTAAATTTTGGCTTTGTCGATTATCTGGGCCTTTTTAATTACTTTTTGTATGATTTTGGATTAAATGGGCATCTTTGCAATTAAATTACAGTAAAAGCCTTAAATAACAACATGATTTAATATGAAAAAAATCGCTTTGATTACCGGTGTCACCGGCCAAGACGGCGCTTACTTAAGTGAGTTCCTTCTTAAAAAGGGCTACGTGGTACACGGCCTCAAAAGACGTTCGTCATTGTTCAACACCGATCGTATCGACCATCTTTACCAAGACCCCCACGAGACCGACAGAAAATATGTGCTGCACTATGGGGACATGACCGACAGTACCAACCTTATACGGTTAATCCAACAAATACAACCAGACGAAATCTACAACCTGGCCGCCATGAGCCATGTTCACGTTTCTTTCGAAGTGCCCGAATATACAGGCAATGCCGACGGATTAGGAACCTTACGCATTTTGGAGGCAGTTCGCCTTTTGGGACTTGAAAAAAAGACCCGCATTTACCAAGCTTCCACTTCCGAACTTTACGGAAAGGTGCAGGAAGTACCTCAATCGGAAACTACCCCGTTCTACCCAAGGAGCCCCTATGCGGTGGCCAAAATGTATGCGTACTGGATTACTGTGAACTATAGAGAGGCCTATGGTATGTTCGCTTGTAACGGCATCTTATTCAATCATGAATCACCCATTCGCGGCGAAACTTTTGTGACCCGAAAAATTACACGGGCTACCTCCAGGATAGCCATGGGGCAGCAAGACAAGCTGTATCTGGGCAATTTGGATGCCCAACGCGATTGGGGCCATGCCAAAGATTATGTGCGCATGATGTGGATGATCCTTCAGGCCGAAACCCCAGAAGACTGGGTCATCGCCACGGGCAAGACCACCGCGGTGCGCGAGTTTGTGCGGATGAGTTTTGCAGAAGCGGGTATAACATTGGAATTCCAAGGCGAAGGGGTCAACGAAAAAGCTATTGTGGCGTCGTGTGCTAACCCGCTCTACCAAATACCAATTGGCAAGCAGGTATTGGCCGTTGACCCCAAATATTTCAGGCCTACGGAAGTTGACCTATTGATCGGAGACGCCTCAAAGGCCAATACCAAATTGGGCTGGATTCCAGAGTTCGATCTTGCTGAGTTGGTCAAAGACATGATGCAGGCGGACCTTAAACTAATGCAGAAAGAACAGTACCTTAAAGACGGTGGTTACCACATTTTGAACTATTTCGAATAAGCATCCATGGAAAAAAACGCTAGAATCTACATTGCCGGTCACCGCGGATTGGTGGGCAGCGCGATAGTGAAGAACTTGCAGAAAAATGGGTTCACCAACTTAGCCACCCGCACCCATGCCGAGCTTGATTTGACTGACGCGCATGCCGTTGCAGGGTTCTTCGCGGAAGAACGCCCAGAGTATGTTTTCTTGGCCGCCGCGAAAGTAGGCGGTATCGTGGCCAACAATATCTATAGGGGCGAGTTCATTTATGAAAACCTGATGATCCAAAACAATGTGGTGCACCAGGCTTACCTGCATCACGTAAAGAAATTGCTGTTCTTGGGAAGTACCTGTATTTACCCCAAAGAATGTCCACAGCCTATGAAGGAAGAATACCTACTTACGGACACTCTTGAATATACCAATGAGCCCTACGCCATTGCCAAAATTGCCGGTATAAAGCTTTGTGAAAGCTATAACCTGCAATATGGGACCAACTTCATTTCAGTAATGCCCACCAACCTCTACGGCCCCAATGACAACTTTGACCTGGAACGGTCGCACGTGTTACCCGCCCTTATTCGTAAAGTACATTTAGGGAAGGCCTTGGAGAACGGCGATTGGGGCAGCTTGATGATCGACCTCGACCGGCTTCCCATTGAAGGGGTTGACGGAAGTTCAGGAAAAGATGCCATCTTGACCATTCTTGCTAAATACGGGATAACCCAGCAAAACGGTGAACTGGGTGTTACTGTGGAAATCTGGGGAAGCGGTAGGCCCATGCGCGAATTCCTTTGGTCCGAAGACATGGCCGAAGCCTGCGTCTTCATCATGTGCCACCGCAATTTCAGCGATACCTTTGGCCAAGGCGACAAAGAAGTGCGCAACACACACATCAACATCGGTACGGGTAGCGATGTATCCATTACCGACCTGGCCTTGATGATAAAAAAGGAAATCGGGTTCAAAGGCAACTTCCAGTTCAATGCGGACAAACCGGACGGCACCTTAAAAAAACTCACCGACGTTTCGAAATTGAACAAATTGGGTTGGAAACATTCGATAGACCTTGGCCTTGGTATCAAAAAACAGTATGAGTGGTACTTGAACTCTTAAGCGAAATAACGTTGAAAGAAACCTATTTGAAATAAATAGAATAAAACCAAAAATTAGTTCAACCAAGATCTCGCAGTCTTGTGTATAACCTTAAGTTTTATCGAAATTGAGTAATTTTATTTTATCCAAACGTACAATCTTTAATCAATTAGCCTTTTGCCCATGAAAACTGTAATGATCTTAGGAGGAACCAAAGGCGTTGGTAAAGAAATACTGAGGTCATGCCTTGAAAAAGGGTACCAGGTGGCCTTTTGTGGTCGGCAATCGGCTATTGGCCAGGAAATTATCACCTCGCTACAGGCCGAAGAACAACTCTATTTTCACGAGTTGGACCTGAACAGTATGGCGGAAATAGAGCATTTTTACCTTCAGACCCTAAAGCGGTTCAAAAAGATCGATGCCCTGATACTGTATGCCGGCATTACCCCGGTGGGATCCATAATGGAAACGGAGGAGGCCATGTTCGACAGCGTGTTCAATGTGAACCTCAAAGCGCCCTTCTTCTTGCTCAAGTACGTACTGAAATCAATGGTCGATCAAAAATCGGGCTCCATTGTTTTCTTTGGCTCGGCCCATATGGACTACGGACAGATCGATAGGGCGCCCTATGCCCTTACCAAGAGTGCCCTGAACACCTTATCCACCCATATAGCACACCATTATGCAAGCCATGGGATCCGATCGAACTACGTAGTGATGGGCTGGACGGACACAGAGGGCGAAATTGAACTGCGAAACCAGGAAGGAATGAGCGAGGCAGAACTGAAAAGAAAGGCATCCGCCATCATACCTATGGGCCGAATGCTCAATACCTCGGATCCTGTACCGGCGGTCATGTACCTTATTTCAGATCAATCGGCCATGACCACGGGATCTATCATACGGATAACCGGTGGGGAATACATCTAATTGAACCATATGGTCGCAGCCTTAATTTGTCAACCCAGTTCAGCGCTTTTCGAGCGTCCCTGTGAGGCCGGGGAAAACAGACCCCGAAAGCGACAAAAAGAAGAACGTGTTGGGCCATTTGCTCATGGGGCGCTTCGTTTAGCCCCGAAAATACTACGATATGAATCATTTGAAAACCGTGGAAATTAGTGTCATCGTTCCTATTTTTCGAATAGAAAAATACCTGCCCGAATGCATCGACAGTCTGCTCAACCAGTCATTCTTGAACTTTGAGCTGATCCTGGTAGATGACGGCAGTCCGGATAATTGTCCGAAAATTTGCGACGATTACGCCGGGCGCGATGCCCGAATAAGGGTCGTTCACAAAGAAAATGGCGGCCTGTTAAGTGCGAGAAAGGCCGGCCTGAAAGCGGCAAGGGGAAACTACATCTCCTTTGTCGATGGCGATGATTGGGTAGATAAATACTATCTCGATATCATGTTGAAACTGGCCAAGGAAAATTCTTCCGATCTGGTGGTCACCGGCCATTTCAGGGAATTTGACGGAAAAATAGAAACCATAAAACCGGCATCGGCCGCCACCTACAACGCCCACGGAATAAAGACTACGATATTGCCCAATGCCATTTATAACGGGCGTTTCTGTGAACATGGCATATCTACCTATGTTTGGAACAAACTGTTCAAACGAAGCCTGCTCGAAAACATTTTGTACGAGGTTCCCAACGAGATCATCATGGGCGAGGACGCGGCGATCACCTATGCCTACCTCTCGATCTCAGAACGGATCACCATCAGTAGAATTCCGCTCTATTACTACCGGCAACGTCATGATTCCATCGTCAAATCGATCGAGAATCCGAAAACCGAGTATTACAGGCTAGGCCTGCTCATGAACTTCTTGAAAACCAAGCTTAGTGCGGTGCTCGATAAGAAAAATCTCAAGGAACAGATTACCTACTACCTATACTCCCAAATTTTGGTCCGCTCGGGAGGGTTGATCTATAATGACCAGGGAAGCATTATCTTTAACCCATTTTTAAACGTAAAACCCGAATCAAAGGTGGTCGTGTACAGTTCAGGATCTTTTGGGCAGCATATCGTATCGACCAATGCGAAGAAACCTTTTTTTCAGGTTGTCGAATGGATCGATCTTGACTATCACGAGTTGAACATCAATGGCAATGGCGTGAAACCTTTCTGTTCCCTCGATGATGCCGAATATGACCATTTGATCATAGCGACCATAAACCCATCCAATTTTGATTGGATCAAGGAAGAACTGGCCCTACTGGGCGTCAACGAAACCAAGATCGTGGAAATCAACACCGATATGGAACAAATCGGCCGGCTACTCGGCCAATTGGGCTTCGATGAGGACTTTATATTTCACCAAAATTAAATGCTGTAGGGGTGACGATGTCATGTAGCAAATGGTGCAGCACCCAACGAACAAATCAAAAAAAACAAACACAAGGTTAACTTATGAAAAAACTGATGATACTTGGAGGAAATCCGGAAACAGCCATAGTGGTCAGCACCGCCAATGCAATGGGTATTTATACCATTGTGGTTGACCCAAATAGAGATGCGCCGGCAAAAAAAGTGGCCTCCGAGACTCACGAAATAGACGGTTTCGAGGTAGACAAGATCGTTCAGTTGGCCAAAGACCGGCAGGTTGATGGGGTTTTGGTAGGGGTTGCGGATATTTTGGTCAAACCCTATTTTGAAATCTGCGAAAAATTGAACATGCCCTGCTATGCCACCAAAGATGCGGTAGGCGCCTTTTGCAGTAAGGATGGTTTTAAAAGATATTGCATAGAACACAACATTCAGGATATCCCCGGCATTTATCTTGACCGGGATTCAAAAATTGAAAAACCCAAGAACATCGATTACCCCTTGATGGTGAAGCCCGTAGATAGCGGTGGCGGCGTGGGCATGAAGATCTGTAGAGACGATAGCGACTATGAGGCTACCGTTAAGACCGCCCTTGAATTTTCCAAAAAAGGGGTGGTCCTGGTCGAAAAATATATGGCCTGCGACGATATGGCCGCATATTACACCTTTCGCAACGGCGAACCCTACCTTTCGGCCACCTATGACCGCATTACCACCAAGGAACAGGGCGATCTGAGTCCGGTGGGCATCGGCGCGGTATACCCATCAAAATATGCCGAATTGTTCCTGCAAAAGGCCCACCCGAAACTGAGTGCCTTCTTCAAGGCCCTGCACATCAAGAACGGGGTACTGAACCTTCAATTTTTTGTCGATAAGGGCGAATTCTACGCCTATGACCCCGGGTTCCGCTTGCAAGGCGAGGCCCCACACATACACCTGGCGCACATCAATGGTTTCGACCATAGAAAAATGCTGATCAATTTTGCCCTGACCGGTATTTTTGGGGATGATGGATTTTCGACAAAAAACGATCCCCGTTTCCGTGGAAAAATAGCTTCAACGGTCTGGGTGCTCTTAAAACAAGGAAAAATTGAAACAATTCAGGGCATGGACGAAATAAAATCAGATAAAAACGTTGTATTTACAATGGAACGGTTTAAGGAAGGAGATTCCGTACTGCCCGAATGGATCGGTACCGAAAGACAGGTCTATACCCGTATCTATTTAGTCACCGATACCATCGAAGAAATGAACGCGAAGATCGCCCACTTTAAGAACAGCCTGGTCATTACCGATCAACAGCAGCGCGATATGATCTTGACCTGGATGGAACCTATAGACCCCTTGGCGTACCAACAAAACTGAAACCCCAATTTGAACCTGAAAACAACTATTTATGAAAAGTAAAATTGCCGTGATCACCGGTGGCTCGAGAAATATAGGGTATGCGATCGCCAAACGGTTCTACGCCCTTGGTTATCACGTATCCATACTGAGCGTTAGCGAGAACAGTGCCCAAAAAGCGGCAGCGAGCATCGATGACACGGGCAGCCGGGTGATCGGTTTCCGCTGCGACGTTACCGATGAATCATCGGTTGCGGATGCCCTGGCGAGGACCAATGCCCATTTTGGCGGCATCGATATCGTGGTCAATAGTGCAGGGATCCTAGATTTGGCCAGCATTGACGAAATGAGCGTTGACCATTGGGACAGGGTGATGGCCACCAACCTGCGCGGTACCTTTACCACTATACAGAAAGCGATACCATACCTTGAAAAGAGCAATGCCCCAAGGGTCATCAACATATCATCGAACTCGGGCCGCATGGGCGGTTTTGAGAACGGCATGGCCTATAGCGCCTCAAAAGGCGGTATTATCGCCCTGACCTATGGTATGGCCCGAAGACTGGCCCCCAAAAAGATCACGGTAAACTGCATTGCCCCGGGCACCATCGACTCCGATATGTCGGCGGCAAGGAGTCCGGAAGTTTTGGCAAAGCTGAAGCAACGCTTCCCCCTAGAACGTTTCGGCACCCCTGATGAAGTGGCCGCGGCAGCCTGCTATTTTGCCGGCGACGATGCCGGTTTCACCACAGGTTCGGTGCTCGATGTGAACGGGGGATTATTTATGGGATAACACAAAAAAACAACATGATGAATATATTGGATACATTTAGTTTAGCCGGAAAAAAAGCGATCGTAGTAGGCGGTGCGGGCGATCTTGGGGTAGCCATGGTGGAAGCCGTGGCACAGGCCGGGGCGCAGACCGTGATCATCGATTTTGACGAACGCGTTTTCGGCATTTGCGACAACTTCAAAAAAGCGGGGCTACAGGTAGATCCCATTAGGGCCGATGTTAGCCAGCGCGCCGAAATTACCCGTTCCTATGAAGAGGCCTTGGCCCTTTTGGGCGGAAGGGTCGATATTCTGATCAATTCCGCGGGCATACAACGCCGCTACCCCAGTGAGGTATTTCCTGATGAGGAATGGAGCAAAGTGATCGCGATCAACCTCGATGCCACATTCTACTATTGCAAGCATGCGGCCAACACCATGTTACAGCACGGTGGGGGCAAGATTATCAATATTGCCTCGTTGATGAGCTTTTTGGGAGGGATTACCATACCCGCCTATGCCGCCTCAAAGGGAGGTGTAGGGCAATTGACCAAGGCGCTATCGAACGATTGGGCCGCCAAAGGAATCTGTGTGAACGCCATCGCGCCCGGTTACATGGATACCCAATTGAATACCGCCTTGATCAACGATCCCGTACGAACGGCCGAAGTGATGACCCGGGTACCCATGAAACGATGGGGCGTTGGGGCAGACCTGAAAGGCTTGGCGGTATTTTTGGCCTCATCGGCCAGTGATTACATCACCGGCTGTGTCATACCCGTAGACGGTGGGTATCTGGCCCGGTGATCGGCAGTAGGAGACTGCTTGGCTTTTCAGATTAAGTGTAACGAATGATTCCTTTTTTGTATTTCACCCATTAATTTGTAATTAAGGCAGTTTTTGATTGTTGGTTGACCAAGTTTGCATAAATTTAGTTGCACATTCACAAATCTCCCCCAAAAAAAATATCATCCTAAAATAGCCGATGTTGAAACCCTGGCACCGATACACCGGTGCCCGCTGATAAATAGAGTCATTGCCCTAAAATAATCACGACCAAAATGAAGTTAAGCATTCTCATCCCCTTATACAATAAAGAAAAGTATATAGAGCGATGCTTGGACAGTATCTTTAACCAAGACCTTTCACGAGAAGACTATGAAGTAATAATCGTGGATGATGGGTCAAAAGACAATGGGGTCAATGTGGTCGAGCACTATATAGAAAAGAACCCTACGGCGAATATTAGCCTTTTTTTACAGAAGAACCAAGGCCCGAGCGCTGCTAGGAACAATAGCCTAACCAAGGCCCAGGGCGAGTATGTGTACTTTTTGGATGCCGACGACCTCATCGTACCGAATACCTTAAAGCCATTGTTGACCCTTTGCCGTGAACATGGTCTTGATATCGTTGAATTCGACACCAATGATGTAAATGATGATCAGGTAGCGCAGCTCTCAGAGCTCATGCGACCCGGTACCATACAACTGGCCAAACCCATACTCGATGGCCAGGCATATTTTGCCGCACATGATTTCAGAAACCAAGCCTGGCGATTTTTCATCAAACGCAGTTTCTTGTTGGATACGGGTATCCTCTTCTTAGAATATATGCGGGCCTATGAGGACATGATCTTTACGGCAAGCACTTTTTTACGTGCCCACAGCATTGGTAAAGTAGATTATGCCGTTCATAATTACGTAAAAGTGGCCGGATCCATCGTGACGAGTAAAGACCCTGCCATAAACCTCGGTTTTATACAAGGCATGGTGAAGGCGGTGGAAGAACTTGATATTTTGATCAAGGGACTAAACGGTGCAAATGAAAATTACCCCATTGTGGTAAAGCGATTGAAGGCCAAACAGCAGACCGTTGTTTTTGCACTTATTGTAAGGGCCTTTAAATATAGGTTGCACAACTGGAAGGAACTGAGGACCATATTGGACAAAATGAACACCTTGGGCGCCTACCCGATTGATGCCAAATTGGGAGTAGGAAACGGAAAAGGAGGCCTTAATGCCGTATTCATACCTATTTTCAACACTAAAATGCTGCTTTTTTTAGCCTTAAAAATTATGCGGACCTTTCGCAGATAACCAACACATATACCATTGTTTATATAAAGCGCCGACCGAAAGGCCGAAACCCATCCTAATAGCAATAAAAAACCAAGATATGATCTGTTTTCTAGTACCTGTAAAGAGCAAAAAACTTTCAAACGACTGGACCAAATTCAGCGCCCTTGTCAACCGTACGCTTAAGTCGATCAACGGCCAAGTAGACAGGGATTTCCAAATAATTGTGTCATGCCATGAACTGCCAGATGGTAAGTTCGAACACCCCCAGGTACATTATCTGCAAGTAGATTTTGACCCTCCCAAAGTGAAGAACGAAGATTGGGAAGAAGATCGGCAAATTAAGGAAGCCGATAAGGCAAGAAAAATCTTAAGTGCGTACGACCACGCCGTGAACCACTTTAAAACAGACTATTTTATGGTGGTCGATTCGGATGACTGCATTCATAATGGCATCACTAAATATGTGAACGCCAAAATAAAGGACAATGTACCCGGTTGGTTCTTCAACAAGGGCTATTTTTATGTGGAGGGCAAGAAAATGGCCTGGAAGATCAAGAGCAATTTCAATGTTAGGTGCGGTACCAGCAGTATCATACGTCATGATCTTTTCAGGCAAATGGTGATCGATGTGCCCTTCCTATATTATTTTCATGAAAAAACAGAGTTCGAACAGGGTATCAAGTTGGCCCCTTACCCTGTAGCGGGCGCTATTTATAGTATGGCCAATAATGAAAACCATTATATGTCATCAAAAAAAATGGTGGCCATGGTCAATCAGGCGAAATTTTTCAGCATGGCACAAATACAGAGCATCATCTCAAAACTTACACGCTATAGCCCGCGTTTCATAGGCGATCGTTTCAAAAAAACCTACACCTTCTACCAATTGTAACTTTTAATTAAGCGGCGGTCTTTCACCAATAGGTTCATCGCTTAAGCACTGATCACAAGGTTTAGATGATTGATCCATTGCGCAGCCCTATAATCGGTTGCCTTGGTTTACTTGAAAACAACTTCGATAAATTTTGAAAATAAAAACCCGACGAAGGCATCGTCGGGTTTTTTTGTATGTCTAACTCGTGTACTTAGAACTTGGTGATGACGAACTCCGATCGGCGGTTGACCTGATGTTTCTCTTCGGTACAATAGGTATTGTCGTCACACTCGTTGAGTAAGCTCTCTTCGCCAAAGGCCTCTGAGGCCAGTCGCTCGGGATCGATACCTGCCGCGGTCAGGTACTGCACCGTGCGCTGCACCCGTCTTTCCGACAGCCATTTATTATAGGTCGATTGGCCCCTAGAGTCGGTATGCGAGGTAACCTTTAGTTGCAGTTCGGGATGTTCCTCCAAGATGACCCCCAGGGCATCTAAAATACCCTGTGATTTTTTATTGAGATAGGAGGAGTTCAGGTCGAAGTACACATAGCCCAAGGCATCTATCTTATCTCTTATCGCCTGTTCCCGTTGTTTTTCAGCATCCAGTTTGGCCTTTTCGGCAGCTGCTAATTGTGCATTTTCCTTTTCTTGGGCAAGGCGTGCGGCAAGCGCAGCGGCTTCCCTTTCCCTGTCCGCAGCGGCAATGGAATCGTTGACACGTTGCTTTTCCGCTTCCATGGCTTGGATCATGGCCAGTTTCTCCTCCCCTTTTTTCGAAAGTCCCTTTTCGATACCGAACTGGTACACCACCCCAGCGGCATGCTGTATGTGGTTGGTACCTAGATCGCCCGTTCTCCATTTGCCCGAAGAGTTGAAATCCAAGCCCCAACGATCTGAAAACCAGGTTCTGAAACCAACAATCGCATTATAGGTGCCCCGCGGTTGATTGTTCGCATCGGTATAGCCCAGACCAACGCCCAGATAGGGATCGAACCAGGCCGTTTGCCCGATAAGCTTGTTCAGGTCATAGGTAAGCCTGGCATCGATACCGAGATATTCGGTTTCTACCGGGTTCACCACACCATCAATGATCTTACCCACCTTATATTTGTTGTAGGTACCTATGGCTTCTAGCCCTAGGCCGCTTTTAAAATAGCGCCCTACACTAATTCTATTGGGGTACGCCAAGCTATTCCATTCTGAATTCACGTTGAAAAGGCCATCGAGAACATTGCCTGAATCGTCGATAAAATTATAGCCAAGGCCAAATATCCACGAACTTTGTACGATACTGTCCTTAGGGCTTAGTTGAAGGTCTTGCTGACCAAAAGCGGGACCCGCGATCAGCAGTAAAAATAGAGCGGCACCTAGTGTAAAATTCTTCATAATAATCAGATTTGGGATCAGAATACAACAAAGTTAGGGCTAGGCGGCAGGTTTGAAAAAAATGTGCCATGAACAGTAGCAATTCTCGGCAGACGGTAAAAATGGACGAAAAACTAGCGTTTGATGGAATCAAATTGAACGGCCCTCTCGGTAAGCGGCATTGTATAGAGGCTGAAAGGTGTGGTCGTCGCTCCGGTTTGCTTTACGTTGCCCTTGGAAAGGTGCCTGGTAGCCAAAACCAGCTCGGTATCGGTGGATCGGCTGATAACGATCTCCGGCGACAGCCCATCATGGCGCTCGCCACTGCATACCAAAAGCAGCATTTCTTTGGTGAAATCAACGTCGGGTACCGGTAAACCGGGTTTTCTGGTTCGATTTACCCTAGAAAAAAAACCTTTCAATGTTTTCATATCGCTAATTACCCTGCTTTCAGGTACATCGGTGCCGCTGTAATCATCTTGTACAAGTAACTCCAGCCCATGAGCCGTTAAGGCCTTCGCATTGGCCTCGGCCTGGTTGGCCGCCTTTTTCTGGCCGTTACAGGAAAGCATGGCCAAAAGTATGCCGTACCACAATACCCGCATCAGCTATAGGTTTTATCAAATCTACCCTTATAGGCCTTTTCATAAATGGCCTCATAAAGGGGTAAAACGTTCAAAATATCGAAGCGTAGGGCAGCGGTATGGGCGTTTTCCTTGAACTCTTCCAAAGTGCGATCATCACTTAAGATCTTCAGGGCGTTGGCGGCCATATCATCAATATCGCCTATTTCGCTTAAATAGCCCGTAATGCCCTGTAGGTTCACTTCGGGTATACCGCCCGTATTGGTCGAAATAACGGGCACCCTGTTGATCATGGCCTCCAATGCCGCCAAACCGAAACTTTCCGATTCCGAGGGCAGCAAAAACAGATCGGAGAAGCAAAGGATCCGATCGATCTCATTACTGTTGCCCAAAAAGACGACTCTTTCGGAAATACCCAATCGCTCGCACAACAGCTCGGCCTCCTCCTTTTCCGGCCCCTCGCCTACCATAATCAGCTTGGCCGGTATTTTGGCCCGAATCTTTTGGAATATATGGATCACATCGGGTATCCGCTTTACCTGTCTGAAATTACTGATGTGCGTAATGATCTTCTCATGATCGGCCGCCATCAACGAACGCTGACAGTCGGTAAAAGAAGGGCTATACTTTCGTTTGTCGATAAAATTAGGAACCACTTCAATTTCTTTGCGGATATCGAAAAATTCGAGTGTACGCTGTTTAAGGTTGTCGGAAACCGATGTGACCACATCAGAATTATTGATACTGAAGGTTACTGCGGTCTTATAAAAGGGATGCTTGCCTACCAAGGTGGTGTCGGTACCATGTAAGGTAGTGATCATCGGAATGAAAATTTGCTCTTCCTCCAGCATCTTCTTGGCCATATAACCTGCATAGGCATGTGGTATGGCGTAATGTACGTGCAACAGTTCAATGCCGTATAGTTTTATGGTATCGACCAATTTACTGGACAGCGCCAACTCATAGGGCTGGTACTTGAACAAGGGGTAATCGGGAACGAACACCTCATGAAAGTGAATTCGGTTATTCAGAAGTTCTAAACGTACCGGCTGCTTATAGGTTACAAAATGAACCTCGTGCCCCCTATTGGCCAGCGCAATGCCCAACTCCGTTGCGACTACACCACTACCGCCAAAGGTAGGGTAACATACAATTGCTATTTTCATCGTGTAAATTTAGTGAAAAGCTAAAAGTAAGTCGGAACGCAAATGCATAAATTACGTTACTAAGTTAGTAAGTGTGCGGTTAAAGACCCTACCCTACAAATTACCCAAGGCCTACCGCAACCCGTGAACTGTTAAGCCCGGCCCGTAGGCTGCAAGCGTGCTATAGATCCATCGCGGCGTAGATCGCCTCCTGAATTCTGGTCCGGAGTCCTGATTTTACCAAAAGCGTATTGGTGGCCGAAGGGTAGGTGCGGTTGGACAAGAACACATAGACCAGTTCCTTTTCGGGATCCGCCCAGGTATAGGTGCCCGTAAAGCCGCTATGGCCGAAGCTCTTTCTAGAAATACCCTTAAATGCGGGGCCACCGCCATTGGGTTCGGGCTTGTCAAAACCCACGCCCCTTCTAACATTCTGGTCGCAGAAATAACATTTATTGAATTTCTGTACCGTTCTGCCGTCTAAAAACTGTACGCCACCATAAAACCCTTCTTGAAGGTACATTTGCATGATCTTGGCTACATCATTGGCATTACTGAAAAGGCCGGCATGGCCGCCTACCCCACCTTGCATGGCGGCACCCATATCATGCACGTAACCTTGTACGGTGCCGTACCGATAATAATTGTCCTCTTCAGAAGGTACGATACGGTACTTAGGAAATCTATCCAGCGGATTATATGCGGTACTGGTAGCACCGATCGGTGCGTACAGAAAATCGTTCACTAATGCATCAAGGGGCCTTTTACTGCTATCCTCAATATACTTTTTCATGACGTAGTAGGCCACATCGCTATACCTGTAGCGGTTCGACTTCAGGTCTTGCCTTCCTATGCGGTTATAGATCGAATCTTGGTAGGCATCGGTCAGGTAGAGGTTGTCGGCAACCTTTATCGAAAACCCATCCAAAGGTTTGTCACGGTAAAATTCGGGCGATGGTTTCTTCTTTTCATCCAGGGTACTCAGATAAAAGGCGATCCACGCGGGCAAGCGGCCGTAGTGCGACAAGGCCTTGAGCACGGTCACATTTTTAAGTTCTGTACCTGCATATTGCGGTACCAGTTCTTCAAATGTGTTATCCAATCTGATCTTACCTTCTTCTTCCATCTTCATTACCAAGGGAAGTGTGCTCAGTATTTTGGTCAGGGAAGCCAGGTCATAAATGTGATCGGGGGTGATTCTTTCTTCGGAGGAGTAGGTAGGTTTTCCGAAGCCCTTATTGTAGATTACCAAACCGTTTCGGGCGATGACTACCTGGGCGCCAGGAAACATGAGGGAATCAAGTCCGTCTTGAACCAGTTTATCTACTTTGGCCAGTTTGGTGGAACTAAAACCTACCCTTTCCGGATAGCTATACCCGAGCCGCTTCAACGATTTTAATTCAACCCCAGTGTTTACCGGAAACTCTTCATGGGCGGTAACAGGTAATTTTCCTTTGGCGGGAAGGGCCCCAAAAATGAGCTGTGCCACCTTTTGCTGTGCCACGCGACTATTTTGATAGCCGACCACGACCCCATCGACATTCTTGAAAGAATCCACTTTCAACAGGGCATAGGGCTTGGCAAAAACCGCGAGGATCGAATTTGACGTTCTTTCCTTGGCGATTTCCTGTAACCACAGTAGTTCGTTCTTAGAAAATTCATATGATTTCCACGGACTGTCATTATTTTTATGGAAACCGATAATGACCAGGTTATAGTCTTCCAATTTCTTTTTCAAGGTGGCGATATCCTTTCCGTTGACCTGGGTAACATCGGCATACTTGTTCAGTTCTTCTAGGAACGCGGTGCTATTGTCGTCGCCGAACTTTACATAGGCGATCTTTTTGCTTTCCAATTTTTTGATTCCCATGAGGTAAAAATCGTTCTTGACCACCGTTATGGCATTTTCAATGGCTTCTTCGTATACCAGGTCGTCATCGATGGTATTGAGGTCTTCATACAGGTTTTCTAAGACTATGGGGCGATATGCCTGCAGCCCAGCCTTGTATTTGGCCTTTAAGATCTTCTTCACCGATTCGGCCAAGCGCCGCTCGGTAATTCTTCCTTTTTCATAGGCCCGTGTGAGTTTCTCCTTGGCCTTCACCACTTCGGTAGGCATCAATAACATGTCGTTGCCGGCCAAAAAGGCCGCTAATTCGGCGTCTCCGTCCTTTCTGGAATCTGTTACCCCCTTCATATTGAGGGCATCGGTAAAGACCAAGCCTTTAAAGCCCATTTCCTCCTTCAAAATTCCCTCGATAATCTGCTCTGAGAGCGATGAGGGAAGTCCTTTCTGCAGCTCCAGCGCGGGAACCTCTAGATGGGCGACCATAACACTGCTCAGCCCTTCTTCGATCAATTTTTTATAGGGATACAGTTCAATACTGTCCAATCGCTTCCGGGTTACGTCGATCACAGGAAGTGCATGGTGCGAATCGGTCGCCGTATCGCCATGGCCGGGAAAATGTTTGCCGCTCGATAGCACGCCCTCACTTTCCATGCCCTTCATAAAGGCCACGCCTTTTTCGGTTACATTATCACGGTCCTCCCCGAAGGAGCGGTTACCGATAATAGGGTTCTGCGGATTCACGTTGATATCGATGTCCGGGGCAAAATTGATATGTACCCCTAACCTTTTGGCATGTTTCCCTATTTGTTTGCCCACTCTTTCAACAATGGCATTATCTTGAATGGCGCCCAAGGTCATGTTCCAAGGAAAGGCATAGGTAGAATCTAAGCGCATCGAAAGCCCCCATTCGGCATCCATACCTATCAACAAGGGTATTTTGGAAGATGCCTGATACGTGTTGGCAAGCTTGGCCTGGCGTACGGGGCCACCTGTAGAAAAGATGACCCCCCCAATCTTCTGTGTTTTGATCAGGGCATTGATCCGATCGGTTGCGGCCCTATCTTGACCAGAACCTACACTCACCATGAACAATTGCCCTAACTTTTCATCCAAGGACATGGCATCATACTGACTATTTACCCATTTTTCTTGGGCAAGACTATCTTTGACAACCAAGGGATCCCTTTGGGCGAGAGCACAAAAAGTGCTCAATACAACTACCGGAAAGATGATTAAAAACTTCATGTTTGATTGGGCTTTGTAGATAACTAAAAAACACCATTAAATATTGTATTTCGTCGGATATAGATTGGTATATCGCATTAGACATCGAACCATTTACAAATTTCAAACCAGAAGCAAGCTAAGGCCAGAACTTTGAACATATTGGAAAATAAAACGACCAACACCATTTTTTACCCCGGAAACAAAGGCAACAAGTAGGTAGGTCTTACATAAAACGACCATGCCAGCTTTCCGAGGCGGGTACTTCCCAATGTTCTTGGTATTCTCCCTTGTTCGTCACCAAATTATTGAATACGATCGTATTCTTAGACACCGCCTTTTCCTTGGCCATCTTCTTGAACTCCAGTAAAGGCTTATAGGCAACGAACTCTCCCTGCTTATAGGATACGTTCATCTTATCCAACAACTCAACATTGAATTTCTTCTCCAACCGCTGAATGAAGTGCACCGATGCGTCAATGGAACATCCTGAGGCGGTAGTCAAAGACTGATCCAATGCCAGTATGATAAAACGATTGTAGCGAATCTCATACCCGGCACGTAAATCACTGCCATGGGCCGTCCATTCTCCAACGAAGGCATCCAGTTCATTTTTTACATCAAGCACTTCTTCCGCAGAAAACCCACGGCTACATTGATAGATCCAAACTCGTGAAGTCTCCGGTAAGGTATCGAATGCTACTAACATGTATCCCGTTTTTTATCTTTTATGTTATTCCAAAAACCACTTAAAGATCTTCGGCAGTGGCGATCATTTCCGCTATATCCATTACCCTTACAGAAGCTTCCAGTTCTTTGTTCTTCACACCATCGGTCATCATGGTATTACAAAAGGGACAGGCGGCGGCGATGATCTCAGGTTGGGTTTCCATGGCCTGCTCGGTGCGCTCTGTATTAATGTCCTTATTTCCCTTTTCGGGCTCTTTGAACATCTGCGCCCCCCCTGCTCCGCAACAAAGTCCGTTTTTCTTGCAGTTCTTCATTTCGACCAATTCGGCATCAAGCTTTCGAATCAGTTCACGAGGGGCCTCGTAAACCCCATTGGCCCTGCCCAAATAGCAAGGGTCATGAAAGGTGATTCTTTTTCCCTTGAACTGGCCCCCTTCCATGGTTATGCGCCCTTCTGAAAGCAATTGCCTTAAAAACTGCGTATGGTGAACCACTTCGTAGGAGCCTCCCAAACCTGGATATTCATTCTTCAGGGTATTGAAACAGTGGGGACAGGCGGTAACTACTTTTTTGACCCCATAGGCGTTCATCACCTCGATATTGGTCATGGCCTGCATCTGAAACAAGAATTCATTGCCCGACCGTTTGGCAGGATCGCCCGTACAGCTCTCTTCGGTGCCCAAAACGGCAAAGGAAACATTTGCCTTGTTCAACAGCTTCACCAAAGCCTTTGTAATCTTCTTCGCCCGATCGTCAAAACTACCGGCACATCCTACCCAAAAAAGCACCTCTGGTAGTTCACCGGCAGCGAACATCTCGGCCATTGTGGGGACTTTCAATTGACTTTCCATACAGCGTTCATTTTCTATTCTTGTTTCCAGTTCAATCGATCCATCTGGTTGAAGGGCCATGGCGCACCATTGTTCTCTATATTGGCCATCATCGTGTTCAAATCAGCTGGTGCCGCCGACTGTTCCATGACCAGGTACTGCCGCATGTTCATAATGATCGACAATGGGTCGATGCTCACCGGACAAGCTTCTACGCAGGCGTTGCACGACGTGCAGGCCCACAGTTCTTCATGCGAAATATAATCCCCCAACAATTGCTTGCCGTCGTCAACGAAACTTCCCTTGTTGGCATCGATGTTTTTGCCTACCTCCTCGAGCCGATCCCGGGTATCCATCATGATCTTTCGCGGGGATAGCTTCTTACCTGTTTGATTTGCGGGGCACTCGCTGGTGCACCGGCCGCATTCCGTACAGGTATAGGCATTCAATAACTGCACCCAAGTCAGATCCATGACGTCGGAAGCTCCGAACTTTTCAGGTAGGGGGGCATTTTCAGCCGGTGCCGCATAGGGGTCGGCCGATGGGTCGAGCATCAATTTTACCTCATGGGTTACGGCATCTAAATTCTTAAACTGACCCTGAGGTAGCAGTGTGCCAAAATAGGTGTTCGGAAAGGCCAATAGAATATGCAGGTGCTTCGAATAGTAGAGGTAATTCAAGAAAGCCAGTATACCCACAATATGCAACCACCAAGCTGCCCGCTCGATACTAATCAATGTTGATATCGACATCCCTTGAAAAATAGGTGCAAGAAATTGACTTACCGGAAATGAACCCGCCTGGGTGTACTGATCGGCCCCGAGCTGTTGCAATTGATAATCCGCACCGTTCATGGTCAAAAAAAGGAGCATCAGAACCAGTTCAATGTAAAGGATCAGGTTTCCGTCCATTTTAGGCCACCCCGCCATTTCAGGCTTGATGAAACGTTGCAATCGGATGATATTCCTTCGCACCCAAAAGGCTATTACCGCGATAATGACCAACAACGCCAATAGTTCAAAAGAAGCTATCAGAACATTATAAAGGGTTCCCAAAGGGGCAAAGATGCGATGGGTGCCTAGAAGTCCGTCAATGACTATTTCAAGAACTTCAATGTTTATGATAATGAAGCCGATATACACGATGATATGAAGCAGGCCGGCCATTGGACGCACCACCATTTTGGTCTGACCCAGGGCGATTTTGGCCATATTCTTCCAGCGTAAGGACTTATTATCACTTACCTCAACATCTTTTCCTAAATTGATATTCCTTCGGAGACGGTTTACGTTCTTGGCAAAGAAGCCAATACCAACACTAAGTACGACCGCGAAAAGGATATTGGGAAGGTATTCCATTTAGTGCTCATCGATTTTTTCGGCCGGGTCTGCTTCAGGAACGGCATAGTCTGTCTGTTTCTTACCGAATACCGAAACATTGACGTATCGTTTAGGGTTCAAACGGAAATCTTGGAGCAAGAGATCTAACTCCCTCGAAGCATTGTTCAGATTGGTATAGAGTTTATCGTCTTTCATGAGTTTGCCCAAGGTACCATCACCCGCTTGGATCCGGGCCATGACCTGGTTCATGTTTGCCAAGGTCGACTCCAAACTGGCCAAGGTTCGCCCTAACCCTGCATTATTAAGGGAGTCGGAAAGCTTCGCGAAATTATCGGTAAGTGTCTCAAAACTTGTTAAGGAATTGTTCAACTTTTTTTCGTTGTTCACCAAAAGTCTGTTCAAGGTAGTCCCCGAGCCTTTTAATTCTGACATCAAGCCACTGAGATCTGCTATGGCCTGTTTTAGGTCACGCTTCGCTTTGGTATCCAACACTTCGTTCACATTGAGCATCACCGAATCGGCATCGGTCAAAGCCGACTCGAACTTTTCTAGGATAGGCGACAATTTCTTATCGGCTACCTCGCTCAAACTAGCTTTTGTCGTAGTGGCCAAAGTGTCTTTTGGCCCAACCGAAGTACCATCAAAAACAGGATTGATACGAAGGCCCTTACCGCCGATCAACCCCGCATCATATAGTTCAACCGTGCTCTTATTTGAAAAAATAAGATCTCTACTCACTGAAAAAGTGACCAACAACTGGCCGCTTGCGTCCTTAAATTTAACGGAGTTAACCGTACCAACACTTTTGCCGTTGATGGAAACTGCTGTACCGCTCTGTAAACCACCTACGTCACTATAGACCGCGTAGAGGGTTATATCGTCGTCAAACAGCGAGGTGGATTTTAGAAAACTGTAGCCGAAAATGACACAGATAATGCCCATTACTACAATCAATCCTGTTTTGATTTCCCTAGATAATTTCAAAAAGATGGTTTTATTGTTCTTACAAAATTAGAAATAAAAATCAGAAGCAGCTATTATTGCGACACTAGTTTTATGGCGTCGGGCGTTGGAATTCGCTCCCCATCCTTATAGGCCACAATATAGGAGGTGGTATATCCTTTCGCGTCGGCGTTGGCCTTCAATAACTTCGCCTGCTCATATGAATCGGTGCTGCCGTACAGGTATCGCCTAAAGGCTTGGAAACTTTCCTTCGAAAGTTCGTTAAGACCGTTAAAATTACCGGGGGTCAAGGAGATATCTTTGGTAGTGGCCATTAACTGTACCTTGAATATGATGTTCTTGGTATTTCCCTTTGGCTGGGCCACTGCGGGCGCCGCTTCGTTCTTGGCTACTTCCTTTTTCACTTCAACCGGTTTTGGAGCCTCCTTCACTGACTCCGTTACCTTGGGCTGTTCTTTGGCTAGAACGATTTCCTGTGACACCGGCACATCGTCGGTCACGGCGTCAACCCTATCGGTAAGCTCCTCTTTCGTTTTCGCGACCACCGGAGCCTGCGTCCCAGAGGCGTTCTTAACAACCTCCCCTACTGGGGTTTCGCCCTTTACTGCTTTTTTAGCCTCTGCCACCGCAGGTGCACTGAGCTTTTCTTTCTCCACTGTTTTAGCAACGGTTTTCACCGGTTCTTCGGTAGTGTCAGGTTTCACCTTGGGAACGTCATAGGGGTCATACTGGGCCTGGGCGGCATTTTCCTTTGCCGATACCCGTTCAGGCCCGGGTTGAACCCCCGCTTTGTACTCGAGTACCGCATCCGCTATGGCAGTACCTATATCCATTTGTCCCTTCTTCGAATTCAGGTATGCTCCCTCTTCATCGTTGGTCAAAAATCCGGTTTCCACCAGTACGCTGGGCATAAATGTCTGGTGCAGTACGATAAAGCCTGCCTGTTTCACCTCTCTATCCTTTCTTTTTAATTTTTTCGAAAAATTATCCTGAATGTTCTTTGCCAAGGCAATACTCTGGTCCAAAAATTCTTCCTGCATAATGGTCAGGCCGATTATCGATTCGGGCGAATTGATATCATAGTCGGCATACCTGGTTTCATAGTTGTCCTCTAAATAAATTACCGAGTTCTCCTTTTTCGCGATCTCAAAATTCTGCTTGTTGGCATGAAGTCCCAAGACAAAAGTACCGGCACCGTGGGCATCTGAAGAATGTGAATCGCAGTGTACCGAAACGAAAAGGTCGGCATCTGCCTTGTTGGCAATCTCTCCCCTTACGAATAGATCAACGAAGGTGTCATCCTTTCTGGTGTAGACCACTTTAATGCCGGGGGTCTTCTCTAAGATGGAACCGACATGTAAGACGATGTTCAGGGCTATATTCTTTTCGAGATAGCCATTTCCGAGGTTTCCCGGGTCATGCCCTCCGTGACCTGCATCCAAGACCACAATGAATTCGCCGTCATCACTTTGATCCTCACCGCTGTGGGTAAAACTTGAGAGCAGCACTGCCAACAAAAAAATAGAGATGACAAAAAAAGACTTTTTGTTGATGAAATAAGCGTTTTTCAAAGTGTTCATTATGGTTAAATTTATTGTAATTCGGTATAAGGGGAACAAAAAATATATGTAAGTTTGGGCTCCTTAAGTCAAGCCAAACCTTTACAAAAATAGGATTTATAGCCTTGCAATCAAATAAACCTCATTTAGTTTTCCTATTGCTGCTTTTGGTTGGTGTACTTTCGGCTATAGCACAAGAAGACCGGTTGATCCAGTTGCCCATCAAAGCGCAAGGTGATACCTTGTTAGCGCCCCTCTTTCCGTCTCCGGTAAAAAAAGATACCGTTATATCAGATACCACCAAAGTAGAGACGACCACGAACAAACAAACCCTTCTCCTAGGCGAAATAACGTATAAAGCCAAGGATTCGATCATTCTTAGCCAAAAGAACCAAAAAATCTACCTTTACAACGAGGCGGAGATCTACTATCAGGATACCGAGCTTAAGGCCGGCATCATCATTATGGACTACGTCAACAATGAGGTGTATGCGGGGCGAGTAAAAGATTCTTTGGGCGCCTATACGCAACTACCTTATTTCAAGCAGGCCGAAAGTGTGGTCATACCCGATTCCATAAGATTCAATTTCGATAGCCAGAAGGCCTTGATCTGGAATTCGAGAACCGAACAACAGGCCGGAGCAGGGCAACTCGGAAGCGATAGTATGAAGGTGTACGCAGAAATCACCAAAAAAGAAAATGACTCGGTATACTTTTTAAGTGAGGCCAGGGTCACTACCGCACAAGATACCATCGACCCCGACTACTACATCAGGATACGCAAGGCCAAGTTCGTGCCCGGTAAAAAGATGATCGCCGGCCTAAGTAATATCTATATAGCCGATGTGCCCACCCCTATTGGTCTGCCCTTCGCTTATTTTCCGATGACCGTTGGACGAAGTGCCGGACTTTTGATGCCCTCGATCGGTAACGATCCCAACAGGGGGTATTTTCTTCAAAATGGGGGCTATTACCTACCCTTGAGCGACTATGTAGACGTAACCTTGACGGGAGACTACTACACCAACGGCAGTTATGGCTTCCGGTCACAATCAGTGTACGCCAAGAGGTACCGCTATCGGGGCAACTTCGATTTTCGGTTTGAAAATCTAGTACAGAGTCAGAAGGGCTTCAGCGACTTTAGCAGAAGTGCGAATTGGAACGTACAATTTTCACATTCACAAGACGCAAAGGCCAGCCCTAATTCGCGGTTCTCGGCATCGGTCAATTTGGGCAGTAGCCAGTACTTTCAGAACTCGCTGAACCAGGTCAACACCCCCAATCGCTTGAACAATACCCTAGCTTCCTCCATTTCTTACTCCAAGACCTTCCCGGCCTACCCCTCGGTAAATATGAGCTTGACCGCTACCCATAGTCAGTTGACCTCGCAAACGGCCATTTCCGATGGCAGAGACAATATCAACATGACCTTACCAACACTGCAGGCCAGTATGGAGCGTATTTTTCCCTTTGCTAAAAGGGAGGGTATCAAAAAGGGGGCCTTGCAGAACATCAATTTTCAATATGACCTGAATGCCCAAAATACATTGACCACCAACGATGAAGATTTTTTAAAAGCAGCCATGTTCGACAATGCCCGGGTAGGCGCCGTAAACCGCATACCGCTCAGTACCAACTTTAAGGTTGCCAAGTTCTTTAGCGTGAGTATGGGCGCCAACTATCAAGACGTATGGGCCCTAGAAACCTATAATCAGCGGTTTGTGCCCGGGGTAGATAATGCCCGCGGTACCGTGGTTAGAGATACCATAAAGGGCTTTGATCGCTACGGTACCTATAATTTCAGTGCAAGTATCGGTACTACGGTCTACGGAATGTTCACTTTTAAAGAAGGAAAGAAGATTCAGGCCATACGCCATGTGATGCGGCCCCAGTTGGGCTATGGTTTTGCCCCCTCCTTTGATCAATACTATGACGAATACCTTAATCCGGATACCAACCAAATGGTACAGTTCAGCCGTTTTGATGGTACCCTCAACGGTGCGCCAAGTTTAGGCAAATCGAATAGTTTTAGCTTTTCGTTAGGCAATACCCTAGAAGCCAAGGTGCGCGATAAAGATTCTACGGCCACCGAACCCAAGAAAATACCCCTCTTAAGCCAATTCAATATTTCTACAGGATATAATTTGGAGGCCGATTCACTAAGAATAAGCCCTATTGGCATTTCTGGCGGCACGAATATATTGAACAATAAAATGTCGATCAACTTTGCGGCAGGACTAGACCCCTATGCCTTGGACAATAATGGGCGCAAAATAAACACCTTGAACATTGACAACGGTGGAAGTCTCTTGCGCCTGACCCGCGCCAACCTCAATATTGGATATAGCATAAGTAGTGAAATGTTCGGCAAAAAGGAAGAGGAGGAAGAAGGCGAAGAGGAAGAAGATCCCTATGATTATGCGGCAAGTAGCGGAGGCCGTGACGATGACCTCTTCGGAAGGGCGGATGATTTGAACAGGTACGATGACGAGGATCGGAAAAAGGAATCCGATATCGAAAATCCAGCCTATGCCACTAAAATACCCTGGGATTTCCGCCTTCAATACTCCGCCTCCTATAACAATTCTTCGCGGCAAGATGAATTTAATGCGCACTCGTTGATGTTCTCGGGAGATATCGAGCTTTCGCCCCGTTGGAAGGTAGGTGGTTCATCGGGATATGATTTCAAGAACAAAGGTTTTTCGTTCACCCAATTGCGTTTTGAAAGAAACCTGAAAAGTTTCGACATGCGTTTCAGCTGGACACCCTTCGGGCAATTCCGCCAATGGAATTTCTTCATCGGTATCAGCTCTAGCATATTAAAAGATCTCAAATGGGAAAATCGAAGCCAACCGCCCAGACGTCGTTAGGTTGTACATTTCAACAACCTCTAATTTTTGAAAATTAAAACATGCCCTATGAAACAAATAATCAATACTTCGAAAGCACCGGCCCCAATCGGGCCTTATAATCAGGCCGTACTATGCGGTAACACCCTGTATATCTCAGGGCAGATACCAATGAATGTCGAGACCGGCACCCTGGTCGAAGGGGATATCAAAAAGGAGACCGAACAATGCATGCGCCATTTGAAAGCGATTCTTGAAGAGGCCGGCATGACTTTCGAGAATGTGGTCAAAACTTCTATCTTCTTAAAGGATATGCATCAATTTGCAGCGGTAAACGAAGTTTATGGTACCTATTTCGACCCCGCCACAGCACCTGCAAGGGAAACCGTTGAAGTCGCCAACCTGCCTAAATTCGTTAATGTGGAGATTTCCATGATAGCGGTGAGGTAGTATACACTTTTGGGCGGCTGAACAATGCCCAGTGCTTAAGCACCTCTCCGGACATTTTGACCTCAACCCGGTGCAGGTACAATTTCTTGGACCTAGCAGGCGTTTTGCACCGTTGAAAGGCTCAGCTTAAATGGTATGCTTATGAAACTCTACGAGACCTTCGATCGGGCGTTGACGTATGACCCCGACGATTAGATCGTTCCGTTCCAATACCGTAGTAAGCTCTTCCCTTAAATAATGTGCAATGCTACCCACGAAATTGATAGGTACTTTCGTCGCAAGTTCGAACTGCATAATGTAATTGTTGACGAACTGCTGAAAACCCTTATCAATGACCCCTTTACAATACGGATGACTCTTGTTATCCACTAAAAACCGGGCAAAAGTGGCCAAATAGGTATTCGGGTTGGGTTGTTTATATAGATTCTCCTTGATTACGTCCGCATCAAGATCATACCCTTTGGCGAACTTCATGGCAAGGTCTTGCGGCATTTTGTGAAAATAGTAATCGCGAATCAGTTTTCTGCCAAAAAAATTACCGCTTCCATCGTCCATTGGAATATAGCCGAGTGAGGTTACCTTCTGAAATAGTTGGTGACCATCATAATAGCTGCAATTTGAGCCTGTACCCAGAATGCACACAATACATTGCTGTCCGATCTTGGTAGTAGAAAAAATGGCGGCATAGGTATCTTCTTTAACCTCTGCTTTCGCATTCGGAAAAAATACCTTGAAAATATCGGTTAAAAAACGTTTCATACGATCCGTTCCGCAACCTGCGCCATAAAAATAAAGACGGGTCACTTTTTCCCTGTTCTTCGAAAGTTCGAAATTATTGGCCAGTCGGTCTTCTATCACTTCGCGCGTCAACACTTCAGGACTCAACCCTAAGGTTTGGGTAAGGAAGAGCTGTTCACCCTTCTCGTCTAAAGCGATCCAATCTGATTTGGTCGCGCCGCTATCAACAATCAAAATCATAGGTATATTTTTAAAAGTACCATCCTGAAAAAAGTTTAGCCAACAAATTTTCAGGATTTTACCTAAAATTTAGTTCTTTATAAACTTGCTACATGTTGCGTTAGGTCGACCATTTTGCTAGAGAATCCAGCCTCGTTGTCATACCAGCAAACCAATTTAAAGAAAGTGGAATTCAACTCAATGCCCGCATCGGCATCAAAAATACTTGTTCTTGCGTCGCCAATAAAATCTTGTGATACCACAGCTTCATCGGTATACCCCAAAATTCCCTTTAGTTCGCCTTCGGAGGCCGTCTTAAACGCCTGTTTGATCTCGGCATAGGTAGTTGGCCTCTGTAATTTTACCGTTAGATCAACAACAGAAACATCGGCCGTTGGCACCCGGAAGGCCATTCCCGTAAGTTTACCTACCAAAGATGGTATTACCTTGGTAACCGCTTTTGCGGCACCCGTAGAAGAAGGGATAATGTTCAACAAGGCACTTCGGCCACCACGCCAATCTTTTCTTGAAGGACCATCGACGGTCATTTGAGTAGCCGTGGTAGCATGGACCGTTGTCATCAAAGCTTCTTCGATACCGAAGTTGTCATGCAAAACCTTCGCCATTGGTGCAAGGCAGTTCGTAGTGCACGAAGCGTTTGAAACAATCGTATCGGAAGCCTTAACCTCTTTATGGTTCACCCCCATGACGAACATCGGGGCATCAGCCGAAGGTGCGGAGATGACCACCTTTTTGGCGCCACCATCAATGTGGTACTGAGCGGTTTCCAAGGTGGTAAAAATACCGGTACATTCGGCAACGATCTCAGCGCCAACGGCATCCCATTTAATGTTCTTCGGATCTCTTTCCGCAGTGATACGAACCGTTTTTCCGTTTACGACCAAATGGCCGTCTTTCACCTCAACCGTACCATCGAATCTTCCGTGAACCGAATCGTACTTCAACAAATAGGCAAGATGCTCCACATCTAATAGATCATTGATCGCCACTACGTCAACATCACCTCTTTTTACGGTAGTTCTGAATACCAACCTACCTATTCTTCCAAACCCGTTGATTCCTATTTTTAAATTTGACATGTTCTCTAGTTTTAAATGTTATTAAGTTGTCATTATATCTGATACCCGAATCAATTCTTTATCGATTTTGGTATGGCCCTTGATCGCTTTACTGATCGGGGTAAGCGTAATCTGGTTATTCTGTACACCGACCATAAAATTGGTCTTGCCTTCAAGCAAGGTCTCCACGGCCTTCACGCCCATTCTACAAGCCAATACCCTGTCATAGCATGATGGTGAGCCACCGCGTTGCATATGCCCTAGCACCGACACCCTAACATCGTAAATGGGAAGGTGTTCTTCAACGTATTCCTTCAGTTCAAAAACGTTCTTGCCGATTTTGTCACCCTCGGCCACCACTACGATGCTCGAAGATTTGCCGGAGGCCTTACTTCTTTTGAGCGATTCGATCAAACGTTCCAAACCGAGGTTCTCTTCGGGAATCAGAATTTCCTCGGCGCCGGCACCAACCCCCACATTCAGGGCAATATGGCCAACATCCCTGCCCATGACCTCCACAAAGAACAGTCTGTTATGCGAGCTCGCCGTATCCCTGATCTTGTCGATGACCTCTACCACCGTATTCAATGCGGTATCGAAACCCAAGGTGTTCGATGTACCGAAGATGTCATTATCTATGGTTCCCGGAATACCTACCACTGGAAAACCAAATTCCTTATTGAACAACATGGCACCTGTGAAGCTACCATCACCGCCGATAACCACAAAGCCGTCGATACCGGCAGCAACTAGTTGGTCATGCGCTTTTTTGCGGCCCTCAGGGGTTCTAAATTCATCACACCTGGCCGATTTCAGAATCGTACCCCCCTTGTTTATGAGATTGTTTACACTACGGGCATCCATAGGTTTGAAGTCGCCTTCAATCATTCCCTGATAACCTCTAAAAATACCTACACATTCTATTTTCATGTAGGCACAGGTTCTAACCACCGCTCGAATGGCCGCGTTCATTCCGGGAGAATCTCCCCCAGAAGTGAAAACCCCGATTTTTTTTATCTCTGAAGCCATGAAAAAATTTAAGCTAGCGAAATTAGGAAACTTAATCCAATTTAGGAATTGTTAAAGCCCTTATTTAATCCAAGTATAACATCTCAAACGTTTTCGTCGCCTGAAGACAGCCGTGACGTGCGGTATGCAACAATTCATTTGACTTTTGTGGTAAAATCAACGCAGTCCCTTCGCCTTCGGAAAGAGCCTTACCAGGCTGTCATTTCCCATTACCATAATAGGAGTGTCTGCCTTTTTAGACGGTAACGGTTCGCTACCTGGCCTTTTATCAGTGTTCTTTTTACCGAACAGTTTCTGAAACAATTCTCTAAAAGTATCAAAATCTACCTCGTATGAGAGTCCCGCACCTTGAGTAGAACCCAACCGTTCTGCCAGATACTCTTGAATCTCGCTTTCGCGGCTGAAGAATTTGGCACTTAAGGTTCCTTCTTCGTTGAGCAGTACCTGAATTTCAAAATCGCCCGCAACGATCGTTTCGTTGGTACCCCCCACCGGAACACCGACCTTACCGTTGAACAGCACCCTGTCACTGATCTGCGTAGAAACGGAAACGCCTACCCTACTCTGTGCTTGGGTGTCAATATTAGGGTCTTGGTAGGCTTGATCAAAATTCACGCCCCACTTGAACTTGTCATTACCATTGCTCAATACCTGGTTCAACAAACTGGTGCCCGTTTGCAGTAGATTGCCGGTTACCGCTTGCGAATTGATGCCCGTTCGCTCATTGACGAATGATCCCTGTGCCAATAGGAAAATCGCGTTTCGCTCCTCTACCGTAGGATCCTGAAGGCTGTACTCCAGTTCAGATTGTATGATCGAATTGGTGCCTGGAAATTCAATATTGAAGGCAATATCGGGACTTTCAAGTTCACCCGTTAGCGCGATGACCACATTGGTGGGTATATTTCTAGAATACCCTTGGTTATCGAGTAATGGCGCAGGATTGGCATTTAATCGATATACGGCCTCCATATCGATCTGGGCCGTTAACGGATCCTGTTCCCAGTTAATGGTACCACCGGGATTAACGGCGAAGGTCTTATCGATCAACCCGCCGAACTTGTAATTGTAGGTTCCTGTCACTACACTAAAATTTCCGAACATCTCGAACTTGCCCCTGGTGTTGATCCGCATCAGCACCAGTCCGGCCCCTGTTCCTTTAAGGATACTTCCTGTGGCGGGGTCCCTTATTTCAACCTCGGCCGCTGGAGTGATATCAAGATCAAATTCTAGCTCAAGGCCTTCAACATCGTTCAGTACCCTTTGTGCATCGATGGTCGCCACCGTTTTCTTGTCGATAAAGTTGATAAAGGAATAATCACCGATCGAGGCCACATCGCTCAGCGGTATTTTAAGCGAAGTACCGCGCGCCGTTGCGCCGTCAACGGTTATGGTAAGTGCCTTGGTTGGCCCGTATATGCGACCTTTACCGTTCAAAAACCCGGTGCCGTAGTATAATTCGTCTTCATCGAATTCGGTATTCAAAATCAATAAGCGGTCATTGTTGGTATCTACATTGAGGTCTAAGACCCAATCTCTAAACAATTGGTGCCTTATGGTCCCATCCAAGGTGGCCTTGGTTTTGGCGGTCACGTCGGTTATGGCAATTTTCTCAAAATCAAAGGTGTGTTTCTCCAGGCGTACCCGAGAATTCGGTGCAAAAGCGTAATCAACGTTCAGGTAGGGCACGGCTATACCTGCATTATCGAGGTTTAGCAGCCCGTTAATTTCAGGGTTATTGATATCACCGACAATTCGTACCCCACCATTTAACCTACCACGGATCTTGTCTATTACCCCCTCGCCCAATGGGCTAAAAGGTGCTAGTTCAAAATCTCTAAAATTGGCCAAGAGGTTGGTTTGGGGTATTTCGCCCGAATTATTGATACTGCCTACGATTCCTAGTTTTTCAACCCCTTTATCGGTGATCTGCGAGTTTACCCTAAAATCGGTCAAATCTTTGTTTCCTATGATACTCATGGCCAAATCACCCAGTCGGATACCATTTATCTTCAGGTTGTCGATACCCAAGTTGGATGATGGCAGGTAAATACCGTCTTTTTGAAGTATGTTCAAATTTCCATTCACTTCGCCCTCTAGTTTAAGACTATCTATGACCGGGGCAATCTTATCCAAAGAAACGATCTTGAACTGCAGCTGAAGGTCTTTAAAGGTAGAATCCGCAAGTTGTCCTTTTAACCGTATCTGCTCTTGCTCGCTATTGTTCATTACGATCTCTTGGATCGAAATGCTGTCAAGCGTTCTGTTGATAATGACCTTGTTCTTAGTGTCTCCATCTTTATTCAAGATCCATGTATTGCCCTTAAAACTTACATCGGAGGTCTTTAGTCCAATTACCGATTTGTTATCCTTAGTGAAGGTATGGTAAAAGTTAAGGTTGTAACTATCATTGTATTCACTGCCCCCTCTGAACTCCGTTCGAAAGAAAAGGGTATCTTTTAGTGTGGTATTGATCAAATTGAAGTCTTTGACATCATAATAGGCGTTGGAAAGGTTTCCGACGGCCATATAGGTATTGAACAAGGGGTTTTTATTGTCAATTTTTACCTCAATACTATCGGCCTTATTGCCATAGGCTTCAATACTGGGCGATTTGAAATTCAGCTTGAAATCTCCCTCATCGGCAATAATATTCCCCCTGATAAACGTATTGGGATCGAATTTGACCTCAGGAAAGAAAACATCGACGATTTTATTATAGATCTTGAAATTAAAGGCCAATGTCTGCCCGCTTGAAATTTCAAAAGGCCTATAGTTGGTATATACGGTTCCTAGGGAGTTCTGAATCAACTTGCCCAGTTCGTTCACCTTGAACTTTCCCTTCATGTACCCGGTTACGATATCAGTGGAATTGATATCGATCGTACGGACCGAATCATTTTCAAACGTGGATGAAATTTTGAAATCTTCAAAATAATAGGTGTCGAACTTATTCTGGAAAATGGTCTTGGTAAACTTCACATCGCCTTCCATGTTATCCAAAGAATTGCCCGAAACATCCATATTTACGTTACCTTTGAAGATAGATATACTGTCTTTGATAAAATTCAACTTGTTAAGGTCCGCATAGGTAACCGAAGCGATAAAATTGAAATTGTTCTTGGCAGAGCCAAAATCGGCCAATCCCTTAAAGTTAACTTTTAAATTTTCATCGTTGCTGACGAGCGAACCATCGAAAAGCTGGTCTTTGATGATCCCTGATACTTTTATATCTTGATAATCATAACCGTTGAAGCTGATATTGTATACCTGCCCTATTACCTCGGTATTCAAGTTCTTACCGGCAAGACCCTTGCCCTCAACGTTAAAGTCAAGACTTGTTTTCCCTAAACTTTTGCGATCCGTAAAGCCGCCAAGATCAAAATCGATAAGAGATACAAAACCCGTGTACTCGGCATCGTCAATATGATCTATATTCGAGAGCACCATGTCGGCGTAACTGCTACCTACATCGGTATTCAAATTAACTTTTGCACTGATCGCAGTTTCTGAGACCAATGCATTGCCACGCACTGTAAATTGGCCCAACTTTTTAAAGGAAGAAGGCAGGGTTCCTAAAAAATTAGGCAATAATGAACGTAGTTCATAATAGCTTGTGGTTACGTTCTTCATTCTGGCGTCCATTACAAAAGGGGCATCCTTATTGAAAAGGTTCTTAAAATTAAAGTCGCCCCGAATACCGGTATTGTCTGATTGCATAAATAATTTTTCGGCATTCAGGTCATTGAGCACGCCGTTAAGGCTTGCGCCAAAGGTTACTTTTTTGCCACTGCCGAATTGATCGTAAAACTTATTGATCTCATCCAACGAAACCGTTGATTCCGAAAATTGAGCCTCAACATTCACTTTGTTCAAAAAGTCTATAAAATCTTTACGCTCATAATTGAAGACCAAGTTGCCGTTCAGTTCAGACTCGGGGGTTTTGAGCTGCAATGAATCAAAGCGCATCTGCTGCTTGGTATATTTGAAATCGGTTGCCAACCGATCCACTTGTGCGCCGCGATGACTTAGAAAAGACATGTCCCCGATATGGGTGCTTACCTCAGGCCCTAAAATCTGAAAATCCGTTGCGGAAATATGGAGATTCTTAAAATCGAGGATTTTATGCGTCTCGCGGTTTTCATCAATGAGCTTGAAGTTACTGTTCGCAATAAGCACATTAGTCGATGAGAAAAAGAAAGGTGGTGTACCCGGGTCACGGGGTTTGCCATCATCCAATTGATCAATGAAAACTTCCAAGTTTGAAGCCGTACTGTCTTTGTAGGTCTTTAATTTAAAGTCAAGTTCGTCTATCTTTATTGCCCCGAACTCTAATCTGCCCTGGGTAAGGTTGCGAACGTTAAGAATCGATGTGGTCAGTGTATGGATAAAAAAGAGTGTATCGCGTCGGTAATCTTCAACATATACCCCTTCGAGTGCGGTATCCCATGAAATTAAGGAGACCCGTAGTCGATCAATGTTGATTTGGGTGCCAAATTCTTTGTTGATCGAGTTTGTGGCATACCGTGCCAATCTGGTCTGTACAACTGGTAAGGAGAGAATTATAGTGCCCAAGACACCTATCAGTAGAAATACCAATAGCATCCGAAGCAATATTTTTCTTAGTTTTTTGATAGTACTTTTATGTTTTAACTTTGCACCTCTGTAACTTTACAACTTTTAGGCCTACCCCAACTTTTATTCCAAACTCTGTGGAAATTAAAAATAACTACATCCTAGCCATTGAATCTTCTTGCGATGATACTTCCGCTGCCGTTTTGTGCAACGATAGAGTATTGAGCAATGTTGTGGCAACACAAAGAATTCATGAAGATTATGGGGGTGTTGTACCCGAACTAGCCTCCCGGGCGCACCAACAAAATATCGTTCCGGTGGTTCACCAAGCTTTGATGAGGGCAAATATCGACAAAAAACAGTTATCAGCCATAGCATTTACAAGAGGACCAGGGCTAATGGGGTCGCTGCTCGTTGGCACTTCTTTTGCAAAGTCGCTGGCGCTGGGCCTTAACATCCCGCTAATAGAGGTAAACCATATGCAGGCGCATATTCTTGCCCATTTCATAGACGATGAGCGCCAAAGCACACCTGAGTTTCCCTTTCTTGCGCTGACCATAAGCGGTGGGCATACCCAAATTGTTCTGGTCAAGGACTATTTCGATATGGAAATTATGGGGCAAACCTTAGATGACGCCGTGGGTGAGGCATTTGACAAAAGTGCCAAAATTTTAGGCCTCCCGTACCCTGGCGGGCCGCTGTTAGACCACTATGCGCAATTGGGCAATGGAAATCGCTTCCCATTTTCAAAACCCAAAATCGATGCCTTGAACTTTAGCTTCAGCGGCCTAAAAACTGGTATTTTGTACTTTGTTCAAGGTGAAACGAAGAAGGATCCCGATTTTGTCACCAAGAACCTGAACGACATCTGTGCCTCCATCCAAGCTACCATTGTCGAAATTTTGATGGACAAGCTCAAGAAAGCGGTCAAGCAAACCGGGATCACCCAAATCGCTATTGGAGGAGGGGTCTCAGCCAATTCAGGCATACGAAAAGCCCTGAAAGACGGGGAAGGAACATTGGGGTGGGTCACCTATATTCCAAACTTCGAATATTGTACGGATAATGCGGCGATGATCGGTATCGTAGGCTATTTCAAGTTTTTGAAGGACGATTTTGCAAAACAGGATGTATCGGTAAAAGCGAGATATGCGATTGGCAATGAAAATTAAACCAGG
>JBHJNU010000134.1:0-12659 GCA_050330515.1 Flavobacteriaceae bacterium | reverse complement strand
GAGGAAGTGGACCTGACGCGATCTGGCGCGGACTTTCAACCATCGCCGGAAGTTGGATCGGGGGGGGTGCCAACCAGGCTGCCATGTTCGAGATTTTTAAATATAATCCCGATAAATTCGGGGCTATGGTGTTGGTCGATATCGTGGTGGCCAATCTATGGCTGGCTATTTTATTGCTCGGGGTGGGTAAAAGAGAAAAGATCGACGCTTGGTTACAGGCCGATACCTCAGCTATTGAAGCGCTAAAGAAGAAAGTTACCGAACATACAGCGAAAATTTCGCGCCAAACCACCTTGCATGATTATGTCATGATATTCGCCTTGGCCTTCACGGCCGTTGGAGCCTCGCATTTTGCCAGTCTTTATTTTACCGGATTTTTAGAAAACACCTTCGAAGTTATTAAAGACAAAGAGAACTTCTTCTCTTCATTAGGGTCAAGTTTTTTATGGATGGTGGTCTTTGCGACATTGGCGGGCATAGCATTATCATTTACAAAAGCGAAAGAATTTGAGGGTGCCGGTGCAAGTAAAATTGGTAGCTTGTTCATTTACATATTGGTCGCGACAATCGGTATGCAGATGGATCTGGGAAAAGTTTTAGAAAATCCGGGACTTATCGCGGTAGGCCTCATTTGGATATCCATCCATGCAGGTTTAATGATCTTGGTGGCCAAACTTATAAAAGCTCCGTTCTTCTTTTTGGCTGTTGGTAGTCAGGCCAATGTGGGCGGCGCGGCATCTGCCCCTGTAGTGGCAGCGGAATTTCATACCTCATTGACATCCGTTGGTATTCTACTCGCCGTTTTTGGCTATGTAGTAGGTACGGCGGGGGCTTATCTTTGTGCACTTTTAATGGAAATTGCATCAAATCAGTAATAGCATTGAAAAGAATAGTGCTAACGTTTAAAAAAAAGGATGGTCAAACTCCAAATGAATCGATAACATCATAAAAAAGGGTAATCCCTGTTCGTACCCATGAAAATATAGCTCAGCATGAAGGAATCTACAGCATTCAAAACGGTAAAATCAAAATTTAAATCGGCTTTTGAACGAATTTTAGAAAGGCAGAACAATTACGAAATAGACGAAGCGGCCCTGCCCGCCTATGCGCACAGAAATCCCTTGATCGATTATTTGTTCTGGCAACGCATTAAAGTGGCCGCCGACTATGCAAACAAAAATAGTAGGGGTAAAAAAGTTTTAGATTTTGGCTGCGGTTCAGGGGTGCTAAGCTATCTTATGGCGACAAATGGTTATATGGTAACCGCTTGCGACATTGAATTCAGGCCTTTGGCATTGGTGAAAAAAGAAATTCAATTTCCAGAAGAGATTGAATTCATTGAAGGAGACATTATTACAGAACAGCTTCCGAAACAATCATTCGATGTTATTTTTGCATTGGATGTGTTGGAGCATATCGATAACCTGGAGGATTATATTCATGTTTTCAATGAACTATTAACGGCCGATGGATTACTGATTATTTCTGGCCCGACCGAAAATCTACTGTACAAAATAGGAAGAAAATTAGCAGGAAATAGATTTACCGGAGAGTATCATGTAACCAATATTTCGAAGATCAAAGCTAAATTCAGTGTGTACAATTCAGTTGAAACCATTAAAAAGTTAATTTTTCCCTTCATCCTCTTCGAAGTCTTTGTGGCCAAAAAAATTGAGAAAGCGAACTAACATACATTTTGTCAGTTAAAACTCAGGTAGTAAATTTAAATTTGCCCCCTATCAAGAGCGCCATCATCAGTAAGAAAAGCACCTTAATGGTTTAAATACTACTTTTGTGTAACATGGTATCGAATCGAAAACACGATAATTCAACAATAGGTAAATTTGAAATGCTATTGAAACGCATCGAGGTCCATAGTGATAGCCTTAGAAATCGATATTTTATAGCCCTGTCGGTTGTTGCTCTCTTGCTAATAGTACTAGCCTATTCAAACCATTTTACAAATTCTTTTCAATTTGACGACTATCATACCATTGAGATCAACAAGTCAATTACCAAGCTAGATCCTATTTTATTCTTTAGCGATGCGACCACGTTCAGTGCCTTGCCATCAAATCAAAGTTATAGACCGTACACTACGCTTGAGAACGCCATAGATTATGCCATTGGCGGTGGTCTTGACCCGAAAATCTTCCATGTACATATTTTTATATCCTTTTTAGGAGTACTTTTCGTGCTCTTCTTTTTTATCAAGAAGTTGCTAGACTCCCTAGATTTTTCGAAAGCAAATCCGTTTTGGGCTTTATTGGTCACCTCGATTTTCGGTTTACTATGTGTCAACGCCGAAACGGTAAACTACATCATACAGCGAGCTGAAATAACCGCTGCCTTCTATGTTTTGGCCGGCATTACTTTGTTTTTGGCAGGTGGTACATGGCGAAGGTACCATTTGTACCTTATTTTTCCTTTTATCGGCTTTTTTGCCAAAGAAATGACTTTTGTTTTCGCGCCCCTATTACTGCTTTATCTTTTACTTTTTGAAGAACAGGTATACCTTTTGCACTTTTATAAGGCCAGTGTATTTCAAAAATGCTTAAAATCTTTTCGTAAGGCTCTGCCTGCGTTTATACTTACCATTGCCTTTTATGTATTTTATTCGAAAATGAGGCCTGAAACCTTCTTTCCGGGTGGCCCTAGTCAATTCCTCTACCTGATTACACAACCCATGGTCATCTGCCATTATGTGCTGACCTACTTTATACCGTACAACCTTTCGGCCGATACCGACTGGCAAGTATTCACGTCACTGACCGATTACCGTGCGATTATAGGAATCATACTTACCGCATTGCTTTTGTATGTAGCACTTCTCGCTTCTAAAAAAGAGACTACACGGTTGTTCTCGTTGGGGCTTTTGTGGTTCTTTATTTCCCTGTTGCCTACTTCATCGTTTATTCCGTTTGCCGAAGTAATGAATGACCATCGTACATTTATACCCTACATTGGTCTAACCATCGCATTTGTTTTCGGGGGCAAATTTGCGCTGAAAAAAATTTTTAAGGAAAAACTTAAGAGTGGGGCGGCTAGATTTGTGCTTGGTTTGGCACTGGTACTTTTTCTCGGTGCGAACGTTTACGGTATCAGAGAACGAAACAAGGTATGGAAAGATGATCTATCGCTTTGGCTCGATGTGACCGAGAAAAGTCCAAAGAATGGTCGTGGGCTCATGAACTATGGCCTAGCGCTAATGGAGAAGGGTGACTATCAGCAAGCCGGACTGTATTTTAATCGTGCATTGAAGATCGTGCCCAATTATGATGTTCTACACGTCAACATAGCTATTCTCAATAACTCACTTGACAATAAGACATTAGCGGAAGAATATTTTTTAAAGGCTATCGAACTGAACCCGAACAATCACAGCAATTTTTTCTTCTACGGAAGATTTTTAGCTGACCACCAAAGAAATGAGGAGGCAATTGCTTATCTGGAAAAAACCATTGAACTCTCTCCAAACTATGCATTAGCCGATACTTTGTTGATGGATCTTTATTACAGGCAAGAGCATTGGGAAGACCTAAAAAAGTTGGCCCAACAAATTTTAGTCACATTACCAGAAAATCCCGAAGCGTCAAGGTATCTAGAACTGGCGAAAGCAAAGAAATCGCAATTGATGGTTTTGGAAGAAGATGTCAACATAAATCCTTCGCCTGAAAAGTATCTAGACCTTAGCCTGAGATATTTTCAGTTAAAAAGATATGAAGAGACCATTCGCAGTGCCAATCAGGCTTTAGATCTTAAGGAAGACTATCCGGAAGCCTTCAACAATATAGGTATCTCCTATTTTGAATTAACCGACTATGACCGTGCGATAGCGGCATATGACAAGGCAATAGCACTTGACACCTCGTTTCAACTTGCCAAGAACAACAGGGTCAACGCTGTGAACGCCAAGACGAATAGAGATGTCTTGGCAGGCAAATTTCCATTACTTCGAACCGCAGAAGATTTTTTGAACTTTAGCCTAGAATGTTATCAGCTGAACATGTTTCACGAATGTGTTGAATCGGCCAAAAAATCAATTGCGATAAAACCAAGTGCCAACGCCTTTAATAATCTTTGCGCGGCCTACAACCAATTGGGTGTTTACGAAAAAGCAATTGATGCCTGCCGAAAGGCTCTTGAAATTGATAAAGACCATAGGCTCGCCCAAGGCAACCTAGATTTTGCGGTTTCCAAAACAAATTTGCCCTAACTTCGATTTAGTATGGAGAATGAATTGTTCAACGTAAGCAAGATAGCCATCGTTATACCGTATTACAATGCCGCCGATCACATTGAAAAAGTGGTGGCAAAAATTCCCGAATATATTGACGGCCTGATCATCGTAAACGATAAAAGTAAAGATGTGCTGCCGCAGCAAGAAATTCTTGCGCGTATAAACAATACCACCCAATGTTATTTTATAGAGAACACGAAGAATCTAGGGGTAGGCGGTGCAACCAAAAAAGGCTTTGAACATGCCCTTGAAAAAGGTTATGACATCATCATAAAAGTTGATGCCGATAATCAGATGGATCTAAGTTACCTACCAGCTTTGCTAGAACCCTTGATTTCGGGTACTATCGCGGTAACGAAAGGCAATCGTTTTCGAAACTTCAGGGCACTTCAAAAAATGCCCGTACCCCGAAAAATAGGGAATTTAATCCTATCCTTTTTAACCAAGATCGCCACAGGGTATTGGCATAATTTTGATCCTACCAATGGCTTTATTGCTTTAAAGGCCGAAGTGTTACGCAAAATTGATTTTGAAAAACTTTCGAACCGATATTATTTTGAAACCTCGCTTCTAGCGGAACTGTATTTTCAAAAAACGCTTATAAAAGATATTGATATGCCCGCCATTTATGCCGATGAAAAATCAAGTATGAACGTGGCCAAAATGGTCTTTGTCTTTTTCGGCAAGCTGTCACGCACATTTGTGAAAAGAATTTTAAAGGAATACTTTTTATATGACTTCAACATCGGTTCGGTATATATTTTCTTCGGATTACCTTTACTTCTATTTGGGATAATCTTTGGTCTTTTTGAATGGATCCATTATGCCACCCTCGATATTTTTGCGCCCACGGGCACCATTATGATCGTGACCCTGTCCATAATTCTTGGGTTTCAATTGATGCTGCAGGCCATTCAATATGATATTTTCAATTCACCCAACGGAAATTTAAAATAGGGTATAATGTCATAAGAATTCAAATGATATTCTTAGGTTTGCGGAAATTTTTCACTAAACAATTTTTTGTATTCCGGCCATGAAGAAATTAATGTTGTCGTTTATTTTTATTCTCCTTGTATTTTCTTGCCAAGAAAATGACAAAACAAAATCTATGATCGTTTCAGGCAATGTAAAGGGACTTAAAAAGGGAACTTTGTATTTACAGCACTTGGCCGACACCACTCTCGTGGTGGTAGACTCGCTGAAAGTTGATGGCGACGGCAATTTTCGTTTTGAAACCGAATTGGAGGGTCCTGAAATGTTCTACCTCTACCTAAATAAAAAAGACGATAACGATATCAACGACCGAATAGCGTTTTTCGCTGAACCTGGCACAATTACCATAAATACGGCTTGGAATACCTTTGACACCAATTCAGAAGTCAAAGGTTCAAAAACACACGATAAATGGAAAGAGTACCTTAGAACCATGACGCAGTTCAACAAGAAGAACCTGGCATTCTTACAAGCATCTATTGACCCGAAAAATCCACTAGATTCGTTACAGCTAGACTCCTTGCAAAAATTGAGCGATAAAAATGTGCAGCGAGGCTACGCCTTTGCCCTGAACTTTGCGCTCAACAATCTAAATTCGGCCGTTGCACCGTACATTGCGGTTACCGATGTTGCGGATGCGAATGTAAAGTACCTTGATTCGATCAGCAATTCGTTGAGCCCAGAGGTCGCTGAGACCAAATATGGCCGAAAGCTAAAAAAGTATCTAGAGGATATCAAAAAATAACCTTTGCACATAAACACAAAAAATCCGCTTTAGGCGGATTTTTTTATAGGTTTACCGTTAGCATCGAACTAACCTAACTTGTTCAATTTTTCTACAAGTTCGATCGATTTTTTTTCCAATTCCTGACGCACGGCCTTTAGGTGCGACTTTCTGTCTTCCATATCCTTTTTATTCACTTTTGCGATCAGATCGTCAAAAGTTTCAATGGCACTATCGATGATAGCAGAGCCTTCTTTTGAATCTTTTCCGTTGTTAGCCGAATCAACAACATAAACGGCCTCGATGATATCACCCAATACGTTATTGATATCTTTCTTTAAATCTCTGATATTCGCCATGGTATTATTTTTTTTGCAAAAATAAGATATTTAACCACACTACAGCCTAAACTCGCATGTTTGATTTTCTCAAAACGATTTTTGGTCGCCATACCGTACGACGGTTAGCTTAAACTGTGTAGCGGTTTAGACCAAAAAAACCTAAAACGGACTTAAATAGTCACTTCTAAGAGTTTGGCGCCCGAAGATTTCAATCTTATGCTCTTGCTTTTGGCGGGCACCAAGGTAGTTTCGCCTTTCTGAAGCTTTACGGAACCGAAATCATTCTCGACCTCAACCGCACCCCCAACGCACATATAAATGGTAAATGAACCCCTGTGCGATACATCTTGCTTTAGTTCTTTGGTAAGCTCGATAAAATTGGTCTTGAAATAGGGGCATTCGATCATGGTATTCACCGTATCGGATTGCCGCCCATAGCTGACCTTGAAGTCATCTTTTTTTCTATAGTCAATGGCATCTAAAGCCAGATCGGTGTGTAGTTCACGAAGGTTGCCGTCTTTATCTTTGCGGTTAAAGTCAAAAACCCGGTAGGTCACATCGGAAGTCTGTTGAATTTCGGCAAGTAATACCCCGGCTCCTATGGCATGAATTTTTCCCGTGTTGATAAAAAAGGTATCGCCCTCCTTTACGGTTTCGTAGTTCAACAAAGCTAATAGGCAATTATTTTCAAGACTCGCCGAATACTCTTCTTTGGTCACATCTTTGTTAAAACCCACGATAAGGTTCGCATCTTCATCGGCATCCATGATATACCACATCTCGGTTTTTCCAAAAGAATCATGGCGTAACTTGGCCAGTTCATCGTTCGGATGCAATTGAATGGAAAGATCCTGTTTTGCGTCGATGAACTTGATGAGTATGGGAAAGTCGGTTCCGAAACGGGCTACTACACTCTCCCCCAGCATGGCTTCCGGATGTTGGTCAATTACATCCTGCAGCGATTTACCCGCGAGAATTCCGTTAGAAACTACGGAAACATCACCTTTTACGGTTGAAAGCTCCCAAGATTCTCCAGTTATGTCGGTTTGAATGGGTTTACCTAAAACATCTTTAAGCTTGGTACCGCCCCAAAGACGTTCTTTTAGTATAGGGGTAAATTTTAAGGGATAAAGGTTCATACGATTAGACGTTCTTTTAGTAACAGGGTAAATTTTAAGGGATAAAGGTTCATATGATTAGAAGCAAATGATGCAAAGAAAAATTGGTGTCAAAATTATAACGTTTTTTCCTACAAATTATTTTTGAGTCGACCTATTGTTTCTAAGAGCCATAATAGGTGACAAAATTTCTTGGGGTCTCATAGAGCACTACTTCCAAGTCTTTTGATTTATCAATATAAGGTCTTAGTTTGTTCCAAATTACCACGGCGATATTTTCTGCCGTTGGGTTGAGCTCTTTGAATTCGGGCACTTCAACATTTAAGTTTTTGTGATCAAGGGCATCTTCAATTTCGCTCTTGATCAGGTCCTTTAAGATTTTAACATCGATAACGAAACCTGTTTCTTGATCTATTTCCCCATGAACACTTACAATAAGTTCGTAATTATGACCGTGAAAATTGGGGTTGTTGCACAAACCGAAGACTTCATCGTTCTTTTCAAAACTCCAGTCTTTTTTATACAAACGATGCGCGGCGTTAAAATGCGCCTTTCTACTTACTTTAACTTTCATGAGCGCTAGGTATTCTGCATTAGATGGTTATAAAACTTCTCGAAGATAATCTTGAACCATACCGTATAACTATCGGGATTTTCAAGAATGTCCTTTTTGATATCCATGGGCATCATCCATTTCCAATCGTTGACCTCATCTACATTGACCTTCGGCACTTCATCATAATTGCCGATCATCACGTGATCGAGTTCGTGTTCTGTAAGGCCATTATCAAATGGGGCCTTGTAGATGAACGAGAACAGTTCTTTAAGCTCGGTGACGAACCCCATTTCTTCTTGCAGGCGTCTTTTGCCTGCTTCGATATTCGTCTCACCCACTCTTTGATGACTGCAGCACGTATTGGTCCATAAAAGGGGCGAATGGTATTTGTGCGCAGCACGCTGTTGAAGCATGGTCTCCCCTTTGTTGTTCATGACGAACACTGAAAAGGCCCTGTGAAGCAACGCTTTTTCATGTGCCTCCATCTTGGGCATGGTGCCAATTTGTTCATCTGACGTATTTACCAAGATTACATTTTCTTCTTCCAAATCAATATTTTTTTTTCATAGCGGAATACAGATAAGCCTCTGTATTTTAACAAAAATAACACCTTTAAGGTACTTTTTGGCTTAAGGGAAGCATAAAAGAACTGGCCGAAGTATTTTAATGGCTATGCGTATAAAAATAATCGAAGTCGATTGGTGCTGAATATGCTGCCCCATTCGACTTCGACCTTGTTTATTTGACATGTGTTGCGTAAACCAAGGTAACGGCAATGTATTACGTTACCAACTGAACATCATATACCACCACCGTTGGCCGCATACTCGTCTACCCATCCTATGCCATTGCCGGGCCAAATGGCAAGCTATCCGTACATGGGCGGCTCTCTTCGTAAAATTTTTCGAAAAACGATTAAATCAACCTTCCTTTTTTTAGTTCAAATACAGATAACCAGATAGGTTTTTCCAAGTAGCATCAAGATCTTCGTAATCTAGTATGTAGAAATACGTACCTACAGGCAGTCTATCGCCTTTACGAATCGTGGCCCTACCTTGCGAAGTTCCGTCAAAAACGTTTCCTTCTGTATTGTATGATCGTGTTTCGTAGATCAATATACCCCATCGATTGTAGATCTGCAAGGTATTGTTGGTTCGCGTATCAAGACCGGTTATCACGAGGTAATCATGAACCCCATCATTGTTGGGTGTTACAATGTTGAAGACCTCAACATCATCTATCTCCATGGGTTGATCAGGGTCTAAATAATCGGGTATACCGTCATTGTCGAAATCATCATTGGAGTAGTCGCCATCGTTGTTGGCATCTTCGTCCATTGTTGGAATACCGTCATTATCATCATCGGTATCCCTATAATCTGACTCAGCATCGCCATCGGTATTCGGTAAGTCGTTAAAGGGATCATTGATTTCATCGTTGACATCAACGTCGATCAGAACCGCGCCCTCATAACCATCGTCAAGCCCGTCATTGTCACTGTCGGACCCTACCAATACCACATCGGGTAGACCATCATGGTCATGGTCATGACCTTCAATATTGTCAGGCACATTGTCATTGTCACTATCCTCATCAAGGTAATCGGGAACAAGGTCACCGTCAGTATCAACAGGGAATATTCCCAAATTACCATTACCCTCGTAGGCATCATCTAAGCCATTGTTATTGGCGTCGACCAAACTAGGTGCTATATAACCTTGGGTGCTTTGGGCCTCAACATTATCGGGTATACCGTCATCATCACTATCAATGTCTAAATAATCTGGTATACCATCACCATCAGAATCGCTAGGGTTTGTCGATGGGTCGTTATCGCCATCAAGGTTCAGATCTTCGATACTATCCAAAATTCCGTCATTGTCATTATCAAGATCGCAAAGATCGGCAACACCATCACCATCCGTATCTGGGTTGCCCGAAGAAATGGCGTCGCAGGCACTTAAAGTTGTCAGCGTTGCACTTCTGCTTTCGGTGTAACAATTATTATCACTGTGTGTCACCACAACAGTGTAGGTATTGCCGTTAAGGCCGGTTACATCGCTTATCGTAAGCGTACTGGTGGTAACGCCCCCGTAAACCCCTCCGTTAGCCAGATTTGTTCCATTTTCTTGCCACTGATACCTGATGTTTGCAGAAGAATCGGTACTACCAGCCCCGGAATAATCAGGACTACCGGCCAAGAAACTTATGGTATTGGTGGCAGTAGCGTTTATAGTGAAGCTGGCCGAGCCACCATCTACTACACTGAGGTTGGCGGGATCTGTGCCTATACCCACTTGCGTGGCGACGACTTCATTACCAGTAACACCCGTGTAGCCGCCTTGGCCGGTCACTTGGCCCGCATTGTCAACGGTAACGGGCGAGTTGCCCAATATACCGTCATTGTCGCCGTCAGTATGCCCCGCCTCAACGGTGTCAAAACAGCCGTCGTTGTCGGAATCAAGGTCATGATAGTCGGGGATTCCATCGGCATCCGTATCACAATAACGAATAATCCTGAAGTTCGACAAACGGAGGTCCCTTGTTCCCGCGCTGTAATTAGCGGAGCCCGTTACCCCAAAAGTCAATGCTATTTGATTTACATTTTCGTAGGCGATGGTCATAACACTATTGGGGTCATTAGATGTGTTTATTTCATCGGCCCAATCTGTTGAAACACCTGCGATGGCGGGATTTAACCCGAAATAGTTCTGTCCTGCCCCGGGACCTCCAGATAGGTAATTTAGGGGTATCAAGCTGCTGCCCAGAGTTGATGTAAAGGAAGTAGGTATCCCAATCACTTCCGTAAAGTCATCCCCATTTTGGGAATCGATATCAAGAAGATCTGCATCTCCATCTAGAATCAATACCTGACCTGTAGCATCATCGATAGCTTCCAAGATAAAACTAAGATAATCCCCAATGGAAGGATTGTGGCCTACACTGCTGAGCATACCGGCGTTTGGGTCATATTCGGCACCTGACCCTATGTTGACAATGGTAATTCTAGCGTTTGCAATATCCCCATTCAGGAAAGTGCCTGCATTTTCAACAAGAATAATGTCCCCATTGTTCAACGAGGTTGTTCCGGCAATGCTGGTACCATTAATTGTAGTGGGATTGCCTGCAAAAACTAGGGTAGCCTCATCAGCACATTCATCACTATCCAAAACCCCATCATTATCATCATCAAGATCGCATGAATCGCCAATGCCATCGCCGTCCGTATCCGTATCCCCGGAGTTGGCGGCCAGGTAACAATCGGGGTCATCACAATCGATTAACCCATCCCCGTCATTATCAATTCCATCGCCACAGATTTCCGTATCGTTATCTATAATGTTAACCACAGCTTGATTATCCAAGATACTAATGACGGGTATAGAAATGTTGGAGAGTTCCACCCAAAAATTTTCAGTGGGTTCGGCCAACGTGTCATCTAAAATAGGAATGGTAATGGTTTGGATCTCCCCATCGGTACCGGCAAAAGTCAAGCTACCTAATGTTGCCATATAGTCTTGTAATGCTACCGCGGTATTGTTCAACGTAGTAAAATCGACCGTAAAAACTCCTGGGGCGGTACCATTGAAGATTACCTCCAAAGTAGCCGTTCCGACAGCTTCGTTTACTGTGATATTGTCATTTACAAAGGTAATATTACCGGATACCGGAGAGGGTTGACTGGCAATTACCACTGACAAGGGATCACAGAAACAATTGGAAGGACCAGGTGCGAACTCAACCACAATATTACTATTAGGCCCACAGAAGGTGCCCGATGTAAACGAGAAAGTTTCATCTATGGTGGCCCCGATAGGAATGGCCTGCCCAATGGCACCGGTGTAAATGGGCGCACCTACTCTTGCACCGCTACCATCGGCACAGAAAACCTCATAGGTAATGCCCGGAGCCAAATCTACAGCACCTGTATTTTCAACGCCAACGGCAACGACATAATCGGTATCGGAACCTCCTTGCACGTAAACTGCGGTCGCTGAAAACGCCGACTGGTCCAGAACGGCCTTTGAGATGGAAATTTGGGTACTTGCCTGGCCCGTAACAATCTGAGTGGTGCCACATGAAACGCCGCCACAGAAAAGTCTTGATGTGGTTACATAGGTGCTTAAATCTATGGAATAATTACCCGAACAGATAGTGGCCGTACTTTCTACACCAAAACTATAGGCAATAACATCTGCGGTAGTCGCGCCCGCAGGTAGGGAAATTTCAATTTCCTCATGATCACCGACCGTATTCGTGGTGACATAGGTTGCTGTTGCCGTACCCGTAGAGGTAAATGATCCCGGTACGTATACAAGTCCTGCGGGCAGCGCTATTCTGGTAAAATCAGTGGCGCCCGTAGTGCCGTCCAGTATATAGGTCTCAACAGATACAGTTTCTATTTCGCAGCCCTCCATAGTCGGAGAACTAATGGCAACACTACTGGTACTATAGGGTGGTTCTGCACCGGTAATGATAATCGGGTTACTGGCCAAACGGCTACCATTGCCCACCGCTGGCGTTCCACAGGGACTATTTCCGAAAACGATATACTCCGTACCTGTGTTAACCTGTTGGGTGTAATTAAATGATTTGATTTTTGATATTATTCATTGGTCTGTCAAATATAAATTTGTTGACATATTGAACCAATGTCAATGCTGTGATTTTTGCCAAAATCCTT
>JBHJNU010000133.1:0-26887 GCA_050330515.1 Flavobacteriaceae bacterium | reverse complement strand
AGACTATGCTGCATAATGTTCAAATTCTTTAATTTATCTTTCCACATGGCAAGTGACTCTTTATGGTTTTCCACTTTTTTAATAACGTCCTTTACCAAAGGGTTGCTTTCTGATGCATTCGAGAAGAACTGCAGATTATTCTCTAATTGGCGAAGTTCATCTGTACTTTCTTCAATTTTCTTTCTGATAAAGGCCCTTTCATTGGCAAGGGCCCTTTCATTGTCTTCTTGTGCCAGTTGCTGAATCTTGTTACCATACTTAAGTAGTTCAGATTCCTGTTTTTTGACATCAAGTTTCTTGAAAATAGCGTCAAGTACTTTATTGAATTTTTGGTTGATTACCTTTTTGTTGAAGGGTACTTGGCCGTAGCTTTTCCATTCGGCGATGAATGCATTTATGGTAGCCATATCTTTTGAACGATCACCGGACAGTTCAAAGTTTTTCAGTTTGTCCAAACAGGCCTCTTTTTTCTCAAGATTGTCTTTTTCTTCTTGTTGGGACCCACTTTTCAGCGCATGTAGACGATCAAAATAATGGTTACAGGCGTTTTTGAAATCTTTCCAAATTTTATCGGAGTACTTACGTGGTACATGCCCTATTTTTTTCCACTCATTCTGAATACGCTTCATTTCTTGGGTCGCCGTATCCCAATCTTCACTTTCTTTGAGGGCTAGGGCAAGGTTGACCAGTTCCCGTTTTTTGTCGAGGTTGTCTTGCTGGTCTTTTTTTAGGTTCTTGTAGTATGCATTTTTATTTTGGTTGAACAAACGCACAGCTGTTTTGAATTCGGCCCAAGTTCTTTCATTCACTTTTTGGGGTACCTTGCCCGCTTTGAAGAACGCATTTCGTTGCGCTTCAATTTGCTTTATCTGCAGCTGAAGTTCTTTATGATTATCAGATACCTTGCCGGCTATTGTATTGATCTCGGCGATGATCCCTTGTTTTTTGGCCAAGTTCTGTTCGTAAATTAACTCTAGGTCTTTGTAGTGATCTTGCCTCCTTTGGTGAAGTATTTTGGTCGCATTACTGAACTGTTCCCAAATTTCATCGCGATGTTCCTTGCCAACCGGACCGATATCTTCTTTCCAGATCTTATGCAATAGTTGAAGTTCTCGAAACGCTTTTCCCAGATCGCTCTCGGTTGCCAATGCCTCCGCTCGCTCGACAATTTTTTGTTTCTCCTCTAGATTGTGCTTTAAATCGAGATCGCGAAGCTCACGGTTCAAGCTTAGGAAGTCATAGAATATCTCGATATGGTGCTCAAAGGTTTTCCATACGTCGTTGTAATGCGACCTTGGTATTGGACCGGCATTGCGCCATTTCTCTTGAACCTCTTTGAAATTCTTGTAGGTGGTATTGATATCCTCTTCAACACTTACTAGACCTTTAAGTTCTTCTATAAGGTTTAATCGATTTTGTAGGTTCTCCTTTAGCGTTTTTTCAAGGTTCTTGTAATATTGGTTGCGCTTTGCACGATATTCTGAATACACTTCATCGAACTGCTTTTTGGTCATTGAATTGTACCTGAAATCGATTTCATTGCCGCCATTGGCAACAAAGTCTTCCTTTTTATGGTCGATAAAGTCTTGAAACTTTAGATCGAACTCATGTTTGATTTCGTCAACATGCTTTTTAATGGCCTGAACTTTCTCGTTCTTGACCAATTTTTGAAGCTCACCCGTCAAATTTTCGATACTCATCGCATGATAGTCAAGCAAGGGTATGCTATGCCTATGGTGGTTATCGTTATCTTCGGCGTCCTCGGCATTGTCCTCGGCTATTTCGTCGATAACTTCTTTGCTTTCGGAAGATGGCTTACTTGATTTCGGGTTCGTTTCTGGTTCAAGCCGATCTTGATCGATCACTTCTTCCACCATTGGTTGTTTCTCTTCTGAAGCGCTTTCCATGACATTTTCTGTTACTTCAGTCATGTTTTCTTCAGTGGATATAGCGGTCGAATGCTCTTCTGGAGTTTCGTGCCGTTCTTCTCCAATAATATTTTCCTGTATTTTATTTTCTTTTTCCTCTAGCATTTGAAATCGTATCGTTATTGAAAAATCATTGCTTCGGTAAGATAGTAACAACCTTTCGAAGTTCAAAAATTATACTCGATTTCTTTATACTATTCCGCGATCCATAAGAATTTCGCCTTCATAGCGGTAAATCTGAAATGCCCGACATCAAGGTTTCTTACCATAGGAATGTTGGGGAAAACCAGAAAAACCAAAACCGATTTCCTGACTTATTTCGAGTTCCAAATTTTCCATGATTTTTCTGCTTGTAGCTCTAGCATTCGATGTCCGTTACATATCGTGGCATTTCGCTTTTCTCCTTCAAGTAAGTATGCCGTTTTAGCAGGGTTATAGATCAAGTCGAAAAGCAAGTGTTTCTCGGTAATGTGTTGATACGGAATATCGGGTTTTCGCTCTATATGGGGTACGGTGCCTAGCGGTGTGCAATTGACCAAAATAGGGTAATTTTCTATAATGGATTGGTCCAAATCTTCATAGCTCAACTGATCTTCTAAGGGGTTTCGCGATACAAATTTAGAGGCAATGCCCAACTTTTCAAATACATAGGCAATGGCCTTTGAAGCTCCGCCGGTTCCTAAAATAAGCGCTTTGGTATGGTTTTTTTTGAGGAAAGGCTCTATTGACCTTTGAAAACCATGGGCATCGGTATTGTAACCCTCTAGACCCTGCGGGGTAAACTTGATCGTGTTTACGGCACCAATTTTTGCGGCCTCGGGATCTAATTTGTCTAAATAAGGGATAATGACTTCTTTGTACGGAATGGTCACATTTAGTCCGCTGAGGTTCTCATTATTTTGAACAAGGGTTTTAAATTCATCTATGGTCTTCAGGTCGAAATTTTCATAGGTATACGCTGGCAAAGCCAACCTTAAAAATTTTTCCGTAAAATGTCCCTTAGAAAAAGAGTACGAAATATCGCGGCCTACCAGCCCGAACCTATGCTTTTTGCTGTTTTCTTTTTCCATACCAATCCAATGCCAATAAAATGCAAATTCCTACCAAAACAAAGAAAAGGGCCCACCATGTTTCGGAGTTTCCCATATCGGGAAAAAAGCGCTCGTAGTTCAGAATGATTTCCTTACCGTTAGAATCTAGTATTGCCTGCCCTTTTCCATCAGCTTTGTAAATGGTTTTTTTCCAAGGCCATACAACGCCCAAAGAACCAGTTATAAAACCTAAGATAACCGCTGTGGTGCTGTTCTTGTAATGTTTTAAAACATAGCTCAGAATATGCGAGAGCGTTACCAGACCCGTAGCCGAACCCAAGGTAAATACGGCAAGTATTTTTAAAATGTTCAGTCGTTCATGGTTCTCGGTAAAACTGTAATCGCCTTGAATCAACTCCGCAAAAGTATCATATAGGGCGTTAACCGAATCGACCAGTAACAGTACATAGTTACCCAATAGAATCAAAATAAAGGAACCTGAAAGCCCAGGAAGTGTCATTCCGGAGACGCTGATCATACCACAAAGAAAGATGAATAAAAGGTTGTCATTTCCGGTTGCCGGGCTCAAGAAGCTGATGGAAATGCCAATGATCAAGCCGATAATACCCGCAGTGCCCGTATTCTTGTTCCATTGTTTGAATTCTTTGCCAATGTAATATATCGAGCCAAGGATCATGCCAAAAAAAGCGGCCCAGACATAAAGTTCCTTACGTTCAAGAAAGTAGTCCAGTATTCTAGAAACACTGAAGTAACTGACTAGCATTCCGAAAATTAAAAGGCATAGAAAAGTGCCGTTAACATAGCGGTAAAAACTACTGAACCTTCCCCTGAAAAGTAGTTTCAGGGCCTTGCCGTTTATTTTCTGAAGCGAATAGATGAATTCTTCGTAAAAGCCGCCAACATAGGCAACGATTCCACCAGAAACGCCGGGTACTTTATTGGCCGCACCCATACATAGGCCCTTTACGACCAAAAAAAACTTATCCAATACTGTTCTTGGTCCATGCATTTTTGCAGAAACTTATTTTTTAGAAGCAACTCTTTCAAGTATAAAAATAAGCGAAAAACCGATGATAGCGGATACAATGGCAAAGGTTAATTGAGAATCTCCATCAAATGAAAATGGGGAGATGCTTTCTTCTTTAATGGGGATAATTTTGTCGCCGAAAATTCTGGTCTCCAATACTTTTTTCCAGGGCCATATCTTGTTCAAAGAACCTAGTATGAAACCGGTCAGGAGGGCGAGGGTAAGATTTTTATAATTTTTGAACATCCATTTCAGTAATCGTGCAAAACTTAAAAGTCCGAATATGGCTCCTAAGGCCACGGTGACCACTATTTTAAGATCACGCTCATGAACCGCATCAAGAATGGTCTTATAAGACCCCAGCAATACCAAAATAAAAGCACCTGAAATACCGGGGAGTATCATGGCACAAACGGCCAGAGCACCTGAAAGGAATAAAAAGGGAAGACTGTCAATGTTATCGGCAGGGGGCAGGGTGGTAATGTAAAAGGCTATGCCCGCACCAAATAACAATAGTGCTATGGCACCAAGATTCCATTGCTTTATTTCTTTACCAACAAAGAAAATACTGGCCGTAACCAAGCCGAAGAAAAATGACCAAAGTAAAATGGGTTCATTTTCCAGCAACCAGCTGACCAGGCTCGCCAAAGTGAACAGGCTGATGAAGATGCCAAGGAAAAGTGCGACTAGAAAATTGCCGTTCAAACTTTCCCAAAACGATTTGAAACCGTGTTCTTTCCAAACACCTAGGGTTTTTATGTTGATGTTGTTTATAGAGGTAATAAGTTCTTCATATATGCCAGATATAAAGGCGATTGTTCCTCCTGAAACCCCCGGCACTACGTCGGCGGCACCCATGGCTATTCCCTTTAGGGTTACGAAAAAATACTGGAGAAGATTACGTTTTTGCATGAATCGACTACTGGTTAGAAAAACAAAAATAGGTCTTTTATCTTGAAGCTTTTTTAATGTTCGCGATGATGTTCAATGTCCATTCGGTTTCTGCGAACTGAGGAAATTCTTCCTCAAAAAGGAATAATTTTCCAAAATCTATTTTCAATGCGTCGATGAGCGATATTCTGGCATTGATGCTGTCGTTGGCGAGTAACTGTAATCCGGCCATCTTATAGGGTAGTCTAGCATTATCGGGGTAAAATTCCCTTCCTTGGCTCAGAATGTGTATCGCTGATAAGATATCGTTGGTATTGCAAGCAACATCGGCCCACTTCAACCATGTATCGAGCTCGTAGTTGCCAAGTTCAACAGTTTGCTTATAGGCAAAATCGGCTTGCTGGTAGTTCTTCAAAGCGGCATTTATTTTTGCCGATTTTTTCCAATAAGTTGGGTTTTCTGCATCGATATTAAGCGCTTTGTTGATATAGTACAATGCTTTTTTCGCATTTCCTTTGTTGAAATAGAATTCGGTTATGGCCAGCCAACCCTTATCTAATAAGGGGTCTTCATGAACGGTCTGATAAAAATAATACTTGGCCATTTCATCGTTACCTAGTTTTTCGTAACATTTTCCAATGTGAAGATAGGCATGTGAAGTAGGGTCTTCTATGGTTATGGTAGTTTCGTAATTTTCGATGGCTTCTTTGTACTTGCCCAATTTTTCCAGCACCTTTCCTTTTTCGAAATAGGCTCCAATAAAACTATCGTCTGAAATAATTGCGAAGTCGAAAGACGCTAGTGCTTCGGTGAACATCCGTTTTTCATCATATTGTTTGCCCAATTGGTGCCAAGCGACTTCACAGTAGGGGTTTCTATCTAAATAATCATTCAGGTAGACTATCGCACCATCGAAATCTTCTAAAAATTCGAAACAGTAGATGACATTGTACAATGAAGAATAATCTTGCTCGTCAAATGCCACGCACCTCATGAAATTATCTTTGGCCAATTTGTAATCGTCCATAAAAAGATATTCCATACCGAGTAACGAATGGATGTCGAACGCGTCATCTGAGAGATCCAGTGCTTTGTTCAAAAGTACTATGGCAGCTTCGTGATTGTCTTTTTTTGAATAGATATTGGCCCGTTGAATATAAATTTCCTCGTTATTGGGATCCAACAGTTGAAGTTTATCTAAAAGTTGTTCGGCCTGATCCAACTTGTTCTCGAAGACAAGAACTTCGACATGGAGTAATTTTAGTTCAATAGAATCAGGGTGTTGCTGCAGACCTATTTTAATCGCTTTCTTCGCTAGCGATACTTTACCGTTGTTCAGGTAATGGTGTATGATGTCTTCAAAATCCTCAGCATCAAAGAAGTAGACGTCATCAGTCTTCAGCATGCTTTCGAATTTGGCAATAGGTCTACCAGGTCTTTCGTTAGATTCCAACGCCATAGGAACTTTTTAGTTATACTATGGTTTTAAAAGTAAGGGTTTGAACCCACCTACAACTCCCGATTTGGGCTATATTATTAACAAATTAGTTAACACATTATTGCATTAGCTCGTCAAGTACTCCGTTAATTATCGCGCACCCGATTTCAATTTCTTCCTCAGAAATTGTCAACGGAGGTGATATGCGTACTGCTTTGGATTCGAAAAGTAGCCAGAACAGGATCAACCCTTTTTCCTTGCACCTGATTACCAGTTCATTGACCATTTCTGTATTTTCAAAAATCAATGCAAGCATGAGTCCCTTACCACGAATTTCTATGATGGAAGGATGCTTGAGTAATTTACGGAAAAGTAGTTCTTTTTTTAAGGTGTCAGCAATCAATGAACCCGCTGTCAATACGTGCAAGGTGGCCAGACTCGCTGCTGCAATTACCGGGTTGCCTCCGAACGTAGTGATGTGGCCCAATTTTGGGCTATGTTCTAGATGCGACATTAGTTCTTGCGAAGCGGTAAAAGCGCCGGCGGGGAGGCCCGATGCCATGCCTTTGCCCATCACCAGAATATCAGGTACGCAATTATAATGTTCGAAAGCGAACAGTTTTCCCGTTCTTCCGAAACCGGGTTGAATCTCATCGAGAATTAGCAGTGCCCCCACTTCGGTACACCGTTTTCTTACTTTTTCAAGATAGTTGTTCGTTGGAAGAATAAATCCGGCACCACCCTGAATGGTTTCCAATACCACTGCGGCGGTTTTTTCGGAGATGTTCTGCAGGTCGATTGCTGCGTTGAAGTGGATAAAGGAAACATCGGGAAGCAGAGGCCTGAATGCGCTTTTGCGTTCTTCGTAGCCCATGATGCTCAAGCTGCCCATGGTATTACCGTGGTAGGCATGGTGCGCCGCGATGATTTCGGTTCTTCCCGTAGCCCGCCTCGCCAATTTCATGGCACCCTCGATGGCCTCGGTGCCTGAGTTGACCAAATAGGTGGTCTCTAAGGCAGTAGGCAAAAGGGAGGCCAAAAGTTTGGCATATTCTACCGCAGGTTGCAGCATATATTCTCCATAGACCATGACGTGCAGGTACTTTTGTGCCTGTTCTTGAATCGCCTCGACCACTTTTGGGTGACAATGCCCCAAACCACAGGCTGAAACCCCTGCTACAAAATCTAAATGGGCGTTACCGTCGGTGTCATAGATATAACTTCCCTTTGCATGCGAAACTTCCATGGCCAATGGATGCTTGGTGGTCTGTGCCTGATATTTTAGAAAATCGTTTTTCATGCTCTAGGTTTAAAGCTTCAAAGGCTTCAAAAACAAAGGTGTATTCCCATCACTCCTATATTGCGCAACGTATTCAAAACTAACTGCTCTGCTGGTTGAAATTCACCAATTTTACCTTTTCTACTTTCGGGCGCTTCGTAGGTTCAGGAATGTCATCGTTCGAAATTGGAATATTATTTATCGGGTCACTTGAATTGTTGGTTCTTTCTTCTTCATCGGCATCGATGTCAATGGGATTATCTATCCCGCGGATAACCACGAGTTCAATGGTATTATCATCTTCATCGAAAATGTCGTCTTTGGTCAAAATACGTTCATCGCCCCGCCAGATGAAACCTTTTAGTTTTCGACTATCGGTAGGAAGGTCTTTTTCGGGAAAAATAGTACCATCGGGTTGTGTGCGGAAGGTGAGTTCTTCAACATCGTTATTGGCCATGGTAATTCGAATCGAGCTACAAATGGTCTTATTGATACCGATCAGTTCTTGGTCATCATTGTACATATAGTAAATGACCTCTGTATTTTTTACCAGGTCGATGATCCGAAGTTCATTTTCTTTGAACTTGCCATAGAGGTTGACGCCTTTGGCTTGATTGTAGCCGGTTTTGCTGATACTGTCTAGTGAAACTATAAAGGCGTTCTCCAAAACTTTTAGGGAGTCTAATTGTTCTGTTTTTGTATTCGATATTATATGTATGCTATCGCCCGTCATCTGGTTTTCGGCATTCCAAACAACCGGGTTTTTTATGAGTTGAATCAGTCCTGTTTTTTCCGCGGAGTGTATAGAGTCACATTTTCCGCTCATATCGGTTTTGTAGAATTTGGCATTTCTGAATGCCCTCACCCAGCGGTTGTCCGGAGGCCCGGTGACCATTAAGGTATCGCCGTGAACATACAACGAATCTTGTTCTACCAAACTTATGGCTACGGCACGTTTTGTGGCGAAGACCGAATCTTTCGCTTTGAAGACCTCTGCATAATGCGCCTTGGTAACCGTATTGTTAATGGTGTCGGTAACGCTTATGTTATTTGTAGCCGAGGCAAATTCCGTGGCTTTATCAAAGTACACACTATCGCCTTTGATAATTCTGTTGTTGTAATCAATGCGCGTATTTTTGATGCCGTACCCACTTTCTATTTTGGTGTCATAAAAACCGCGTTCGCAGTACATTTTGTAGGTTTCCCCGGTTATCGTCGACGGACCGTATAAATACGAGTTTTTAGAGGTGGTATAATAATCAAGTCGCTCTGAATCTAGAATAAAATCTGGGTTTTTAAGGTGGACACTATCTAAGAATTGGGCTTTTTTTATTTCCATAAAGTACCTTCCGATTTCACTTGTCAGGGTATTTACAGAGTCGATCACCGTGCCGGAATCTTGGTAAAAAGCTTCTTGTTTCTCCCGGTCAAAACGCAGGGTGTCGGTCAGCAACGTCATGCTGCCGCTTTCCGATGTTCTCCCGTTGAATACGACACTTTCAAAAGCCTTGGCAAGTTTGGTGTTGCCATCATAATCTATTTTACCACTGGTCATGCTAATGGTATCGCCTTGCTCCATTCGAATATTGCCGATCGCCTTCAGGCGGTTCTCCTTCTGGTAGTAGATGGCGATATCGCACCAGAGATCGGCCCCTTGGTGTTCGAACTGTACTTGACGATCATCTTTGCTGAATATGGTGGCGCCAGGATAACTTACCTCGTCTTTGGTAAAGTTGGCCCCGTAGACAATGTTGATTTCCTTTTTTTCTGGGATGGAATCTTGACCAAAGGCAAACCCAACAAAAAAGAAAGGGAAGAGTAAGCTAAATAGCGTTCGCAATGCCTTGAATTTTATACAAAAATAGGATTTTTTATAGGAGGCTTCGATGTATTGGGATAGATTTAATAGTTGGCAATTACAATAAAGCCACTCGAAAGTGGCTTTATTTTATCGATGTATGGTTTGCGTACGATCCGGGCCAACAGATACGATCTTGATCGGAACTTCTAGTTCCTTTTCTAAAAAACCAATATACGAGCTCAACGCTTTCGGAAATTGGTCGATCCGGGTCATCTTTGATAAATCTTCGGCCCAGCCCTCCATTTCGGTGTATACCGGAGTTACATTTTCGGGTTCAATATTATAGGGCAAATGAGTAATTTCCTTTCCCATATAATTATAGGAGGTACAGACCTTCAACTTAGAGAACCCGCTCAGTACATCGCCCTTCATCATCATCAGTTCGGTTACCCCGTTGATTTGAACGGCGTATTTTAAGGCTACTAGATCTAACCACCCGCATCGTCTTGGTCGGCCTGTTGTTGCCCCAAATTCATTTCCCACACGCCCCATGGTAGCACCATCTTCATCAAAAAGTTCGGTTGGAAAAGGGCCACTGCCCACGCGGGTGGCATAAGCCTTGAAAATTCCCTTTACTGCTCCGATATGGTTGGGGGCAATGCCTAAGCCCGTGCAGGCCCCTGCTGCTGTGGTGTTCGATGAGGTGACATAGGGGTAGGTTCCAAAATCAATGTCTAACAAAGAACCTTGGGCCCCTTCGGCCAATATTTTTTTGCCTTGTTTTTGCGCCTGGTAGAGATATTCTTCACTATCGATGAAGGTTAACTTTTTCAATTCTTCCACCGCAGCAAAAAAAGCAACTTCAAGATCTTCAAGGTCGTATTCGATATCAACATTGTAATAGTCGATCATGGCCTCGTGCTTATCGGCCAAAATTCTATATTTTTCTTTCCAATCACCCATTTCAAGATCACCTACGCGCATTCCGTTTCTACCGGTTTTATCCATATAGGCCGGACCGATACCCTTCAACGTTGATCCTATTTTAGCTTTTCCCTTTGAGGCTTCAGAAGCCGCATCAAGCAAACGGTGGGTGGGTAGGATCAAATGGGCCTTCCTTGAAATCAGCAATATGGATTTGATATCGAGATTGAATTTTTTAAGGTTATCCAGTTCCTTTTTAAAGATCACGGGATCGATGACGACCCCGTTGCCCACCAGGTTCATGGCATTTTTATGGAAAATTCCGGAAGGAATGGTATGCAACACATGTTTGATCCCATCGAACTCCAAGGTATGCCCAGCATTGGGGCCGCCTTGAAAACGAGCAATTATATCATAGTTTTTGGTTAGAACGTCAACGATTTTTCCCTTTCCCTCATCGCCCCATTGAAGGCCTAACAATAAATCTACTGCCATTAAACTAGTGGTTAGTTGTTTGTTTTTCTTTTAAGCTTGCCTCGTCAGAAGACACGTTTTTAGTACCGTAAAAATAAAGGGAATGATTGGTGATCTTTATGTCGAAAACCTCCTCTATTGTTTTTTTTATAGCCTGTATTCGAGGATCACAGAATTCCATCACCTCCCCGGTATCGGTTAGAATAACATGATCATGTTGACGGTCGAAATACGATTTCTCGTACTGCGCCTGATTCTTGCCGAATTGGTGTTTGCGCACCAGTTTGCAATCCAATAAAAGTTCTATGGTGTTGTATAGGGTAGCACGGCTTACCCTATAGTTCTTGTTCTTCATTTTAATATACAAGGACTCTATATCAAAATGTTCGTCGCTGGCATACACTTCTTGAAGTATCGCATAGCGTTCAGGCGTTTTTCTATGCGCGTTTTCCTCCAAAAAGGTGGTAAAGACGTTTTTAACGATTTCCTGATTTTTATTGGGTGCCATAACGGTGTTTTGACGGATTCAAATCGGTTTCAATCTGACAATTTACAAAGGTACAGTTAAATTTTAAGTATCAGAACTGTGTTTTATCAACAGAAAGTGAACATTGTGATCATGCCCGTTGCAGCGGCCTGGTTTAGACCCTGGTTATCTTGTCAATTCCATTGATTTGCTGAAGGTTCTCTATAAGCTTTTTAAGGATGGCCTTGTTTTTTACCACCACCGTTATCTTTCCGGTGAAGGTTCCTCCATCTGTACTGAAATTTAGATTACGCATATTCACATGCATGTTGTCTGAAATGATCTCGGTAATCTCACTTACCAAACCTAAATTGTCTATTCCGGTAAGTTTTATTTCAGATTGGAATTCTTCTTGGCTAGAATCTATCCATTTGGCGCTGATGATCCTATAGGCGTAATTTGATTGCAATGAAATCGCATTTGGGCAATGTTTTGTATGCACCTTGATGCCCTCCCCAACGCTTACAAAGCCGAATACTTCATCACCGGGTATGGGGTTGCAACATTGTGATAACTTGTAGTCGAGCTTTTCTTCTTCCTTGCCGAACACGAGGGTATCGTATTTGATCGTAATTTCATCTTTATCAATATCTGCCGGTACTGGGGTGCGACGTATCTTGTTCTTGAAGAAACTGATGAACGCATTGCTGTAGGACGAGGCGAAATCTTTTAACATTTGATTGTCAATGGCACCGATCCCCACACGATAAAAAAGGTCCAAACTGGTCTTTAGCTTAAAAAAGACGACCATTTTGTTAATGGTGTCTTCGTTAAGGTTTATTTTTTGTGATTTCAATTTACGCCGTAGCACCTCTCTTCCTTCCAAGGCCACTTCCTTCTTCTCCTCCCTCAATGAAGATTTGATTTTTGCCCGGGCCCGAGCAGTGGTTGCATAGTCTAACCAGTTTTGATTGGGCTTCGCCTGTTCGGAGGTAATGATCTCAACTTGGTCACCACTATGCAGGGTGGTGTTCAGCGGTACTAGTTTTCCATTGACTTTTGCCCCTCTGGTGTGCATGCCCACCTCGGTGTGAATATTGAACGCGAAGTCTAGTGGTGTTGCGCCTTTTGGTAATGATTTGAGCTCACCGTTAGGGGTGAATACAAAGATCTCTTTTGAGTACAGGTTCAATTTGAACTCCTCAACAAAATCTACGGCATTGGTGGTAGAACTCTCCAAAGCTTCTTGAAGCTTGTTCAGCCAACCTTCTATACCCTGCTCTTTTTGGTCTCCATGTTTGTACTTAAAATGCGCGGCATACCCTTTTTCGGCTATCTCATGCATTCGCTCGCTACGGATCTGTACCTCGACCCATTTACCTTTGGGCCCCATTACGGTAATATGCAGCGCTTCGTATCCCGTAGATTTTGGTGATGATATCCAATCTCGCAATCGTACAGGGTTAGGGGTGAAATGATCGGTAACGATGGAATAGATTTTCCACGCAAAGAACTTCTCATTGTGCAGGTCTGATTTATAGATGATGCGGATCGCGAACTTATCATAGATTTCATCAAAACTTACATTTTGCGTTTTCATCTTGCGGCGCATCGAGAAAATTGACTTCATGCGGCCCTTGATGGTGTATTCTAGCCCTTCCGACTTTAGCGACGTATCGATGATGTCTGAAAATGCGTCGATGTAGGCCTGCTGGTCTTCCTTTGAATCTTCAATTTTACCTTTGATGTCATTATAGACCTCGGGTTCGGTATACTTTAAGCTGAGGTCTTCCAACTCGGTCTTGATGTTGTACAAACCGATTCTATGGGCCAAAGGAGCGTAAATATAAAGGGTCTCCGAAGCCACTTTTACCTGTTTGTACTCGGGCATGGAATCCATCGTGAGCAAATTGTGGTAACGATCGGCAATCTTAATAATGATGACCCTAACATCGTCATAGAGCGTAAGCAACATCTTCCTGAAATTCTCGGCCTGTTGCGAAATGTTCATATCCTTCTTCAGGTGGGCTATCTTGGTAAGGCCGTCGACGATCCTGGCGATGGTTTCACCGAACATACGTTCGATGTCATCTAAGGTATATTCGGTATCCTCCACCACATCGTGAAGTAAGGCCGAAGCTATGGAAGTTGCATCCAAACCAATTTCAGAAGCTACGATTTTGGCAACAGCAATAGGGTGGAAAATATAGGCCTCCCCTGACTTTCTGCGTTGATTCTTATGGGCATCTACGGCAACTTCAAAAGCAGAGCGGATCAAAACCTTGTCGTCTTCGGTCAAGTTCTGATAACTTATTCGTAGCAATTCTTTGTATTGCTTCGCGATCTCTTTATTTTCTTTTTCTATTGCAAGCTCTGTCATCGTAAATTAAAGTTACCACTATCCCCTTTATTACACAACAAAAATTATGTCTGATCTCATTCTATAGCCCACAGGGTGGCGGTTTAGGTCAAGTCTTTTAAATTACGAATCCTATCGATCAACGGTGGATGCGAATAGTGCATGAACACATAGGCGGGGTGGGGCGTGAGATTACTCAAACTGTTCTTGGAGAGTTTTTTCAGTGATGACACCAAAGGCATCGCAGCGAAGGTAGACTTTGCGTAATCATCGGCCTGATATTCGAATTTTCGAGATAATAGGTTCATTACCAACCCGGTTATTTCGGAGATGGGACTGTACAGAATTCCAAAACCGATCAATGCTGCGTGAAAGCTTGGCTGTGAAACCCCGATCGCCAAAGACATTTCAGTATTATTAATAAAAATCGATAAAATAAAAAGGGTGAGTCCTGTCACTAAAACCGAGGCGCCTAGGTTAAAAATGATATGATTGCGCTTGTAATGGCCAACTTCATGGGCTACTACTGCAACGATCTCATCTTCTTCAAGATCCTTTATCAACGTATCATAAAGGGTGACCCGTTTTTCTTTGCCAAAACCTGAAAAATAGGCGTTGGCCTTGGTGGATCTTTTTGAACCATCGATTACAAAAATGTTCTTCAACTCAAAACCTACTTTTTGGGCATATGCTTCGATCTTGCTTTTGAGACTGCCCTCTTCCAAAGGGATTTGCTTGTTGAATAGCGGCACGATCAATCTACTATAAAAGAGGTTCATAAAGACCGTAAAGAGGGTGACCAAACCCCATGCATATATCCAAAAACTGCTTCCTGCCCATTGAAAGAACCAAATGACCAAGGCCAAAATGCTACCGCCTACAAATGCCATCATCACCCATCCCTTTAACTTGTCTAGAAAGAATAGTTTTTTGGTCGATTTGTTAAAACCGAATCGTTCTTCAATAACAAAGGTTTGGTAATAGGAGAACGGGGTGGCGACCAGATCGCTTCCGATCATAATAATACCGAAGAAGGTTAGCGCAACTATAATCGGTTGGTCAGAAAAACTTCTCGCGATCCCATCGACCCATTCGAATCCGTTGAAAAATAAAAACGCCAAGGTTAATACGGTGGAAAAAGTAGATGAAAGTAACCCAAAGCGGTAATTTGCCCTTTTATAGTCCTGAGATTTTTTGTATTCCTTGGCATCGAAAACATCGCTCAATTCATGGGGTACGGGGTCGGCATATTTTTTTGCGTTCAGGTAATCTAAAACTGTTTCCCATATAAATTGGAGGATCAGAATGGCGATGATGATGGGGAATAAATTGTTCAACCTGTACGTGTTTTTTATAGTTAGTTGCTAAGCATTTCACATTGGCTGTTTAGCTAAAAAGGTGGTATATCGCTACTGCCCTTTAAAGAAAACGCCTTTGCCTTTTGGCCTCAAAGATAAGAATCGCCGCTGACACCGAAACGTTCATTGAATCGATTTCGCCCTGCATGGGTATGACAATGTTCTGGGTGGCGCTGTTGAGCCATTCTTCGCTCAAACCAATTGATTCCGGGCCAACCACAATGGCCGTTGCCCCTGTAAAATCGGTATCGGTGTAGTTTTTCGATGCCGATAGCGCGGCGCAGTAGATCTTGACGTTCTTTGATTTCAAAAAAGCGATCACTTCCTCCGTGGTTCCTGTTGCCACCGAGTTGGTAAAAATACAGCCTACACTTGAGCGCACGATATTCGGGTTGTACAGGTCACCTATTGGGTCGGCTATGATTACGGCATCGAGATTTGCCGCATCGGCCGTGCGTAGAAGGGCGCCCATGTTGCCCGGTTTTTCGGGTGATTGCGCCACTAAGATCAATGGGTTTTCACCTTTTAAACTAAGATTCATTAGACTATGGCCTTTTGTTTTGCAGATGGCGATAATACCTTCGGTGGTTTCGCGGTAGGCCATTTTGTGGTATACTTCTTTAGATACTGATAAAACTTCTGGGGATCCCTGCATGCTCGATACCATTTGTTCAACCTCTTCCAATGAAACAACATGACTGTAAAAGAACAGGGTCGATACCTCGTAATTTCCCTTTAACGCCAATCGTAGTTCGCGCTGTCCTTCCAAAATGAAAAGGCCGTGCTTTTTGCGTTCCCGTGATTTTTCCTTTAGCAGCAGAAGTTTTTTGACCAGTGGGTTCTGAAGGCTGCTGATATGTTTTATCTCGTTCATTGTTGCAAAAGTAGTTGAATTGCCGAAATTCGAAGTTTTGAGGACGCCGTAAACAAAGCATTGCTTTTTAAAATCGAAAAAAACACTTAAAAAAGACGTTCTCGAAGGCAAAGGACACTTTATTTTTCTTACCTTAGAAGACCTCAAGTAATGAGCGAACAACTTCAGTATACGAATACGATAGAAATCAATACGAACCCAAAACGAATACAATGCCAACGTACAATTTAAAAATAAATGGTCAGTCACATTCGGTAGAGGCCGAAGCGGATATGCCCCTACTTTGGGCCTTGAGGGACCATCTTGATATGGTAGGAACAAAATTTGGCTGCGGAATTGGCCAATGTGGTGCCTGCACCGTTCACATAGATGGTAATGCAACACGAAGTTGCCAATTGCAAGTTTCGCAACTTGATGGAAAGGAAATCACGACGATAGAGGGGCTGTCGGAAGATGGTTCCCATCCGGTGCAAGTGGCGTGGAAGGAAATCGATGTGCCGCAGTGTGGCTATTGCCAGGCAGGGCAGATAATGACGGCCTCCGCGTTCTTAGAAAAGAATCCGAATCCTTCTGCTGATGACATACGCAATGCCATGCTCGGTAATATTTGCCGTTGTGCATCGTACAACCGAATCGAACGTGCGGTCGCCAAGGCGGCCGAAAGTAAAATGGCCTAACTTAAAAATTGAACACCATGTCAACGATAATACCGATAACATATAGCAGAAGGTCATTCTTACGCACCTCTTCACTCGCTAGTGGCGGAATGCTTATAGGCTTTAACCTTTTCACGGCCTGTAAAGAGAATGTGAAAATGCCTACGGATATTTCAAAACTTAAATACAATGATTTTAATGCCTATATCAAAATATCTGATGAAGGTATGGTCACCTTGTTTTCGCCTAACCCAGAAATCGGCCAGGGCATAAAGACATCGATGCCCATGGTCATTGCCGAAGAACTTGATGTACCCTGGAAGAATGTCAATGTAGTACAAGGGGTGCTCGATACTGAAAATTACCCCAATCAATATGCCGGCGGCAGTAATTCAATTCGGTTGGCATGGGATGTTTTAAGGCAAACAGGTGCAACCACCCGCCAAATGTTGGTGAACGCCGCGGCCGCCCGTTGGGGTGTCGACGCTTCGGAATGTACGGCCAAACAGGGTATAATAACGAACGCAAAGGGTGAGACCCTAGGTTATGGCGATGTGGTCAAAGAAGCTGCGGCCCTTGAGGTACCTGAAAATATTCCATTGAAAGACCCTAAGGATTATTTTATCATCGGTACCGATGTAGGAAATGTCGATATTGATAAGATCATAACCGGAAAACCCTTGTTTGGATTGGATTATAAGGTTGAAGGAATGGTGTATGCTGCGGTATTAAGGCCTCCTGCCTTTGGGCAAACCCTTGCGTCTTACGATGATACGGATGCCAAGGCGGTGCCAGGAGTAATCGATGTCATCAAGATCGGAGAAAAGTCAAAAGCGCTGTTGGGCAAGGAGGAAGTAAACTGGACCGCCGTAATGACGCCAACGGACAAAGTGGTTGTCATCGCTGAGAACACCTGGTCGGCCATCAAGGGTAAAAATGCGTTGAAAGCCACCTGGGCAGATGCCACCACTTTAGAGAGTACCGTAGCGCATGATGCCTTACTGTTGGGATTATTGGATGGCAAAGAGTTCACTAACCTGAGAAAAGATGGTGATGTTAAAAAAGCCTTCCTGCAGGCCGATAAAATTTTGGAAAGAACCTATGAATCCCCCTTCCTACCGCACAACTGTATGGAGCCGATGAATTTCTACGCCAATGTAACCGATTCCAAAATTCATTTGGTCGGGCCGATCCAGACACCTGCAGATGCTGCCGCAACCGTAGCGGCCCTGTTAGGTCGTGATGAAAAGGATATTCGATTGGAAATGACCCGAATGGGTGGCGGATTTGGCCGTCGACTCTATGGCGATTTTGTGTATGAAGCAGCTGAAATTTCCGATAAGATCCGTAAACCGGTAAAAATGGTTTCCACACGGGAAGACGATATGACAACCGGCGTTTACCGCCCCGCCATTAAATATAGAATTGCGGCATCGATCAAAGGAGGAGAAATTACAGGATACCATCTTAAGGAAGCGGCGGTCAATGGAAATATGTACGGACTCATACCGAACTTTTTCCCTGCCGGGGCGATTGAAAATTATCAGGTCGATGTTGCCAACTACAAAAGCAACATCACCACTGGGGCCTGGCGTGCGCCCTACACCAATTTCCTATCGTTTGCCGAGCAGACCTTTTTAGACGAACTTGCCGAGGTCTTGGAAAAGGACCCGGTTGAAATGCGTTTAGAGCTACTTGAAAAAGCGAAGGGTACTACCGACGAGCGCATTGAGTATTCTGCGCAGCGCATGCAAGACGTATTGAAAATGGTCGTTGAAAAGTCAGGATATCGAAATCCTAAAGAAGGTGTATTTCAAGGGGTATGTGCCTACTATTGTCACAATACCCACGTAGCCGAAGTTGCCGATGTGGTTATGGAGGGCGGTCAGCCAGTGGTCAAGAAAATTACCGTGGCGGTCGATTGCGGAATTGTGGTCAATCCGTTAGGTGCCAAGAACCAAATGGAAGGAGGGGCGATTGATGGTGTTGGCCATGCCATGTACGGCGATCTTACGTTTGAGGCCGGTATGCCACAAAGCAAAAACTACGATTCGTACCGACTGATCCGTATGAACGAGACGCCAATAGTAGAGACACATTTTGTGGTGAATACGATCAACCCTACCGGTCTTGGCGAACCAACCTTGCCCCCTGCTGGTGCCGCGGTCGCCATAGCCATAAAGAAAGCAACCGGTAGCCGTTTGTACAAACAACCTTTTGTCAGTAATATGAACGTCAAGCAGATACTTGGATAATTGCCTATGGATGTATTGCTCTTTGGAATTGCTAGGGATATCGTAGGGAGGTCGGAAATTCAAATAACAAAGGAAGATAGCCTTCCGAACTCGGTACAAGAACTTAAAGAATTTATGGTACATAAGTTTCCCGATTTCGGGAAACTTTCCTCCTTTGCTGTCGCAGTGAACAGCGAATATGCATTGGATAATGTATCTTTAGGTCCGAATGATGAAATAGCCATCATTCCTCCAGTTAGCGGTGGATAATGGATAAAAAAAGTATTGAAATAGTATCAAAAATAGATACCTCCCAAGTGTTCATGGAATTATCACATGCACATAGTGGAGGTATTTGTGTCTTTGTTGGCACCGTTCGTGAATTTACTCAAAATGAAGAGGTCGTTTCTTTAGAATTCGAAACCTATGAGAAAATGGCCTTGAAGGAAATGGACAAAATTGCCCAACATGCCATAAACAGATGGGATCTTAATAAAGTGATCATTCGCCATGCCGTTGGGGCCAAAAAAGTAGAGGAACCTGTGGTGGTCGTGGGGGCATCTTCCGCACATCGAGACGCCTGTTTTGAGGCATGTCGTTACCTGATCGATACTTTAAAAGAAACTGTTCCTATCTGGAAAAAAGAGATTTTCAAGAATAAACAGGTTTGGGTTTCGGCGCATCCTTAAGAAAAACATGAAAAAAATCGGATTGATCGGCGGTATGAGCTGGGAATCTTCCCAGGTCTATTATAAAATCATGAACGAGAGGGTTCGTGATGTATTGGGTGGATTTCACTCGGCCAGATGTGTAATGGATTCAGTTGATTTTGCCGAAATAGAAAGGCTACAACGCGAAGAAGATTGGGAATCTTTAGATGATTTGATGGTAACTTCAGCAAAGAACCTGGCAAACGCCGGAGCCGAAATGATCGTAATCGCTACCAATACCATGCATTTATCTAGCGAGGCCATAAAGAAACACGTCAAGGTTCCTATTCTTCATATTGCAAGGGTAACTGCCCAGAAGGTAAAACAACAAGGTTTGGACAAGGTTCTTTTATTAGGAACGAAGTTTACCATGGAAAAGGATTTTTTTAAAACTATTCTCACCAATGAGTTCGGTATTGAAGTTATCGTACCCAATGACAAAGATAGAGAAATTGTGCACCATGTAATTTATAATGAGCTTGTTCACGGCCTGATCAACGCAGGATCAAGGGGGCAATATGTACGCATCATTTATGAGGCCATTAAAAATGGGGCACAGGGAGTAATTTTGGGCTGCACCGAGATTCCTTTATTGATTCATCGCGATGATGTGACCATACCAACCTTCGACACCACGCGTATTCATGCAGAAAGTGCCGTTGATCTGGCCTTAAATTTATCGTTCTCACACTGATTCGAAAGAATATGGATAAACAACTCTCACACCTAGACGAAGCAGGTAATGCCTCCATGGTCGATGTCTCCGGCAAAAGCGCATCGCTAAGAACCGCACTCGCGTCAGGAAAGGTTATTTTACCTTCCTCTGTTTTTGAAACACTGGCAGCCCAAGATTTTTTAGGTCATAAAGGAAGCATCATTCAAACTGCTGTTATTGCCGGAATTCAAGCTGTTAAGAAGACTTCAGAATTAATTCCGCTCTGTCATCAAATCAATCTTTCAAAAATTCAGATTGATATTACTCCGATTGAAAATGCCTTGCAAATCACATGTAATGTAAAATGCAATGAGCAGACAGGTGTAGAGATGGAAGCCTTAACAGGGGTTTCGGTCGCGGCGTTGACCATTTATGATATGTGCAAGGCATTGAGCCATGACATCAAGATTTCAGAAATAATGTTACAGCAAAAAACGGGAGGTAAAAATGACTTCAACCGCTAAACTATACGGCCTTGTGCTTTCGGGAGGAAAAAGCACCCGAATGGGTACGGATAAAGGGTTGATAGCGTATCATCAAATTCCCCAGCGCGACTATCTCTATGCCTTATTGGGCCAAGTTTGTGAAAAAACGTTTATCAGCCTCCGCGAAGAGCAACAAACCGATGTACCTTCGGAAATGGAAACCATTGTTGATCTTAATGAATTTAAAGGTCCGTATAATGGGTTGTTATCTGCCCACAAAAAATTCCCTGAAGTGGCATGGTTGGTATTGGCCTGTGATCTTCCCTTAATGGATGTGCAGGCATTAAAGGAATTAATAGCGGCCAGAAACCCCCAAAAAGAGGCAACCGCTTTTGCCATAAAGGAAAATCCGCTACCAGAGCCCTTGTGCGCTATCTGGGAACCACATGCGCTGGCGAACTCGATGGTATATTTGGAAAGTGGCAATGGCACCTGCCCAAGAAAATATTTGATCAGCCACGATACGAAGTTGGTCTTTCCTAGCGATGAGAATGTATTATTGAACGCGAACTCCGAGGAGGAATACAGAGCGGCCCTGAAGAAATTGTGGGAATCATGAAACTGAACCGGTACAACAGACAAACCATTTTAAAAGGCTTTGGCATTGAAGGTCAGCGAAAGCTGTCGGAAGCCAAAATTTTGGTTATAGGCGCCGGTGGTTTGGGCGTGCCTGTCTTGACCTACCTCAATGCAATGGGTGTCGGTAAAATAGGCGTGGTCGATAACGACGTAGTTTCGCTTACAAATCTGCATCGTCAAGTATTGTATACCGAAGCCGATGTTGACCGATCCAAAGTTTCAGTCGCCATTGAAAAATTAAGGTCGCAAAATTCAGGTACCGAACTTGTGGGCTACGAGACATTTTTAACGGTATCGAATGCAATGACTTTAATTTCGGACTACGATATCGTGGTGGACGCCTCTGATAATTTTCCCACCCGGTACTTGGTAAACGATAGTTGCGTAATGCTCAACAAGCCTTTCGTTTACGGGGCACTACACGGTTATGAAGGTCAAGTGAGTGTATTTAATTACCACGGCGGCCCCACCTACCGATGTCTTTTTCCAGAGATGCCAAAGGAAGATGAGGTTCCGAATTGTAATGAGCATGGGGTTTTAGGAATCATACCGGGTATCGTAGGAAGCCTACAGGCCTTGGAAACCATCAAGGTCATAGCGGGAATAGGAGAAGTGCTTTCAGGAAGATTATTGCTTTTTAACGGACTGGACCAGTCCTATCAAAAAATTAAGTTCAAGACCCATCCTGAGAATTTGAAGCTTGAAAAACTACAAGATTTTTACGAATGGAGCGACCCCTGTGAGGTTGTGTCTACCATCACCGTAAATAAACTTCAGGATATGATGAGCGATGGCACGAACTTTCAATTGATCGATGTACGCACAGCTGCGGAATTTGACAATTACCATTTGCCCAAATCGATAAATATTCCACTTGATCACTTGGAGAAGAATCTGCAGGAAATCGATTTTAAAATGCCGGTGTATCTTATCTGTCAATCAGGTAAACGTAGTGAAATTGCGCTCAAAAAATTAAAGGTGATTCACGCAGAAACTGTCTTTTATCATATCTTCGGTGGTGTAAACCAGTATCTTACCGCATGCTCTTGACGATAGCTGAACTTCTCATGTTAATGCTTGGCTTTTTTGTAATCGCCACCCTTTATTCCTCAGTGGGTTTTGGTGGTGGATCCAGTTATTTGGCGCTGTTGACCTTGGTGTTTGTCAGCTTTTTTGCCATCCGCAGCACTTCGTTGGTTTGTAATTTGGTAGTGGTATCAAGCAGTAGTTATCTGTATTTCAAAAATGGGCATTTAGATTTTAAAAAGTTTTTGCCCTTTATAATAACCAGTGTTCCCCTGGCGTTTTTGGGAGCCTCTTTTCGGCTGAAGGAAAATGTCTTTTTCATTATTCTGGGGGCTGCCCTGATCATTTCATCTGTAGCGCTGATCTATCAAACTTTTCTAACAAAAAAGGAGGATGAGGAGACCAGCGTCGATTATCCACCTTACATCACCTATATTCTGGGCGGTGCTATCGGACTACTATCTGGCTTGGTGGGTATTGGTGGGGGTATTTTTCTTGCCCCTGTACTCAATCATATGCGTTGGGATAAGTCGGTAAAAATTGCGGCACTCGCCAGTTTCTTTATTTTGGTCAATTCTGTTTCTGGAGTGGTCGGTTTGCTCAATAGTGGATCCTTCGAACTACCTTGGAGGGAAGCTCTCGGACTGGTTTTAGCGGTATTCATTGGGGGCCAATTGGGGATCAGGATCAGTCTTGGCAAGCTTACGGGAAAGAGTATCAAAATCATTACCGCAATCTTGGTGCTGTTCGTTGGGGTTGGGGTGCTGCTGGTAAATGGGTTTCAACTGTCATTCTAGAAGCAACGACAGTTCTGTTTTTTTTGAATGGATTTAATGTCAGCATAAATTGATGCATCCGAAAGTAGACGAATACATAGAAAAATCTAAAACCTGGCGAAAGGAATTTGAGCAATTGCGCGGCATCCTCCTAGCTTGTCAATTGACGGAAGAATTCAAGTGGCGGCAGCCCTGTTATACCTTTCAAGGAAAAAATATTGCCATCATAGGCGGATTCAAGGCACATTGCGTTTTAGGTTTCTTCAAGGGTTCACTTTTGGCCGATCCATACGGATTGTTGACTTCCCCGGGCGGTAATACGCAATCGGGCAGACATTTTAGATTCACCTGCGTTGAAGAAATTTCAAATACTTTATCGGTTATAAAGGCTTATATTTTTGAGGCCATTGAAATTGAAAAGGCAGGTTCGCAGGTAACTTTTAAGCCGGTAACCGAATATGCTATACCTGATGAGCTGCTAGAGAAATTCGCTGAGGACGCCAAATTCAAGCTGGCGTTCAACGCATTGACCCCAGGACGGCAAAAAGGATATCTGATCTATTTTTCCGCTCCAAAGCAATCCAAAACCCGGTGGTCAAGAATCGAAGGTTACGCCCAAAGCATACTTGCCGGAAAAGGGCTTCATGATTGTACTTGCGGCATGTCAAAAAGATTGCCCAATTGTGATGGATCGCACAGGTACTTGGAAAAAGAATAGGCCTTATTTTGCCAATCAGGGCCTTGTAGGGCAGGCATCCATTGGGGCTGAACTTCTTGAAACTATCTTAGGGTAAAGATGAAGAAGAAGCTACGTTTACCTTTTTCCGAAGCCGAATAAACCGAATGAAATATTGAAAATTGCCATTATGCCAAACGGCAAAGGTAAATGCCGAATAGAAGACCCAATCAGGTAACGCGGCAGTGTTAAAATAGGTCTTTAAGACCAAAAGTGTCAAGGCCACTGCTGCAATGGTCAATGAGATATCGGTTCTTTTGTCTTTTCGATTAAGTATTATCATCAAAATGATTACCACACCCATAATCGGCTTTGTGTGCAAAAGTATGGGAACCAAGGTCGAGTATTCCACATCGAAGAACATCACGATGGCACCCATATATGCCGTCAAGCAGAGGGGGCATTTGGGAATAAGTATAAGTAAAAGGGTAGAAAGAAAAGACATGGAGCCGTTCACGGCTTCCACCTTTTTCGGTAGGTGCAAATTGGTTTTACAGCAGCCTGTCTTTGTCATTTCCATAGCAAGAAATTACCATTTTCTTCGGTAAGGTACGAAAGGATAGACCTCATTGGCAAAAAATTGACTTTTATTTTGTGGTAAAATTAAAAATCCATCCGTTTTAACAAGATTGGCAAAATCGCCTGACCCGTTACCCAATTCGGGCATGGCCATTAACGAACCATCTTTTTGGCTTTCTAATTTTGCTTCCAAGAAATAAATCAGGTCTGGGTTGAAGGTAATGTTAGTTCCTAACTTTACGGTTAGCATTTCCATCTCAAGTCCCATAGATTGTTTAAGCCAGTATTGCAAATACAGGTAAACGCAAACAAAGGAAGAAACCGGGTTTCCAGGAAGGGCGAATATCTTATTGCCTGCATCGGTCGTTCCGAACCAAAATGGCTTTCCTGGCCGCTGTTGAATTTTATGGAAATGCTTTTTGACGTTTAGCTCCTCCAGCACGTCGGGCAGGTAATCAAACTTTCCTTTAGATACCCCTCCGGTAAAGATCAAAAGTTCATAATTTTCTAGAAGTCGCCCTATGATCTTTAACATTTGCGCTTTGTCGTCGGGCAGATGTTCGAGATCGGAAACCATGCCCCATTCTTGCAAAGTGTTCTTTATCCCATAGATATTCGAACGTCTTATCTGGTGCAGTTCGGGCGTTTCTGACACGGGTACAAGTTCATCGCCAGTTGATATAATTACGGCTTTCGGAAATTGAACCACTTTCAAGGTATCCTTTCCTATGGCTGCGGCGATATTGATTTCGGCACTAGAGAGCTGTTTTCCTTTTTGAACTATACGGGCGTCCTTGGCAATATCTATTCCCTTGAAATGCACATTCTGCTTGAAGTTCAGCGTATCCAAATGTATGGTTGCCCAACCGTTTTCTATTTCTATATCTTCATATCGAATGACCGTGTCGACGCCATTGGGCATAATGGCACCGGTCATCACCTCGATACAGTTCTGCGTATCTTTTAGGGTTTTTTGGGCCATGCCGGCCGGGGCGATGTCTTCGACCAGAAATACACGTTTTCCATTTTCAAAGGTGTTAAACGCAATCGCGATACCATCCATGGTAACACGATCAAAAGGGGGGAAGGCCCTATCGGCAAATAGATCTTCGGCCAAGTAGGCACCGGTACATGCCTCCAAAGGTTTTGATACGCTGCTGAAAACGCCTTTGTACTGCCTCAAAATGGTTAAGGCCTGATCGTATGTTATAAGCGTGTTCTCAGTCATGATTATCCACCAATAACACTCATGCTATCTTTAACATTCGATGTTTTCTTCTGCAATTTTTCAGCTGCGAAACCATCTTTTGGTTTTAACTTAATGAGTTCTTGAAATTTAAGACCAAGCACGTCATCGCTAACTCCCGATCGCATAAAATCTCTTATATTGAATACCCCGCCATCATAAAGGCACGTTTTTATTTCGCCTTTTGAGGAAATGCGAAGGCGGTTGCAGGTATTGCAGAACGTACGGCTAAAAGCGGCAATAACACCTATATTTCCTCTGTATCCTGGTACTTGGTACAAGGTTGCGGTGTCACCATGCTTGCCCTTCAGTTCGGTCAGGTCGGTATATTTCTCCTGCAAGTCGCTAAGAATACTTTTGGCGCTGTACATTTTGACATTCTCCTTATATCCGCCATTAAAGGGCATTTCTTCTATAAAACGTACATCCACTTTATGGTCTTTCGCTAATTCGGCCAGGGGAATGATATCTTGGGTGTTAATGCCGTGCATGACCACCGCGTTTAACTTGACCTTGAACTTGTTTTCCATAAGCATATGAAAGGTCTCCATTACTTTTTCATAATCATCACGACGGGTAATTTTATGAAATCGTTCGCGATCTAAAGAATCGATGCTGAGGTTGATGTTGGTAACGCCCAGTTCCTTTAATCTGCCAATATGTTTTTGTAAGAGTGTTCCGTTCGAGGTTATATGAATGGATTTGTAATTATCCAAAGCTGCCGTATTCTCCAGTAATTTCATGAAGTCCTTACGTAAAAAAGGCTCCCCTCCGGTAAAGCGAACTTTTTGGAAGCCCAAATTACCAAGAACCCTAAGTAAACGTGTAATCTCTTCATAGCTAAGTAAATGAGCCTTTGGCTCGTAGGGAATACCTTCTGCGGGCATGCAGTAAAAACAGCGAAGGTTACAGCGGTCGGTAACCGCAATACGCACATAATCTATAGTTCTATCGAACGAATCTTTCATACTTATGATTGAGCTTTGAAGATTGAATATAGCTATTTTTCGATATATTAGAGGGCTTATTAAGAAAGAAATAGGAAGCGGTTCCAAAATGAAAGAGATCAAATCGATATTGCAGCTATTCCATACGTTTAAAAGTTCGAACGAGAAATGTGCCATTGCGCAGGTGGTTAGGGTCGAAGAATCGTCATACCGAAGAGAAGGCGCCCGAATGCTGGTTTTCGAATCGGGAGTTTTCGAAGGTGGTATAAGTGGTGGTTGTTTAGAGGGTGATGCACTGAAAAGATCTCAAATGGCCATTTTAAAACAACAACCATCCATAGTTACCTATGACACGTCTAAGGAGCAGGAAATAGGGGTGGGGCTAGG
>JBHJNU010000132.1:0-17304 GCA_050330515.1 Flavobacteriaceae bacterium | reverse complement strand
ATAGCACCAGTGGGCTTGCAAGGACTTATGTGGCCCAATTCCCCGGAAATTCTGGCAAAGGCCGCACATAACCATAACATTCCCTTTATTTTGAGTACGGTTACTACCACTATCAGTATTTTAGGTTAAAAATTAGATTGTTCTTGGATAAGAATGTACCCCCCCTTAACCTTTTCTCAAAGATATTAAATCCAAAGTTTTACAAGTTAGAACTACAAATAAAAATACTTTTGGCTTTTCACAAAAATAAATCGAACTTTAAGTAGTTTACATTCAGATTTAATTATTTATAGGGTGGAATTCTTTAACTGATTTTCTCAAAATTGGGGAATGATTTGTAAAAAAATTAGAATATATTATAAATATAAATGCTCCGATGAAATTGTGGAAAACATTTCTACGTTTATGAGTAGGATACCTGCTGACAATAAGGTCATTGACAGAATTTTGTTTTTATTGTCCCCACCTGCTTAAGCCAAATTCATACAAAAATGCCTCTAATGGTTCTAGATTGCAGGACAATCTAAGAGAGTCTATGTTAGTAGTATCAGAAATAGGCCAAAGATACTTAACAGTTTCTTTCTCTCCTGTAATAGAATCGATTTTAAAATCAAATCTAATCTGTGTTCCATAAATTTGAGGCTTTCCTTTGTTCATCAAGTATCTATCATGATATTTTGCTCCCAGACTTTTAGCAAGCTCGCCATTTTTAGAAGCATCAATTATCATATTAAAATAATTTTCCTGAATACTATCTGGTGCATGTTGCAAAACAAAAAAAGCCACATTATTAGCCGGTTCTCCAACCAAAGATTTTCCAGGATAAGATCCTACCTTTTCAATAATTTCACTTATCCTTTTCAGATTCATTGAATCGAGTCTATCTTGTTTCTTCCATAATGTTAACCACTCATCTGAATCGGTGCCATAAAGACTTGAGACAGATTTCATTTCTTTTCTATATTTTTGGTCTAACTCTAAGATTGTATTTAGTTCAATAGAAAGTAATTTCGTATCAATCTGCGTATTTTTCTTGCAAGTATAAGCTACTGTTAGAAATAGAAATAATAAGAAAGTGTGGTTTAATTTCATAGAATTAAAATTTAGTTTTAGTAGTAGCTAAGTACATATCTATACTGCTTTGATAGAATTTGTTTCTATCTAACACAATTTCAATCAGTCGGTGACTTAACAGAATACATCATCCAATTTAATTCTGTAGAGGAACTCTTCTCAATCCAAATCAGTTTGAACATATCGGAGTTCCTAGTAGTTTTGGTCCTTGAAAACACCCATATAACATATAAATGTTTTCGGAATTTAAAGATATACATTTATCAACGTGATTTAAACTATTTCTTTCTTTTTTTCAGGCAAACGTACCCTGTTTATTTAAAAAATCGATTGTTGTCAGATAAAAATCTAAAATAGTAAATAATGATTTTTTATTACCTTTTTATTGATCCTTTCCCGATTTTATGAAACAGAAACTTCCTTTGTGTCAAACCATCTCAGTTGTCCAATGTCCTTGGTGGTGAATCCTTCCATTTGGCTTCTGGTTTTTTCAAGAATTTGAGTAATTCGATAGAGGTCATCAGATGATAGCGTATTACGGAGATCATATTGGCCTAGGCGAAGTTTCTCTGTACTTTTCGCTGTATCACCAGCATGATGAGTTGAATGAGCAAGCTTACCCATATCTTTATCTCGATGGCATTTTGGTTATCACCCATAAAATATTAAAACGAAAAGTTTTGTTTAAGGCGTTTGAAGATGGTGTCTATCTGCTATCTGTTCTTATATATCTCCGTGATTTTACAGGCATCAAGGGTATAATTATTGGTTATTATGGATGTCTTTCGATAATTATGTATCTAACCAATCTGAATCTAAAGTCGGTACTTAAAGGTAAGGGCTTTTATAAATGATTAATACAATAAGAAAGTATATAATACCTTAAATAGATAGGTCAAATCCTTTTCCATTATCCTTTTCGTTGTACATCTCAGAGTCATTATCTTTATTATTTAAACCAAGTGTGTTCTTGTTGATGTTTGTCTGTGAAATTTCAAATTGATATTGAGCCATCCCATTTTTAATGGCGTTTAAATGTTTATCTTCTGAGTTTAAGCTCTTGAACATAGGAACCTTTAAATTCAATTCCCTTGCCAACTCATAGCCAAGATTAAACCCAAGGGAGTAGTTTTTTTCAACTTTTAAATTTACTTTCATAGTTAAAAAGTTTCACGTGCATGTTTATCAAGATATTCACTTATAGAATCGCGGTCATAAAAAATGATTTTCTTTTGAGGTTGCGAAAACCTTATTCTTCCTTCATCCCTTAATTTTTGTAAAGTGGTAGTAGATTTTATTTTAAGTATAAGCATTGCTTCCTCGCCATCGATCCATTTAGCAGGGGTATCCTTTATTTTTGATTCTAGATGCTCCACCACTTTCTCAAATAAGGCGTAGAAGGCTTCTTCCTGTAGACAGACTACTTGCATAACTGTAAGCTCCGATTTTATTAGAAATATTTGGTAGAATTTAACATACTTGAACAAAAGATAATAATTTATCCTTAGCACACCTAGTTCATTGGTCAAAAAGTTGTTAAACCAGGTTCAAACTCACTTATACTACTATAAGTCCGAATTCAAAACCATGGGCTGAAGCGCCAGTTAACTAGGTAGAATAGGCCACAATTAAGATGCCCATTTAATCTTGATCCATGATGATCCTAGGTGTGTTCCAAAATTTTGCGTGCAAACTGCGTGCAAATAAAAAGGCTTCAAAAAGAATAATCTCTTTGAAGCCTAATGTTTACTAAGTGGGCACTACTGGGTTCGAACCAGTGACCCCCTGCTTGTAAGGCAGGTGCTCTGAACCAGCTGAGCTAAGCGCCCTTTTACAAATGCGGTATTACCTGCAAAAGCGGATGCAAATATAGTATAGTTTTTAGTTAACCAAAAGAAAAAAGAAGAATTTATCAGACTACTTCAGCGACTACAAAAGTACTACCTCCGACAAAAATCAGGTCCGTTTCTTTTGCCTGTAGTTTGGCCTCATTAAATGCAACATTTACAGATACATACGAATTACCCAGCAACCCAAAATCCTTTGCCTTTTCCTTCAATTGCCCAGGATCCAATCCACGGGGAATACTAGGTTTTGCAAAATAATATTTCGCATTCTTGGGAAAAAGGGGCAATATTGAATCTAAATTTTTATCTTTTACAAACCCTAAAACCAAATGCAGGGTATCAAAGTGCTGCCCTTTCAACTGCTTCATCACCAAATTCAACCCTTCTGCATTATGAGCCGTATCACAAATTACCTGCGGGCGGTCTTGCAGAATTTGCCAACGCCCCAAGAGACCGGTGTTTTGAACAACATTCAGGAGTCCTAATCTCAAATGGTCCTCACTTACTTTAAAACCTTCTAAGAGGTTTATAGTAGCAACAACCCCTTTAACATTATTAATTTGGTAGTTTCCCAAAAGGGAAGTTTTAAAAATTGATTTGACAGTTTCTTGCGCGAACACTATTTTGGTATTCCTAGTTTCAGCAACAGCTTTAAATGTGCCGGCAATCTCTTCCTGTAGCTCACTAATTACAACAGGAATATTTTCTTTGATTATACCCGCCTTTTCCAGAGCAATCTCGTTCAGGGTATCGCCCAGTATATCCATATGGTCAAAACCTATATTGGTAATCAATGATACTTCTGGCGTAATAATATTGGTCGAATCTAGCCTACCGCCCAATCCGACTTCGATTATGGCGATATCTACCTTTTTTTCCGAGAAAAAATCAAACGCGAGCCCAACACTCATCTCGAAAAAAGAAAGTGCATGAGTTTCCAAAAACAACCGGTTTTCAGTAATGAATTTAATGACCGCCGTTTTGGTAATGGGCTTGCCATTGATCTTGATACGTTCGCGATAATCCTTTAAATGGGGCGAAGTGTAAAGCCCTACTTTATAACCGGCTTCTTGTAAGATCGAGGCCAGCATATGACTGCTAGAGCCCTTGCCATTTGTGCCGGCAACATGTATACTTTTGAACTTTTTTTCGGGATGATCTAAATGCGAAGCGAACAACTTTATATTGTCTAACTTACCGCTATAGGCAGACTTTCCTTTCTGTTGGTACATCGGAAGTTGGGCGAACATCCAATCCAAAATCTGTTGATAGGTCACTTACTCGCCCAATTTGAAGTTGACGACCACATAACCTACCTGCTGGCTTGGTGCATTGGAATCTAAATTCCACTTGTGCATGAAAGCGGTCTTCTTTGCCGGATCTAATAAACATTCACTCTTATTCGTGGTGCCCTTGACCCCTGGTGTCGCACTGATTACATTTCCGTTTTTATCGACAACGATCTTTACCACTACCCTACCCTCTTCATTACACTCTTGCTTTACTTTGCCTTGGCTTACCAGCGAACGACCATTAAGTACGTAACCACCAGTTCCACTTCCAGAACCTGGGCTGCCATTGTAGCTTGTGGCGTAAGGGTCCCCATCAGGTCGCCCTTTATCTCCAGCTTTACTATCATCCCCTTCTGAACCTGAAGCCGTTCCATCAGATTTGTTCAAGCCACCCATCATTTCATCTAACTTCTTCTTTTTGGCCTCTTGCTCCTGTCTTGCCTTTTCTTCAGCGTCCTTTTTTTGTTGGGCGATTTTCGCAGCCTTGGCCTGTTCCGCTTTTAAGGCATCTTCTTTTCGTTTCTGTTCCGCTTTTGCAGCATCTTCCACCCTCTTTTTAGCTTCTTTCGCTTGTTTGATTTTTATAGATTCTTCATCTTCAGCGGTCAAAACTTTTTCCGCTGGGGCTTCTTTCGGCGCAGCTTTTTCAGGCACTTTCTCCACCACCTCCTCTTCAACAATTGCTTCTTCGACCTCTTGTTTGGTGGGTTCAACCGGTGGAGTGTCAACAGGTTCTGATTTAATTTTTTCTTTGGGCTGAACTTGTCCACTGCCAAAATCGGTAGTGCCGAAGTTGACTGAAATTCCGTTTTCTTCCGGAGGGTCCATATAGGTCATCCCTATATAAAATAAAACGAGCAAGAGCACACTTAGCAACAGTGTTGTAAGTGTAAAGGATTTTTTCTTGTGTCTCGTGTCTAAGAAGGACATGCTTAATTAGGTCGCACGGCCAAAATAACTTTGTAATTGTTCCTGTTGGCTATATCCATTACGTTGACCGCCTCTTTGATGGCGACGCTTTCTTCTGCCCTTAGGATAATCGTGGGTTTATCTTGCCCTTGAAGTGCCTTTTTTAATTCAATTTCTATATAGTCTCCATTGATCTTCTCGTTGTTGACGAAATACTGTAAGTTCTTGTCGATACTTACAGAAACATTCTGCGTGTTCGTTGATTTGCCCTTGGCTTTAGGAAGCAACAAATCCAAAGCATTCGGCGAGTTTGCTGTCAACATGAAAAACACCAATAACAGAAAAACGATATCTGTCATAGATGCCATGCTGAAATCAGGACTAACTTTATTTCTTCCTTTTAGTTTCATTTTAATTAGGTCATTATTTTATAACACCCTTACCACAAATTGAACTTTTAACTTCTTTTTTCAATGCGTTGATAGATGAACAAGTTAGAAAAGGCTTGGGTGAAAAAAACATTTTGCTTTTCGCCCTTATACCCCTCCTTTTAACTTTCTATAACGGTTCGTTCAAAAGATCCAAGAATTCTACGGCATTGGCTTCCATCTTGTGTACCACCTTATCGGTTCTATTCACCAGGTGATTGTATCCGATATAGGCAATGATACCAACGATCAAACCAGCAACGGTAGTGGTCATTGCAGTGTATATCCCTGAGGCCAGCGAACCCATTTCAGCCTGCCCGCCACTTGTGGCCATTTGATGAAACGCCAAAATCATACCAATTACGGTTCCGAGGAATCCGATCATTGGGGCTGCTCCTGCTACTGTGGCTAAAATACTGACGTTTTTTTCCAAGGCATAAACTTCCAAGGTACCGGCATTTTCAATTGCTGTATTGATATCGTCCAAAGGTTTTCCTATCCTTGAAACCCCCTTTGCGGTCAATCTTGCCACGGGAGAATCTGTTTGGGCACATAGTAACTGTGCAGCTTCCAATTTGCCATTGGTAACATGGTCACGAATCTGGTTCATGAAATTACTATCGATCTTTGAAGCTGCCTTAATTGCAAAAATGCGTTCAAAATAAATATACAAGGCAACGAACAACATAATGAACAGAACCGAGATGATCACAATACTGGCGGTGCCACCATCAAAGATCAGGTCAATTACAGAAAGTGTCTTTTCTTCGGATACTACTTCACCCATTTCTGGGTCTTGGAAAGATAACATAGAATTCTTGATTATTAGTGTTGCCTTAATAACGGTAGTTTATCGATTAAATTATGCATACAGTACAAAATCGCGCAATAAAATAAATGTGGCCGCCCCTGCCAAAAAACCTGCCAAGGCCAACCAGGCGATCTTCTTGAAATACCAGAAGAAGTCGATTTTCTCCATACCCATGGCAACTACGCCAGCCGCTGATCCAATAATGAGCATACTGCCCCCTGTACCGGCCGAATAGGCGATAAAATGCCATAACGGATTATCCAAACCTTCTGAGAACATCCCCATACTGGCTGCAACCAAAGGTACATTATCGATAACCGCTGAACCGACCCCAAAGAGCAATACCACTATATCGCTATTCGGTATGGCGGCGTTCAGACTTCCTGCGTAATGGAAAAGCATACCTAAAGATTCCAAGGCCGCCACGGCCAACAATATCCCCAAGAAAAAAAGAATGCTGGGCAGCTCAATTTTTGACAAGGAATAATGCAACGGACTATGATGGCCAACGGTATCATGTCCTTCTCCTCCAATATTTGAAATACTGAACTTGGTTCTACTAAATATCTCTGCAAAGGTCGCCACCAAGGCCAATGACAACATCATACCTACGTATGGTGGCAGATGGGTAACCGTTTTAAATAAGGGAACAAAAACAATGGCACCTAAACCCAGGTAAAGCATGGTCGCCCCATGTTTCGATTTTGGCCCATCTTCATCTAAAGAGCCGTCGATCTTACCGCTAAATGCCTTATTTCGAATAGCAAATAGTACAGGTACGACCATGCAGACAATGGACGGAATCAAAACATGTTCGATCAACTGAAGCGCGGATACCTTGTTGGCAATCCATAGCATTGTGGTGGTGACATCGCCTATAGGAGACCAAGCGCCCCCTGCATTGGCGGCAATGATGATCATGCCGGCGAACCAAAGCCTGGTTTCACGCTCTTTTACCACTTTCTGCAAAATGGTTATTAGCACGATCGTTGCAGTTAGGTTATCAATTATCGCAGATAATATGAAGGCCAAGATAGAAAACAACCAGAGTAGTTTTCGTTTGCTCTTGGTGCGTATAAAGCCTTTTATCGTAGCGAAGCCGTCAAAATAATCGATGATCTCTACAATCGTCATTGCACCTAGTAAGAAGAAGAGTATCTCTGCGGTTTTCCCAAGGTGATGCAGTAGAATTTCATCAAGATGGGTTGGCTCAAGTTCACGAAGCTCCGCGTTGACTTCGAAAACATCCATATGAGCCAATGCGATAATCGCCCATAGAATGGCCATCATGGCCAAAGCGGGTATCAGCTTATCAATTTTCAGGTTGTGCTCAAGTGTAATGGCCAGATAACCTGCGAGAAATACAATGATAATAATGGTTTCCATAGTCAGTTGGTTTTAATAAGTTGTTTTAATGCTATTTCAAAACCAGTTGCGGACAAATTCAACTTGGTCGGATTTTGCTTAAAGATATTTAAAATTGCTTTTCTAATCGTCTCGGAGGTGTCTTTAAATATTAATTCATCGTCAATACCCACTCTTTTCTCCATAAAGTAGGCGAAAACCCTGGCCATTCCACAATTCGATACGAAATCGGGAATAAGACTCACCCTTCCATCGGTATATTCCATGATAGGCCCGAAGAATATTTCCTTATCGGCAAAGGGCACATTCGCCCCGCATGAAACAACCTCTAAACCCGTATCCATCATTTTTGTGATCTGATCTTTAGTAATTAATCTTGACGCGGCACAGGGCACGAATATTTCGGTTGGCAAGGTCCAAATTCGATTATTGATTTCCTCGAAAGGTATCAACTGATTCTTTTCGGCCATTAAGCTGTTACCTTTCTTATTGAGAAAAAATGTTTGTATTTCCTCAAAAGAAAAGCCTTCCTCTTTTAGTACACCACCTGCCCTGTCTATGATACCTACAACTTTGGCTCCCATCTGCGCAAGATAGTAGGCCGCAGCGCTTCCCACATTGCCGAAACCCTGAATTACGGCTCTTTTTCCGACAACAGTTCCTCCATAAATATCATAATAATGTTTTACCGCTTCGGCAACACCGTATCCGGTAATCATGTCCGCTACCGTATATTTTCTGGCGATATCGGGTGTGAACTGCTTACTCTCCAAGGCCTTTATAACGCCCAACCGTAATTGCCCGATCCGATTTATTTTATCGGCTTCCGTGGGCTTAAAATAACCATTAAAAACCCCTTCCTGAGGATGCCAAACTCCTGCATCTTCCGTAATAGGAATAACCTCGTGTATCTCGTCTACGTTCAAATCTCCACCAGTTCCATAATAACTTTTCAACAAGGGCGCAACGGCATGGTACCATCGCTCAAGAACCCCTTTCTTCCTAGGATCATTGGGGTTAAAATTGATACCCGATTTTGCACCTCCTATCGGCGGCCCCGATACGGTGAACTTCACTTCCATAGTCTTTGCCAGGGACAGCACTTCGTTCATATCTAATCCTTCCCGCATTCGTGTACCGCCACCGGCCGCTCCACCCCTCAAAGAATTGATGACCGTCCACCCTTCGGCCTCTGTTTCAGGGTCTTTCCAATTGAAGACTATTTCAGGTTGTTTATTTTCATATACTTTTAAGAGTTCTTTCATTGCATTTGATTTGAATGATTACATCACACTTTTTGGCATTTCACACCCCATTTTTCTCTACTTCAATACTGTTACCCCTTACGGGGTTACTGCTGTGTCATAAACCTTTATTTAAATCCTAAGAAAAAACCAAAGTCGACAAATATAAATATTTTGAAATGGTATAGGCTGTTTTTATTGCGGGGAGATCATAATTTTTCAGCATAAATACCATGAAATGGTTTACTTGTTGAATTTCATACCCGTATCTTTGTACCCTAATAGTTAATAGCTTTCAACCATGGATTTCTTACTTTCAGAAGAACATTTGATGATACAGCAAGCCGCGAGGGATTTTGCTCATCAAGAACTTTTACCCGAAGTTATCGAAAGGGATGATTTGCAAAGATTCCCAGCCGAACAGATCAAAAAACTAGGGGAATTGGGATTCATGGGGATGATGGTCGACCCAAAGTATAACGGCAGTGGTATGGATACCTTGTCGTATGTCATTGCCATGGAAGAGCTTTCTAAAATAGATGCTTCGGCCTCTGTAGTGGTATCGGTGAACAATTCTCTGGTTTGTTACGGCCTTGAGGCTTACGGTACCGAAGAGCAAAAGGAAAAATATTTGAAAAGATTGGCCGCGGGAGAAATTATCGGAGCTTTTTGTTTATCTGAACCGGAAGCGGGAAGTGACGCCACTTCACAAAAAACCACCGCGATTGACAAAGGAGACCACTATATCATCAACGGCACCAAAAACTGGATCACCAATGGTAGTTCGGCCGAAGTTTATCTTGTCATCGCCCAAACCGATAGGGAAAAAGGCCATAAAGGCATCAACGCCCTTATCGTGGAAAAAGGAATGCCGGGTTTTGAAATAGGGCCAAAGGAAAACAAGTTGGGCATTCGTGGCAGTGATACACACTCCCTTATTTTCAATGACGTCAAGGTACCCAAGGAAAATCGCATAGGAGAAGATGGCTTCGGCTTCACGTTCGCCATGAAAACATTGTCGGGCGGAAGAATAGGAATCGCCGCCCAAGCTTTGGGTATCGCGGCAGGAGCCTATGAACTGGCGCTGAAATATTCAAAGGAGCGAAAGGCGTTCGGAACCGAAATCAGTAACCACCAAGCGATCGCCTTCAAGTTAGCCGATATGCACACGCAGATCGAAGCGGCGCGTCATCTGGTCTATAAAGCGGCATGGGACAAAGACCAGGGAAACAACTATGACCTTTCAAGCGCAATGGCAAAACTATATGCCTCACAAGTTGCCATGGACACTACCGTTGAAGCCGTTCAAATTCATGGCGGAAACGGCTTCGTGAAAGATTACCATGTAGAACGTTTAATGCGCGATGCGAAGATCACCCAAATCTATGAAGGCACTTCTGAAATTCAAAAAATAGTGATTTCTAGAACTATTTTGAGAAACTGATAAATTAATTCAGATAGCGCTAAATAGTTTATCCCCATTAAATAAAGGGATTCTTTGTGGATAAAGATTAAAAATAGTGTTACCCCATTAAAAATTTAGGGGCAGTTTGTTATAAAACACTGTTTCTCTCCCTTTACCCCCTAAAAACCATTCAAACAAGGTTTCGAATGCCTTACATTTATCATTCTGATAAATTCGGGGTATCAAAAATTCGTATTTGAATATTTTTTAACGATTAATTAAAGACGTTGAATATTTTATTGCCTTATCGTAAAAACTCTGATAATAATTCAAATCAAATGCTATTTTTGAAGAAATACAATAAATTATGGGGTTGAAGAAACAAGGGTTATACCTACCGGAATTTGAGCATGACAACTGTGGCGCAGGCTTCATATGTAGTCTAAAAGGAAAGAAGTCGAACGACATCATCCATAAGGCTTTGGAGATTTTAGAAAAGCTCGAACACCGTGGTGCGGTAAGTGCCGATGGCAAAACTGGTGATGGCGCGGGCATTCTTATAGATATTCCCCATGATTTTTTTAAGGCGGTCTGTGGTTTTGAACTGCCCGAACCCGGTGATTACGCGGTGAGCAATGTATTTTTACCTCAAAGGGAGAACCAACGTAATTTCTGTATTTCTATATTCGAAGAAAATATTAAGAAACAAGGTCTTCAACTGTTGGGATGGCGTGATGCCCCCGTAGACCGATCTGTGCCAGGGAGAATTGCCGCTGAAACCGAGCCTTTTGTAAAGCAGGTCTTCATCGCAAAGGAAAATAAGGAACAAGACGCCTTCAATTTCAATCTCAAATTATTCATTGCGCGGAAGGTTTCTGAACATACCATTCTGGCGTCTAAATTATCGGAAAGCAAATTTTTCTACCTTCCTAGCCTATCTACAAAGATCATCATATTCAAAGGTCTTTTGATGCCGAACGACATCAGCCTATATTATAAAGATTTAAGGGATCCGCGTGTGGTGACGCGTCTTTCATTGGTACACCAACGTTTCTCAACCAATACGTTTCCTACTTGGGATCTGGCGCAACCTTTCCGCTATATGTGCCATAATGGCGAGATCAACACCCTTCGTGGTAATGTATCAAGAATGCGTTCAAGAGAGGAGCTGCTAAAGAGCGATTTCTTCGGGCCGGAAATAAAAAATATCTTACCTATTATTCTACCAGGCAAATCTGATTCCGCCACTATGGATATGGTGGTCGAACTCTTGTTGATGACCGGCCGTTCACTGCCAGAGGTCATGATGATCTTGGTGCCCGAGGCATGGGAGAAGAACGGTGAAATGTCAGAAGCCAAGAGGGCTTTTTACGAATACCATTCTTGTATGATGGAACCGTGGGACGGGCCCGCTTCGGTTCCATTTACCGACGGAAATTACATTGGCGCCGTTTTGGATAGAAACGGACTGCGCCCCTCTAGATATACCGTGACCAAAGATGATTATGTCATCATGTCGTCAGAAACAGGTGTTATGGAAATTGCTCCTTCCAATGTTGAGTTACACGGTAGATTGGAGCCAGGAAAGATGTTCTTGGTGAATATGGAGGAAGGTCGCATTATCAACGATGAAGAAATAAAGGAAGAAATCGCAGCGCGCCATCCTTATCGAAAATGGCTTGACAAAAACTTGGTACATTTAAAGGAAATCCCCTATAACGATTGCCCTTTATTCTTGGGCGAAGCTTCTTTGGACAAGAGGAAAGTAGCTTTTGGCTATACCTTAGAAGATATAAATACCATTATATTGCCAATGGGGCAATATGGCAAAGAGCCCATAGGATCCATGGGGTCGGACACCCCCATTGCGGTCCTATCGGAGCGCCCTCAATTAATTTACAATTACTTCAAACAGTTGTTCGCACAGGTTACCAATCCGCCCTTAGATGGTATCCGTGAAGAATTAATAACAGATATAAGTCTAACCCTTGGAAGTGATCACAATATCTTTGATTTCAGCGAGCTGCACTGTCGGAAGTTGAAAATTCAAAATCCGGTCATTTCCAAGGAAGATCTGGACAAGATCAAAAATTATGACGTTAGCCCCGATTACAAAGTGGTGTCGATTGGCATGCTTTACGACATTAATAGAGGGCACAATGCTTTAGAGGAAGCCTTACAGGGAATTTTAAAGCAGGCATCAGCGGCCATTGACGAAGGTAGCAATATCATAATACTTTCAGACAGGAACATCAACGAGGCCAGTGCCCCCATACCCGCGTTGCTGGCACTTTCCTTCGTCAATAGTGGGCTTCAAAAACTAGGAAAACGTTCAAAACTTAGCATTATAATCGAATCGGCGGAACCCCGCGAAGTTCATCATTTTGCACTACTTTTCGGTTTTGGGGCTAGCGCCATCAACCCTTATCTGGTCAACGAAATCATCGCAGAACAGATCGAGGAAAACGATATTACCGAATTCTCCTTCGACGAAGCCATCAAAAATTACAACAAGGCCATTGGTAAAGGGGTTCTTAAGGTCATGAACAAAATCGGTATCTCAACTTTGAATTCGTATCGTGGTTCGCAGTTGTTCGAGTGTATCGGCATCAACACCAAAGTGGTGAATAAATACTTTCCGAATACGCCTACCCGAATAGAAGGTATCGGTCTGTACCAAATCGAAAAAGAAATTGCAAGACGACATGCTAAGGCATTTTCCAAAAAAGAAGTTGCCGCCAACTTAGATTTGGAGATGGGCGGTGAATATAGATGGAGACGTGATGGTGAAAAACACATGTTCAATCCCTTATCCATTGCAAAACTGCAAAAAGCGGTACGAAGTAATGAACCTGAAAGTTATAAAGAGTTCGCTGACATGGTCAACGAGCAATCCAAAAACCTTATGACGATTCGTGGGTTGTTCGAATTTTCAAATTACGACCCTATTCCTTTGGAGGAGGTAGAACCATGGACCGAAATCGTAAAACGCTTTAAAACCGGGGCGATGTCTTACGGCTCCATAAGCAAGGAAGCGCATGAAAATCTGGCTATTGCCATGAATCGTATCGGAGGAAAAAGCAACTCAGGGGAAGGTGGTGAAGATGCTGAACGCTTCTACAGAAATGCTTCAGGCGATTGGCGAAACAGTGCTATCAAGCAGGTAGCTTCAGGCCGTTTTGGAGTAACCTCCAACTACCTGACCAATGCCTCAGAAATACAGATAAAAATGGCACAAGGGGCCAAACCAGGCGAAGGTGGGCAGTTGCCAGGCCCAAAAGTGAACCCATCGATTGCGAAAACGAGAAACTCAACCCCATATGTCGGGTTGATTTCACCTCCCCCGCATCATGATATCTATTCCATTGAAGACCTATCTCAATTGATCTATGATTTGAAGTCTGCCAACAGAGAGGCCCGCATTAATGTCAAATTAGTTTCAGAAGTTGGTGTTGGAACAGTCGCTGCGGGAGTTGCCAAAGCAAAGGCCGACGTGATATTGATTTCCGGATTTGATGGCGGAACAGGTGCATCGCCCTTGACATCGTTGAAGCATGCCGGGCTTCCATGGGAATTGGGCATCGCAGAGGCACAGCAGACTTTGGTCATGAACGATCTTCGCAATCGCATCGTTTTGGAATGCGACGGACAGTTGAAAACCGGTCGAGATGTTGCCGTTGCCTGTTTACTTGGTGCTGAAGAATTTGGATTTGCCACCGCTCCTTTAGTGGCATCGGGGTGCATTATGATGAGGGTTTGTCATTTGAACACCTGTCCGGTTGGTATAGCCACCCAAAATCCAGAGTTACGTAAGAAATTTGAAGGCAAACCTGAACATGTCGTCAATTATATGTACTTCGTTGCTCAGGAGCTTCGTGAAATTATGGCGCAATTGGGTTTCAGAACCGTGAACGAAATGGTCGGTCAGGTTCAAAAATTAGACCGAAACAAGGCACTTGACCATTACAAGGCCAACGGCATTGATTTAACTCCCATTTTACATCAAATTGACGTTCCAGCAGGTACAAAACTTTACAATACCGAGCCACAGGTGCATGAGATTTACAAGTCGATCGAGTTTGATATTATTGCCAAAGCAGCTCCATCCTTATTCAGAAAAGAAAAGCTGACCCTAGATTTTCCGATTACGAATACCGATCGTTCGGTTGGCGCTATAGTGAGCAATGAAATCTCCAAAATATATGGTGCGGAAGGCTTGCCGATAAACACGCTGCGCTTAAACTTTACAGGTTCTGCAGGCCAAAGTTTCGGCGCTTTTGCCACCAGGGGTCTGACCCTGACCGTAAACGGAAACACTAATGATTATTTAGGGAAAGGACTCTCAGGTGCCAAATTGGTCATAAAGGTTCCTGAAGGATCGACCATCGTACCCGAAGCTAATGTAATCACCGGTAATGTTTGTCTTTATGGGGCAACCGCCGGAAGAGCATACATTAACGGAAAAGCGGGTGAACGCTTTTGTGTTCGTAATTCAGGCGCAAAAGCGGTTGTAGAGGGTATCGGTGATCATGGTTGCGAGTATATGACAGGGGGTATTGCCGTAATTCTTGGTGAAGTAGGAAGAAATTTTGGTGCCGGAATGAGCGGTGGAATTGCCTATGTCTACAATCCGAACAAAACTTTCGAAAGAAGGTGCAATACCGAAGCTTTAAACTTATTGAAGGTAGAAGAGGACAATGACATCAAAGAACTGAAAGAATTGATCGAGAGCCACTATAACTATACCATGAGTCCACTTGCACAGCGTATTTTAGAAAATTGGGAAACCAGTTTGAGTGATTTCGTAAAAGTGTTCCCTGAAGAATACAAACAGGCATTGATCCGTTTGGAACAAGAAAAATTACAAACTATTTAAGTCGAGAAATGGGAAAGACAACAGGATTTTTGGAATTCGATAGAAAGGTTGAGGCATATGCCCCTGCAGAAGAGCGTGTAAAAAATTACAAAGAATTTACCCTTCCCTTAAAGGAAATTGAGATCAAAGAGCAAGGTGCCCGATGCATGGATTGCGGCATACCCTTTTGCCATAGTGGTTGCCCCTTGGGAAATTTGATTCCCGATTTCAATGATGCCGTATATCGTGGAAAGTGGGAGAAAGCGGCAACGATTCTGCATTCAACCAATAATTTTCCTGAGTTTACGGGTCGCCTATGTCCTGCCCCATGTGAAGAAGCCTGCGTTTTGGGAATCAACGAAGACCCCGTATCCATAGAAAATATTGAAAAGAATATCGTTGAAAAGGCCTTTGAAAAAGGATGGGTCAAAGCAATTCCACCAGAAACTAGAACAGGCAAAAAAGTTGCAGTAATCGGTTCAGGACCTGCCGGACTAGCGGCAGCGCAGCAATTGAATCGGGCTGGGCATTGGGTAACGGTATTCGAGCGCGATGAAAAACCAGGTGGATTATTACGCTACGGTATCCCAGATTTTAAAATGGAAAAAGATGTAATCGATAGACGTTTGAACGTATTGGAAGAAGAGGGTATCAATTTTAAATGTGGTATAAACATCGGAAAGGATATTAAAGCGGATGCACTAAAAGCCGATTATGATGCCATCGTGCTATGTGGCGGTGCAACGGTTAGAAGAAACCTGCCCATAAAAGGTTCAGAGCTGAAAGGCGTTGTTCAAGCAATGGATTTTCTACCGCAGAGCAACCGCCGCGTTGCTGGTATTCAATACCCCGGCGAGGATATTTTGGCCAAGGGAAAAAATGTAGTGGTTATAGGCGGGGGAGATACGGGATCCGACTGTATAGGAACTTCTATCAGACAAGGTGCCAATTCCGTATCTAATTTTGAGATTATGCCAATGGGTACCACAGCAAGACCAGAAGACCAACCATGGCCATTTTGGCCCATGCGGTTACGCACAAGTTCTTCGCACAAAGAAGGTGCTGAACGCTTTTTCAGCATTTCAACCAAACAATTCATAGGAGACCAAGATGGAAATCTTACTGGCCTTATCACTACAGAGGTAGAATGGATCAACAAGCCGGGCCAACGACCTGTATTACAAGAAGTAAAGGATACTGAAAAGGAATGGAAGTGTGAACTTGCCTTATTGGCCTTAGGTTTTACAGGATCGGAAATGACTATTGCAGACCAACTTGGGATTGAAGCTGATACGCGTACCAATATTAAGGCATCTGAAAAAGATTACCGAACCAATGTTCCAGGAGTCTTCGTTGCAGGAGATCAACGAAGAGGACAATCTTTGATCGTATGGGCCATTTCAGAAGGGCGCCAGGCGGCACATCACGTTGACATCTATTTGATGGGAGAATCGGCGCTACCTTTGAAAGGGGAAGGCGACTTACCAAGGGTTTGACCTGAAACCTGAAGATATATATAAAAGGCGGTTAGTAACCGCCTTTTATTCTAATTCTTTCTTTCATAATCCCCTATTATTCCGATGACCAACCTTTTGCTTCGACAAAGATTTCCGACCAACGTGTATGTTTTTCGGTTGTATCACCCTTTCCAAAACCCTATATTTTCTTCTTTTAGTTGAGTCAACCTCCTGTAATCAAAGGGCTGAACATTGTTCTTCAAAGTTTTACCCTTTAAGAATATAAGTATTCCGGCAAGGGTATTCAAAATGGTTAAAGACCGTTTAGTCGATTTAGTAAATAGGCACTTCAGCTTGTACAACGAATTGCTATATTCCTGTCTAGCAAGTTTCAGCTACGATATCAATAAATTATCATGTGAAACACCTCTAAATTTTATGGAATTATGATGTGAAATCCATATTAAAAAGATAATTGCATACCAGCCATTGACCCCGTCCCATAAAAAAACCCCGACACTTAACAGTATCGGGGTCTCGAAAAAGGCGGCGACCTACTCTCCCACTTGGTATAGCAGTACCATCGGCGCTGACGGGCTTAACTTCCCTGTTCGGAA
>JBHJNU010000131.1:0-7433 GCA_050330515.1 Flavobacteriaceae bacterium | reverse complement strand
TAAACAGTGCAAATTTGCGCTATTGAGAAAGAATATCCAAAATGAATAAAACAATTTAAAAACTGATTTTAATCAGATGTAAATACCCTTTTTACTCTTTCGCTGATATTGGTAAGGATTTCGTAAGGAATGGTGTTGGCCCATTTAGCCATCGAAGTTACAGGTAGTTCAGGGCCGAAAATCACAACCGCATCTCCTTCATTTATTTCAATTTCGCTAACATCAACCATGATCATATCCATACACACATTTCCTATAATCGGCGCTTTTTGGCCTTTTACACTGACAAAGGCTTTTCCATTACCATACTGTCTTCCAATACCGTCTGCATGACCTAATGGCAAGGTTGCAGTGGTTCTAGAGTTGGTTGAGGTAAAAGCCCTGTTGTAGCCAACGCTTTCGTTAGGTGCTACTTCATGTATTTGCGAAATAATCGTCTTAAGGCTTGCTATCGGCTTTAACTCCGCATCTATTTTTTCTTCGTTCCCGAATCCGTACAGCCCAATACCACTGCGCACCATAGCGTACTGCGCTTCAGGGTAATTGATTATGCCTGAAGTATTTAAGAGGTGTTCGAATGGTGAGTAACCCAGTTTTTCACCTACCTCTTTAGCAATTTTTTCAAAAGATGCGATCTGTTTTTTGGTAAAATCGGCTTCCCCTTTATCTTCGGATGCCGCCAAATGGGAGAAGATAGATACCACCTTTATTTCATGCCTTCCCCTTAAGTGCTGTGCCAAGAAATTTATTTGGTTTTCAGCAAATCCCAAGCGATTGAGTCCGGTATTGAACTTTACGTGTACCGGATAATCGGTTTGCCCATGGTTTTTCGCGGTCTCTAAAAATTCCACCAACACTCTTGGCGAATAAAGACTTGGTTCTAAGCAGCGTTCAATGAGCTCGTTGAAGTTCGTCTGCTGCGGATGCAATACCAAAATGGGGGTTTTGACCCCTGAATCTCTAAGCACCACGCCTTCCTTAACATAGGCAACGGCGAAATAATCAATGCCCAGTTCGACCAATTTATGAGCCACCCGTACAGAGTCGCTTCCATAGGCAAATGCCTTTACCACCCCTAAAAATTTGGTGGTCGGATCCAGCTTGCCTCGTAAATAGTGGTAATTATGTTCTAGCGCCCTTAAATCAATCTCTAGAACCGTTTCGGTTGCCTTACCCATTGGAATCTTTCTTATCGGCGACTATTTCTTCAACGTCAACCTCCATGTTCTTGACTTTTTCGCGAAGCATCGCCTTGTAGTAAGCTGCACGGCTCAAAGGTTCATACTCATCGGTTTCGCCCAGCATTACGATAGTATCGTTGTTTGATTTACGAAAACTGTAGTTGGCCAGATTTCCCGTTCGGGTGCAAATGGCGTGAACCTTGGTTACATACTCTGCGGTTGCCATTAGGGCGGGCATAGGGCCAAAGGGGTTTCCCTTGAAATCCATGTCCAAGCCAGCAACAACTACACGAACTCCCTTATTGGCAAGGTCATTACAGACCGTTACGATCTCATCATCGAAGAACTGGGCCTCATCGATACCCACAACATCACAGGTATCTCCCAAAATGCGAATGTTGGCCGCAGCCGGCACAGAAGTTGAACGAATCTCGTTGGCATCATGAGATACCACCATATCTTGATGGTATCGGGTATCGACCATGGGCTTGAAAATCTCTACTTTTTGTTTGGCGAACTGTGCGCGCCTTAGTCTGCGGATAAGTTCCTCGGTTTTACCGGAGAACATCGAGCCGCAGATAACCTCTATCCAGCCGAACTGTTCTTTATGATTAACGGTATTTTCAAGAAACATTTTGTAATTTTAGACGAAAATAGGATGTTTTTTCGTTCCTTTTATGGGTAGCTTTAAGAATTCACAAAAAAGCCGCCCAATTTTGAATTAGATCAAATACAAGCGATGAAGAAAAAACTAAGAGAAGAACTTGTTAAATTGTCTACTGACATTATCACTTCGCGTGATATGAACGAGCTTGGTAATCTGTACGAAGCGGCGAAGAACCTATATGAAAAATTGGCGGTATTGAAGTTTATCGATGAGAAATTGAAAGATATAGAGATCGACGTATCCAAGAATATAATCGCCGCTAAATTTGAATCAATGGCGAATGCCATCTTGAGCGGAAATTCTTCGGTTCCTGAAACCAATCCGCATAAAGAGGATATCATTATTCCAGGAATGGATACGATAAAGCACATGGTTTCGGAGATGCCCACGGAGGAAGCTCTCGATGATGTATTGGCAGAATTTCTCTCAAAACCTGAATATGCCAAGAATGACAAAGAACTGTTCACGCCCCCAAAACATAGCGTGATCAAAAAGGACCCTACGGTAAAGTCGTTGAACGATAAATTAGCGAACAAAGAGATCAAAGTAGACCTGAACAACCGCCTCGCCTTTGTAAAGCACCTTTTCAACGGAAGTACAGAAGATTATAACAGGGTACTATCACAGTTGAGCACCATTGATACCGAAGAACGATCCATTTCCTTTATAAAGAATATGGTCAAGCCGGACTATAATAATTGGGAGGGAAAGGAAGAATATGAAGAACGTTTTATGGACCTTATCGAACGAAGGTTTTCTTAAACCATGAAAAGCACGAATAATTTGGGCCGGAAGCTATAGTTTTAGCTTTCGGCTTCTTATTTTTATCGAATGGGCAAATTATATCTCGTTCCGACCCCGGTAGGAAACCTAGAAGACATTACGCTTCGGGCCATTCGCATTTTAAAGGAAGTAGATGTCATACTTGCCGAAGACACGCGAACCAGCGGTAAGCTATTACAGCATTACCATATTACCACGCACATGCAAAGCCACCATATGCATAATGAGCATAAAACAGTGGAAGCCTTGGTAAAAAGAATTTTAGCAGGCGAGACGGTTGCTTTGATCTCAGATGCAGGTACACCTGCTATTTCCGACCCCGGATTTTTATTGGCTAGGGCATGTATTGAAAACCGAATCGAGGTTGATTGTCTCCCCGGGGCAACCGCTTTTGTTCCAGCACTTGTAAATAGTGGGCTACCCAATGACAAATTCGTTTTCGAAGGATTTCTTCCCGTAAAAAAGGGACGTCAGACACGATTCAAATTGTTGGCAGAAGAAACCCGCACTATTATTTTCTATGAGTCGCCACATAAACTGCTAAAGACACTTGGTAATATGGTGGAATATTTTGGGAAAGATCGGCAGCTATCTGTCTCGCGAGAATTGAGCAAACTCTATGAGGAAACCGTACGCGGTACCGCCGAGGAGGTTTTAAAGCATTACACCGAAAAACCGCCCAAAGGCGAGATCGTCATTGTTGTGGGGGGCAAGCAGTAGTTGCCGCCCTCTGGCTTGGATACCTTAAATTGAACCCATGTTAATGCCTTGGCTAATTGTTTTGTTTACGGTTATCACCGTCTATTTTTTAGACCGATGGGAGAACAAGCACATCAAATCACTCTTCGATTGGGTACCGGCTATTTTGTTGGCCTACATCATCCCTGCTTTGATTTCTTTTTTGATGGATGCCGATTATTCGCAAGCAAGTATACATAGTTTTAGTAGGGATTATTTTATTCCCTTGGCTATTATTGCCGTCATGAGTAGTCTCTCGGTAACCCAATTAAAGGCCATTGGGTGGAAACCTATTTTGCTTTTTGTGGGAGGCTCCATGTTCATCGCCATTTTTCCAGTACTATTGGCAGTAAGCATCGGAAATACCGATTTGGTAACCGAAACTTTGGTCGGCCAACAGTACTGGAAAGGCATTCCGCCCATAGTGGGTAGTTGGATCGGCGGCAGCACCAGCCAGTTGGTCTTGAAAGAATTGGTCGAATGCCCAGAGAATATCTTCCTTTCTGTTTTGGTCATGGATACTATTTTGGTCAATATTTGGACGATTCTGATGTTCCAGACAATAAAAAAGAGCGGCTTTTTGAACAAAAAATTAAAGATTACCGATCTGCAAATGCCTGAAGACATGCGATCTGAAAATGGAAAGTCACTGTCGCCTATAATCAGTACCTTGATTCTTTTGGCAGTTGTAGTATTAAGCAATGCCCTTATAGAGAGTTTCGTGGCGAAAATCATGCTACTCTCTTTTGCCGGGTTGGCACTTAGTAATTTTATGAGCAAATGGAACTTTAGGTTTGTTCTCAGTGCAGGAGGGATCTTAATTATCGTGGTCATGGCCGTTTTGGGCCTCAAACTGCAATTTGCCACCATGGGTTTCAATGTTTCCTTCTTGGGCTTCCTAATTGTTTGGCTAGTGGGTCATTTTATATTCATGGTAGTTTTGGCCAAAATTCTAAACGTAAACATGGCTTGGGTGCCGATTGCCAGCATGGCGAATGTTGGCGGTATTGCGACCGCCCCTGCCGTTACCGCGGCATATGAAAAGAAATGGATGCCCCATGCCATCGTGCTCGCCATATTCAGCATGGCTACCGGCACTTTTTGGGGTATATTGACGATTTGGTTGTTGGAAAATTTCTTGGTATAAATAAAAAAGATCGCGGGTATGAAAGGCTTGGCTGGGCAACTAGTAGCGAGACCCATCATGCTTCCCTTTCTCCCAACCATGTTTTCCTAAATATTGACCCCCACTTTGTACGGCACCATCTTCAATGGAAGTTCCCATAGAATCGTTCCAACGGTTCAGATATCCAAAAAGCGAGATAACCCCTAGTATTTCTACAATTTCACCCTCGTTCCAATAGGTATAAAGGCGCTCTTTAATTTGGGCATCTACGGCGTTCGGTACCTGGGAGGCCAGAAGTGAAAAATCTAGGGCGGCCCGTTCGGCTTCTGAAAATGCAGGGTGGGTGCGGTATTCCCATATATTATCTAGTTGTTCTTGTTCGGCACCGTAACGTTCAGCAGCTCTAATGGCATGGGCTTGACAATAGCGGCACCCGGTGGCGTTGCTGCTTACCCAGGCGATCATGCGCTTGAGGGCCGAGCTTACCCGACCTTCGTTTGCCATAACCGCCATGTTAAGGGTGATAAATGCTTTCGAAATAGCAGGCCTATGTTGCATAGTCAAGACAGAATTTGGGCAGAACCCCAAGGTTTCATTAAAGAACTCGGCAAGCTTTTTAGTTTCCAAACTGTGATTGGGATCAAGAGGTGTAACTAAGGGCATATTTTAAAGGTTCAAGGTTAGCATTACAATGTTTGAATGGAAAGATTGTATCAGGCCGTTGTTTTTACAAGGCATCAATTTATTGTACTTTTATCCTTCACAAGAAACGAAATATTATGAGTTCTACAAATCATATTACAACCAAATGGCTGGGCAATATGGCTTTTGAAAGCAGCAACCCTTCTGGGCATACCTTAAAGATCGATATTGCAAAGGAAGACGGGGGCGAGGGTAGTGGCCTAAGGCCCAAAGCCTTGATGCTTTCGGCGTTGGCAGGGTGCTCGGGTTTGGATGTTGCGTCACTGATCAAAAAAATGAAATTGGAAGTCGATGAATTTACAATCGAAACCATCGCTAATCTTACCGACGAACATCCAAAGTTCTACGATAAGGTTACCATTGAATACCATTTTCACGGAAAAAGCTTGAACGAGGATAAACTTCAAAAAGCAGTCGACCTATCCGTAGAAAAATACTGTGGTGTCATGGAGATGTTTCGGCAGTTTGCGCAGATGGAGATGAAGACTTTTTTTCATAATAAGTAAAGGTTAATGGATCAAGTGCAATTCAGGTAATAGTCATTTACCAGATACGGAACCCTAAAAAATCAGAGTCGACATAACCAAAAAACAAAATGTGAAGTATTACATTCAGTTACTATAAAGCGTTAAGGACAATCACCCTTGCACTAGAACTTTAAAATGCGCTGGACTATAAAACCAAAACCGGAGGAACATCAGATTAAGGCCTTGGCAACCGAGCTAAAGGTAGAGTATCTGGTCGCGCAATTATTGCTTCAAAGAGGTATCACAACCTATGAAGAAGCCAAAAAATTCTTCCGACCGCAACTTTCTGACCTGCATGATCCATTCTTGATGAAAGATATGTATGCCGCTGTAGAGCGTATCGAAATGGCAATAGAAAGCAACGAGAACATATTGGTTTTTGGAGACTATGACGTAGATGGAACTACTTCTGTTGCCCTGGTTTCTTCCTATTTAACACAAGAATACCCTAATGTTGCTACGTATATTCCTGATCGGTATAATGAAGGGTACGGGGTTTCATATCAAGGCATCGATTTTGCTGAAGATAACGGTTTTTCGCTTATCATAGCACTAGATTGTGGTGTAAAGGCGATTGAAAAGGTCGCTTATGCAAAAGAAAAAGGTATCGATTTCATCATCTGCGACCACCACCGACCAGGCGAATTTTTGCCCCAGGCCATAGCCGTTTTGGATCCAAAACGCGAAGATTGCGAATACCCTTATGACGAGCTTTGTGGTTGCGGTGTTGGTTTTAAACTAATTCAGGCCCTCGCATCGCGAAAAGGAGATTCCATTGAAGATCTGGTTCCTTATCTGGATCTAGTGGCGACAGCTATCGGGGCAGATATTGTTCCTATAACCGGTGAAAATCGAGTGCTTGCCTATTTTGGGCTAGAGGTCATCAATACGAATCCGCGAATCGGGTTTAAGGCCATTATCAACCAAATAAAGAAGACCCGATTGACCATTACCGATGTGGTCTTCATCATCGCGCCCCGCATCAACGCTGCGGGCAGAATGGAACATGGGCAGCATGCCGTTAACCTGCTTACCGAAACCGATATGGAACAAGCCAACAAGTTCGCTGCCGGCATTGAAAAATATAATTTGGACCGGCGTAGCCTGGATCAAGAAATAACCGAGCAGGCCTTGGCACAAATACAGCAGAACAAAGAAGAAAATCGGTTTACCACAGTGGTTTATAAAGATTCTTGGCATAAAGGTGTCATCGGTATTGTAGCTTCGCGATTGACAGATACGTATTACCGCCCAACCTTGGTCTTTACAAAAAGTGGCGATAAACTGGCTGCATCGGCCAGATCGGTACAGGGTTTTGATGTGTACAATGCCTTAGAAGGTTGTGCCGATTGTATCGAACAATTCGGGGGGCATAAATACGCGGCCGGACTTACATTGCTCGAAGACCAGTATGAAACTTTCAAGGCGCAATTTGAAAAAGTTGTTTCAGAAACCATTGACCCCAAGCTGCTGCAACCGGAACTATTGATCGATGCCCGAATAGAAATTAAGGATATCAACCCCAAACTAATGCGAATTTTGAAACAATTCGCGCCCTTTGGACCAGGAAACATGGCACCGGTCTTTATGGCCGAGGCGCTTCAAGATTCGGGCTACGCCAAAAGCGTAGGGCAAGAAGGCAGCCATCTTAAACTTGCCGTTACTCAAAACGGGTATGGGCCTTTGGGAGGAATAGCCTTTAATTTAGG